>NZ_SCFI01000021.1:0-1898 GCF_022496705.1 Pseudomonas sp. TMW22091
TGATACCCGTAGCTTCGGTGTATGGTTTGAGCCCCGTTAAATCTTCCGCGCAGGCCGACTCGACTAGTGAGCTATTACGCTTTCTTTAAAGGGTGGCTGCTTCTAAGCCAACCTCCTAGCTGTCTAAGCCTTCCCACATCGTTTCCCACTTAACCATAACTTTGGGACCTTAGCTGACGGTCTGGGTTGTTTCCCTTTTCACGACGGACGTTAGCACCCGCCGTGTGTCTCCCATGCTCGGCACTTGTAGGTATTCGGAGTTTGCATCGGTTTGGTAAGTCGGGATGACCCCCTAGCCGAAACAGTGCTCTACCCCCTACAGTGATACATGAGGCGCTACCTAAATAGCTTTCGAGGAGAACCAGCTATCTCCGAGCTTGATTAGCCTTTCACTCCGATCCACAGGTCATCCGCTAACTTTTCAACGGTAGTCGGTTCGGTCCTCCAGTTAGTGTTACCCAACCTTCAACCTGCCCATGGATAGATCGCCCGGTTTCGGGTCTATTCCCAGCGACTAGACGCCCTATTAAGACTCGCTTTCGCTACGCCTCCCCTATTCGGTTAAGCTTGCCACTGAAAATAAGTCGCTGACCCATTATACAAAAGGTACGCAGTCACCCAACAAAGTGGGCTCCCACTGCTTGTACGCATACGGTTTCAGGATCTATTTCACTCCCCTCTCCGGGGTTCTTTTCGCCTTTCCCTCACGGTACTAGTTCACTATCGGTCAGTCAGTAGTATTTAGCCTTGGAGGATGGTCCCCCCATATTCAGACAAAGTTTCTCGTGCTCCGTCCTACTCGATTTCACTGCAAAGATGTTTTCGCGTACAGGGCTATCACCCACTATGGCCGCACTTTCCAGAGCGTTCCGCTAACATCAATACAGCTTAAGGGCTGGTCCCCGTTCGCTCGCCACTACTAAGGGAATCTCGGTTGATTTCTTTTCCTCAGGGTACTTAGATGTTTCAGTTCCCCTGGTTCGCTTCTTAAGCCTATGTATTCAGCTTAAGATACCTAACTTATGTTAGGTGGGTTCCCCCATTCAGACATCTCCGGATCAAAGTCTGTTTGCCGACTCCCCGAAGCTTTTCGCAGGCTACCACGTCTTTCATCGCCTCTGACTGCCAAGGCATCCACCGTATGCGCTTCTTCACTTGACCATATAACCCCAAGCAATCTGGTTATACTATGAAGACGACATTCGCCGAAAATTCGCATGCTCAATTAAGAGCGAACTCACAAATTTTACCTTAGCCTGAATAAACACCAGTGAAAGTGTTATCCAGTCTAACTTTCTATTACATACCCAAATTTTTAAAGAACGATCTAATCAAAAGATCAGAAATCAACATTCACCATCATTTGATGGAATGCTCATTTCTAAGCTTTACGACACAGAAGCAAGTTTATGGTGGAGCCAAACGGGATCGAACCGTTGACCTCCTGCGTGCAAGGCAGGCGCTCTCCCAGCTGAGCTATGGCCCCATATTTCTACAGGCATTTTCAACATAAACAAAATTGGTGGGTCTGGGCAGATTCGAACTGCCGACCTCACCCTTATCAGGGGTGCGCTCTAACCAACTGAGCTACAGACCCAATTTTGGTCTACTTCTATCGTCTTCTACAATGAATCAAGCAATTCGTGTGGGAACTTATGGAGCAGCTGATGTCGTCGATTAAGGAGGTGATCCAGCCGCAGGTTCCCCTACGGCTACCTTGTTACGACTTCACCCCAGTCATGAATCACACCGTGGTAACCGTCCTCCCGAAGGTTAGACTAGCTACTTCTGGTGCAACCCACTCCCATGGTGTGACGGGCGGTGTGTACAAGGCCCGGGAACGTATTCACCGTGACATTCTGATTCACGATTACTAGCGATTCCGACTTCACGCAGTC
>NZ_SCFI01000023.1:0-1210 GCF_022496705.1 Pseudomonas sp. TMW22091
GTGTATGGACCGGGGACATCGCGAACACTTTGTTCGGAGACATAGCGAACAGTTAGCGAAGCGATTTCCCTGATATTACAACCTTGGTCACTCTGTCAATTTGAGCAATACGATGGCTTCCCCAGAAAACATCGTATTGCCCGTCTTGAGCTCCTTCTCGCACCCCTACGCGCTCGCCTACAAACCCTTTTCCCAGTTTCCAGGCTTGACCGTGCCAGTAAATCTCACCTTTGGCCTGCACTTTTCGTACATCCAGTTCGCTGCCGTATTCAATCGGATTCAGCACTTCCTGATACTCCCTGGAGCTGGACGTGTACCGAGAAGCCGGAACCTGCATGCCGATACCTCCATGCGGGCGTTCGTGGTTGTAAACCTGACGCCACTCATCCAGCGTGAGCTGTGCGCTGGGCAGGTCAATCAGGCACATGCCCTTGAACACTTCCCTGATCATGCTGCGATGTTGCCTTTCAAGCTTGCCCTGCGTTTGAGGATGGTAGGGGCGCGAGTGGCTGACTTTAACGCCTTGGCGCATGATCCAGATCTCTAGGCCCGTATAGCTATCAGGCTCATCGCCCCACGGCGCCCCGTTGTCCATCGTCATGCGGTTCGGCAGTCCGTATTGGCGAAATGCTCTGATCAAATGGGCCTGAACCGTGTCGCGCTGCTCGTTGCCACAGGCGGCGATAGTTAAAAAGAAACGCGAGTGGTCATCCAGAAGAGTCAATGGATGGCAGCGACCCGTACGCATGGGCACATGACCTTTAAAGTCCATTTGCCACAGGTCATTGGGCTGCTCGTGTTCAAATCGAGTGAACGGTTTGACGAGGCCTGCCTGAGGATCGATACGATCATTGCGCTTGAGAATGGCATGAACCGTACTGGCTGCCGGCATGGTGCTGCCACGCCGTTCAAGGCATCCCTTAATCTTGCGCGCGCCCCAGCCGGTGTGTTCGATATTGAGCGCCAGGATCTTTTTTTCAGATTCTAGGGCGGTTCGATTGGGCGAGGTATGGGGGCGACGAGACTGGTTACGCAACCCATCCTTGCCCTCACACTGAAAACGTCTGAGCCACTTGTAGGCAGTCGTGCGGCCGATATTGAAGTGCTCGCACAATGCTTTGATGTTAGCGCCTTCAGCTGAGGCCAAGGCGACGAATTCGAGACGAAGATCCATGGCGGACACCTCTTTCCAGGACACATCACACCTCCT
>NZ_SCFI01000003.1:0-531944 GCF_022496705.1 Pseudomonas sp. TMW22091
TCCGGTCCCGCTCCGTGGGCACGCTGCGACGGGCCATCCATGGCCCGATCGCAGCTCTCCCGGCATCCATGCCGGTCGACCCACTCCGCGAAACCTCCACTCGGCCTCCCGAAGGGGCGGCAGATCAAGATCAAGATCAAAAGCAAGAGCAACTGCAACTGCACCTGCACCTGCACCTGCACCTGCACCTGCAACCTCCGGATGTTGGATCACTCTGCCCCTGATTATTTCAATACTCCGGCGCGTAAAGCTCCCCCGCCTGCGGGTCCAGTAACCGCTGGACTATATCGCTCTGCAAAGCTAATAGTTTGCCATTGCGCTCATTCAGCAAAAGGCATCGCTCTGCACCACTCACCACTTCTTTCCACGCAGTGTGTACCCGTGATCGCCTGACGGGCGCCAAGTAACCTATCAGGGTATCCATTGCCTGGCTCCCTGCGCCTAGCTGGAAGGCAGCCAACACTTTGCTGCGACGACGAGCACGCCCGCGTACAGCATCAAGCAACAGCAGAATGCTCTCATTGGCCACGTTGATTTCATCCGTGTCACGGGCCAGTAATAGCCCGTGAAGACGGGTCATCTGCTCATTGAGCAGGGCAAAATCCGTGACGTCATCCAATACATCCCGCTCAATGATGCTGAGCAGTTGATCACGCTGACTCAACGACTATCACCCTGATGATAAACAAGCATCGCTGCCGCCAATGCTGCACTGTCAGTGACCAACTCACCCGCCGCCAACGCGGATTTGAGGCTTGCGACTTTGTCCAGGTCCAGCGTTGGCAGTTGCCCCAAAACTGACTGGATCTGTTCCAGGCCTGGTTTGACACTGGTCGGGGCGCTGACCGCAGCGACGGCTTTGTCTGTGGCAGACGGGCTTTTGCCGGTGCCCGCAGGCTCGGCACATCGGCTAAAACCAGTAGCCGGCTGACGGGTAATTTCCATGATGGGTTCCAGAACCAGGAGGTATAAGAACCCAAGGCGACGCACTGCAGCTCGTACTTAAATAATTTTTCAAAAAAAATCTGCTCCGCTTTGTTCTTCCCTGCCAACCCGGTAGCTGGTCTAAATGGACGATGTACCCACGACCCTGTCCGTGGAATAACTCGATAACTAGAACAAAACCGGGAGAACCCGTTGTGAATTCATTTGTGCGCCCTACCTGGCGAACTCACTACGCATTAGGCGTATTGGCTGCCATTTACGTGTTCAATTACATCGACCGGCTGCTGATGGCGATTTTGATCGAGCCAGTGAAAGCTGAATTCGGCATTTCCGACACCGGTATCGGGCTGCTTTCAGGCGTGACGTTCGCGGTGTTTTACACGGTGTTCGGCTTTCCGCTGGGGCGCCTGTCCGACCGTATCGGGCGTAAACCCGTCATCGCGCTCAGTTGCATTGCCTGGAGCCTGATGACGATTTTCTGTGGCCTCGCCGCCAGTTTCACGATGCTGGTGGTCGCCCGCATCGGGGTGGCTATCGGTGAGGCCGGAGGCACCGCGCCGTCGATGGCGATGGTCTCCGATCTGTACCCACCAGAACGGCGCTCAACCGCCCTTTCTGTCCTGATGCTGGGCTCCAGCCTGGGCGCTATTTTTGGCTTGGGGCTGGGCGGCTGGATCGCTCAACACTACGGCTGGCGCACTGCCTTTGTGGTGATCGGCGCACCGGGCATTTTCCTCGGTTTGCTGTTGATGCTGACCGTGCGGGCGCCCAAACCGACGATGCTGGTCAATCCACGGCAAGCCGTGCAAACACATTGGGCCAAGACTATCCGCGAGCTGTTTCAAACTCCGTCTTATCTGTGGCTGGTACTGACCGGGGGATCAGCGGCCATCGCCGGCTATGCCATCGGCACCTGGAGCCCCAGCTTCCTGATCCGTTCCCACGGTTTAAGCCTGCAAGATGCAGGGTTGTTGGCAGGGGTGGCCGGAGGCGCAGGGGCGACGTTGGGCACACTCACTTGCGGCATTCTCTGTGACCGTCTGGCGCGCCGCGACAAGGGTTGGCAAATCGGTGTGCCGTTAATCGGCACGCTGATCAGTATCCCGTTTGGCCTTGCCTACTTCCTCTGGCCCGTCGGCACTGCGTTTTCAATCGGTAACACGCCAGTGCCCACAGCGTTCCTGTTTTACAGCGTGTTCAGTTTCTTCGGTACGTGGTGGGCAACGCCGTGTCTGGGGGCTATCTCGCATCTGTTCCCGGCGACTCGACTGGCGCAAGCGACCGCTATTTTCGTGATGGCCATGACCTTGCTCGGTGTCGGCGTTGGCCCGCTGTTGATTGGCATGCTCAGTGACGGCTTCGCCCATCGACTGGGCAGCGAAGGCCTGCGTTATGCCCTGGCGTCCTGTGTGTCGCTGCTGGTAGTGGCCTCGGTTTTCCTGGCCATGGCCTTGCCGCGCTACCGTAATCACCTGAACCACATCGCGCCGTCGCCCGCCCCTTTGGCGAACGCTGTCAGCGCCTGATATTTGGAGAGCCTGTAATGACTGAACAAGACCTGCCACTGCCGATCGGCCACTTCGTCACCCTCGACAACGGCCTGCGCCTGCACTTTCTCGACGAGGGCAGCGGACCGGTCGTGCTGTGGTTGCACGGCAGCGGCCCGGGCGCCAGCGGCTACAGCAATTTCAAAGGCAACTACCCCCAGTTTGTCGCCGCCGGCTTTCGCAATCTGGTGGTGGACTTGCCGGGTTTCGGGCGCTCGGACAAACCCGAAGACGTGAACTACGATCTCGACTTTTTCGTCAAAACCATCTCCGGGTTTCTCAAGGCGGTGGGTGTCAAACGCGCGATTCTGCTCGGTAACTCACTGGGCGGCGCGATCGCGCTGGGCCTGGCGCTGGCAGAACCCGAGCGTGTAGAGAAGTTGATTCTCATGGCACCGGGCGGCGTGGAAGAACGCGAAACGTACTTCAAGATGATCGGCATCCAGCGCATGGTCGAGTTGTACAGCGCCGGGCCGCTGGGCATTGAACAAATGCGTCGGATTATGAGTTTGCAATTGTTCGACAGTTCGCAACTGGACGACAACCTGCTGGCCGAACGCGTGGCCGTGGCCATCCACCAGCCACGTAATCTGTTCGCCACCATGATGGTGCCGAACATGACTGATCGCCTCGAAGAGCTGCAAGCGCCGATCCTCGGATTCTGGGGCACTGATGACAACTTCAACCCTGCCTCAGGCGCCCTGAAAGTGCTGAAGCATGCACCCAATGCCCGCTTTATCATGCTCAATCGCTGCGGCCACTGGGTTCAGGTCGAGCACCGCGAGTTGTTCAACAAGGCCTGCCTGGACTTTCTGCGAAGCTGACCGAGGCCTGAAGCTTCATCTCCATCACTTGAGCTCGGACTGAAATAACAATGACAAAATTCCCTCAGTTGCTGGCACCCGGACGCATCGGTTCACTCCAGCTGCGTAACCGCATCATCATGGCGCCAATGGGTTCCAATTTCGCTGAAGCCGATGGTCACTGTGGTGAACGCATTCAAGCGTATTACGAAACCCGCGCCAGAGGCGGCGCCGGTTTATTGATCATGGGCGTGTGCTCGGTGGCGTTTCCGGCCGGCACCGCGGAGCCCTTTCAGGTGGGGGTGTCCAGCGATGAATTCCTCCCCGGTCTCAGCCGCCTCGCTGAACGTGTTCACCAACACGGTGCGAAAATTGCGATGCAACTGCAACACGCCGGCAAGACCTCGGTGCGTGACATGGCTGAAGGTCGGCAGCTGTGGGTGCCCTCAGTACCACCAGTGCTGCAAAGCGACATGATGGCGGCCTTGACACCCGAAGAGCTGAACAACTTTGTCAGCTCCATGAAACGTCGCGCTGAAGGCTCGCCGATCCGGGTTATGGACGACGCCGACATCGCGCAAATGATCGACTGGTTTGCCATGGCAGCCGACCGAGCCAAAAGAGCCGGGTTCGACGGTGTCGAAATACACGCGGCCCACGGCTACATCATTGCCGGTTTCCTGTCCTCTTATTACAACCAGCGTGAAGACGATTATGGCGGCTCGCTGGAAAACCGTGCCCGCCTGCTGCTGGACATCATCGCCGCCGTGCGGGCCAAGGTCGGTGATGAATTTGCCGTGTGGCTGAGGCTCGATGCCCAAGAACTGCACACCCCCAACGGCATCAGTTTGCAGGACGCTCAGGCCGTGGCGCGCATGGCTGAGGCCGCTGGCGTGGATGCGGTCAGCGTATCGGCCAGCGCGCGCATCATCAGCGGCGTGGTATTTACCGAAGCGCCACTGGTGCAAAAGCCCGACGGCTTTCTGGAATGGACAGCGGCAATCAAGCGCAGCGTCAACCTGCCCGTGATTGCGGTGGGCCGTATTGAACCGCAGTCAGGCGAAGCCGCCTTGAAACGCGGCGACTGTGACTTTATCGCCATGGCCCGCAAGCTGCTGGCAGACCCTGAGCTGCCTAACAAATTGATCAATGGCCAGGAAAACACCATCAGGCCGTGCATTTACTGCTATGTCTGTGTCAGCCAGATCTTTATCAACGAACGGGTCAAGTGCGCCGTCAACCCCATGACCGGGCATGAATTTGAATACGTCATCAGCCCGGCACTCACAGCCAAACATATCGTGATCATCGGCGCCGGGCCTGCCGGCATGGAAGCGGCTCGTGTCGCGGCCCTGCGCGGGCATCGGGTGACATTACTGGAGCGCAGCGACCGTCTGGGCGGCACCCTGTTCTTTGCTGGCCTGGCCTATGCCGAAAATGCCCGGCTGCTGGACAACCTCAAGGTGCAGGTGCAGCTATCTTCGATTGATGTTCGCCTCAACACCACGGCCAGCCCTGCCCTGTTGCGCGACTTGGCTGCCGATCAGGTGCTGGTGGCGGTGGGTGCCGAACGTTCAGCCCCGGCCATTCCCGGCGCCGAGCTGGACCATGTCTGGAGCGGGGACGAATTGCGCCGTTTGATGACCGGCGACCGTGCGGATGAAATTGCCAAACGTAAACTGTCCTTCACCCAGCGCACCCTGATGAAAGCCGGTAGTTTGGCCGGTGTGACGGACAGCAGCGAAGCCTTGCAAAAACTGTCGCGGATGTGGATGCCCCTGGGCAAGCGCGTGACCATCATCGGCGGCGGACTGGTGGGGCTGGAACTGGCCGAATTTCTGCTGGCCCGAGGCCGACAGGTGACTGTGCTCGAAAGCGGCACCCATTTGGGCCGCGAACTGGCCATTGTGCGGCGCTGGCGGGTGCTGCATGAAATCCGTGTGCACGGTGGCGACCTCAAGACCGGCGCAAGTGTGACGGCCATTGACGGCAAGGGCGTGCATTATCAAATGGCTGATGGACAAGTTGCGTACAGTGAAGCCGACTCGGTGGTGCTGGCCATCGGTGCTCAGCCCAATACCGATTTACTGGATGAACTGAGCCGGGCCGGCTTACCCGCCAGCAGCATTGGTGATTGCCACAGTATTGGTTATATCGAGGGGGCGATCAGCGCGGGCCATAAAGCCGGCCGCGAAGCCTGAACCAGCAGCGGGCTGTAACCTGATTCAAACACCGAGTGGGATTTCGGCTAGCCTTTACTGTCGCTAAGCTGAACATGAAATTTTCTTAAGAAACGTTTCAGCTTTTTGTGGGCAAAATGTGCTCACCGACAAAAAGCCCACTCAGGTGAAGGTATGCCCCGCATTTTGACCATCGAAGACGATGCCGTAACGGCAAAAGAGATCGTGGCTGAGTTAAGCAGCCACGGACTGGAAGTCGATTGGGTCGCCAATGGCCGCGAAGGATTGGTACGCGCCGTCAGCGGTGATTATGACCTGATCACCCTCGACCGCATGCTCCCTGAACTCGACGGTCTGGCCATTGTGACCACCTTGCGCACCATCGGCGTCAGCACACCGATTCTGATGATCAGCGCCCTGTCCGATGTTGATGAACGTGTTCGTGGCCTGCGCGCCGGTGGCGATGACTACCTGACCAAACCCTTTGCCAGCGACGAAATGGCCGCCCGGGTTGAAGTCTTGTTGCGCCGTAAAAGCCCGGTCGACAAACACGAAACCTCGTTGCGTGTGGCCGATCTGGAGCTGAACCTGATCACCCGCGAAGCCAGTCGCGCCGAGCAGCAACTGAGCCTGCTGCCCACCGAATACAAACTGCTGGAATTTTTGATGCGCAACACCGGGCAAATCCTCTCGCGCATGATGATTTTTGAAGAAGTCTGGGGCTATCACTTCGACCCTGGCACCAACCTGATCGACGTGCACATTGGCCGTCTGCGCAAAAAAATTGATCCTCAGGGCCTGGTGCCATTGATTCGCACCGTTCGAGGCTCCGGCTATGTCATTGCCGAACCCCTCTAAGGGCTGGCGCTCCTCCAGCAGCCGACTGCTGGCGCTGTACAGTTTCTTGTTCGTGGCCTGGAGTTGCATCCTCATGGGGGTGCTGTATTACGAAGTGTCGGACTATCTGGGCAACCTGGCCAAGCACTCATTGATGCAACGCCAGCACCTGTTTTCACGCTTTCAGGGCGAGCAGCTGGACGAAGCGCTGGCCACCAGCCTGACGTTCGATATGCGCACCGTGGATGCTTACGGGCTGTTTGATGCGCAAAAGCGACCGCTAAGCGGCCCCATCCAGAGCATTCCTGAAGACCTGCCGCTGGATGGTGAAATCCATGAGTTGAGCACTTGCATCGTTTCCGATGACCCCAACCTGCCGCAAGACAGCTGCGACGCCGTAGCCACGCAGACTCACGATGGTCGCTGGCTGGTGCTGGTGCGCGATAACGGCTCACTGTTTGCTGTGACGCGGATCATTCTGCACGCGCTGTTGTGGGGTATATCGCTGACCATCATCCCCGGCATTGCTGGCTGGCACTTATTGCGCCGACGCCCATTGCAACGGGTGCGCGCGATTCAGGCCAGCGCCGAAGCCATCGTCGCGGGTGACTTGACCTATCGCCTGCCGCTGTCGGATCGACGCGATGAGCTCGACATGCTGGCCGCGATTGTCAACGCCATGCTCGACCGTATTGAGCTGTTGATGCATGAGGTCAAAGGCGTGTGCGACAACATCGCCCACGACCTGCGCACCCCGCTGACCCGGCTGCGAGCTCAGTTGTACCGGATTCAACAGCAAGCGGCAGAAGGTTCCCCTGAGGCCCTGCAACTGGAAGAAGTGATCGGTGAAACTGACACGCTGATGGCGCGCTTTCGCGGGTTGTTGCGGATTTCCGAGCTGGAAGACCACCAGCGTCGCTCGGGCTTCTTGCAACTCGATCCCTTGCCTTTACTTCAGGAACTGTACGACTTTTATCTGCCACTGGCAGAAGAAGGCCAGATCACGTTGGTTCTCGATGCTGCCGAACCGCTCCCAAGCTTGGTCGGCGACCGTGCCTTATTGTTTGAAGCGCTGAGCAACTTGTTGAGCAATTCGATCAAATTTACCCCGCCTGGTGGTGAGGTGATTTTGCGTGCAGTCAACGATGAAGGTAGCCCGCGTATTGAAGTGCTGGATACCGGGCCGGGTATTCCGGAGGCTGAGCGTGTGGCGGTATTTCAGCGTTTTTATCGGTGTGATGACACCCATGCAGGCTTCGGGCTGGGGTTATCCATTGTGGCGGCGATTGTCAGTTTGCATGGTTTTACGCTGGAGGTGCGTAACCGCGACAACGGGGGTGCCTGGTTGACGCTGCACTGTCGGCAGAGTTTGATCAATAACCTGTAAGCACTGCGAATGCTGTAGATACCCTCATCGCCACCGAGATTTTGATCTGCTTGTGATCTGCTTTTGATCTGCTTTTGATCTGCTTGTGATCTTGATCTGCCGCTCCTTCGGGAGGCCGATCGCAGCTCTCCCGGCATCCATGCCGGTCGACCCACTGCGCAGAACCTCCACTCGGCCTCCCGAAAGGGGCGGTAGATCAAGATCAAAAACCAGATCAAAAACCAGATCAAAAACCAGATCACAAGCAGATCACCACTCTCTGGCGATATCAGGTAAAACCATGTACCCGGTTTTGCGCTCAAGTGCCCCCAACCGAGCTACAACAGCATCACCCCTACAGCCCACATCGGGGCAAAACTCACGGGTAACCACACGGCCAGCCGTGGCCGGTAAGGCAGCAGCATAAGCAACGCGAAACCACTTAACGAGATCAGCCCGAACCAGCCAACCGGGCCCATCGCCCATCCCCACGCCTGGCCACTGAAGTAAAAACTCAGCGCCAGACTCAGCCAGCCGCCACCACGTAATAACCGACGCAGTCGTGGCGACGGCGCGGTATGCCAGACCTGTTTGTAGTGGCGTTCAAGCCCCTGACACAACGCCAGCATGGCGATGTAGGCACAGGCCAGCGCTGCAAAGAAATGACCCGCCATATCAGTTGCCCTCAGCCATTGCACCACTGTTACGACGCGGCACACGCACCGCCGTCGGTTGCGAGACTTTCCAGCTGGCCCACAGCAATAAAGCCCCCAGGCCCATCGCTGTCAGTTCCACGCCTGCACGGCTGGGAAGTGCCCACGGGGCGTTGACCGTCAATACGCTGAGCAACGGCAATGTCAGGCACATCACCCCCGCCACCGCCAATTGCTCACGCCAGGCCTGCATGCGCGAACGAAACAGGGCATGGCCCACGCTCAACGCCCAGATGCAAAAGAACACATTCAGTTCGGCCGCTGCGCGGTCTGTCATGCCCGCAGGCAGCAACCGATTGGCCCACAGCAGGCTGATGCAAGCCAGGCACAAACCGGCCATGACGGCTACGTTTATTGCTTCAACCAGCCGATACAGCACCTGCCCTACCCGGCCTTCACTGGCGTATTTCCGTCGACGCTTGACCGTGAACAAGACCAGGCCGCTGCCGATCATGGCAGTGCTGATCAAACCGCACACAAAGTACAGCCAGCGCATCGGGTAGCCACCAAACTGGGCGAAGTGCAGCCCGGAAATAACGCGGTGCGTGAGAACGCTGGCCCGCATGTCTGTCGGCCCGGACAGCTGTTCGCCAGTGACCCCGTTAAACCGCATACCCTGGCCCTTGGTCAGGGCGATGCGGTTGCCCAGCAGTGGCCGAATCTGGATTTCGGCAGTGCTCTGCCCGGGGTTGCTGATACTCACCCCTCCCAAGGGCCCCATCACCTCACGGGCTTTGGCCAGCAGCGGAGCCATCTGCACCAGAGGAGCAGGTTCAGCTCGTACACCGCGTGCAGCTTCGCGCACCGCAGGCGCTGCATCTTGGGCCTTGAAAAAGGCTTCACGGTTGCCATCAAACAACGCGTCCATCGCTGCCGGCATGTAGATGATCAAAAATATCGCCAGCCCGCTGTAAGTAATCATCAGGTGGAACGGCAGCAACAGCACAGCGCTCGCATTATGGGCATCTAGCCAGGAGCGCTGCCCCTTGGCCGGGCGGAAGGTGAAGAACTCCTTGAAGAATTTTTTATGAATCACGATGCCGCTGATCAATGCAGCCAGCATGCCCATTGCCAACGCGCCCACGAGATAAATGCCGATCATGCGCGGCAGGTGCAAGGTGAAGTGGAAACCGAAAAAGAACATCCCGCCTGCCGTTTCACGCACCGGCAAGACCTCGCCGGTGTCGGGGTCCAGACTCACCGAAACGCCATCACGGCGCCCGCCGGTTGAAGCCTGAAGCTGGGGCGAACGTTCGTTGGGCAAGCTGATACCCCACTGCCTGGCATCGGCCTTGTGTTCACTCAGATAGCCCAGCGCCAATTGCACTGCCTGCTCATCGCTCAGGTGGTGCGCAGGCAACTCCGGCTGCATCCAGTTATCGAGCTCTTGATCAAACACCGCCAGGCTGCCGGTCAGAAAAATCACCAACAACAACCAGCCGACAATCAAGCCGCCCCACGTGTGCAGCCAGGCCATTGATTGGGTCAGGGTCTGTTTCATCCAAGACGCTCCAGCCATTGCGGCCAAAAACCGATTGTGGCTAACGGCACCGCCAATACCGGGCCCATCCAGGCAGCCCACTGATGACGGGCAGCGAAGGCCCACAAAATAGCCAGGGTGTAGATCACAAAAGACAGCAGGCTGGCAACGATCAGCGAGTCCACATTGTCCAGCGGTAATACCCGCGCCAAAGCCGCCGTAAAGGCATAGGTAAAGACATAGCCGCCCACCAGTGCTGCCAGTGTGCGGGACAGGATCGGCAGCCAGGCCGAGGTTGCAAGTTTCATGGGTTCAATCCTTCACATGCTCTGTTTTTTTGCCTGCGCCAGATGCGACAACGGCGCGACACCCGCTACTTCAGATGTCACGCCATAAATGCCCGCACAGCCAACTGTGACAGGGCCCACCAGGGGATCAGAACGAACTGGTCACCGAGGCGAAATAAGCACGGCCCGCTTCGTTGTAGGTCTGCGCCCCGGCCTCATCCGAGTTGCCCTTGCGGTACAAGTGCTTGTCGAACAGGTTGTTGATGCCCAGGCGCACGCTCAGGTGCTTATTGAACTCATAACCACTGCTCACGCCTACCAAACCGTAGGGATCGAGCGGAATCTGTACCGATTTGTCGAGTTCTTCGTTAGCCCGGTTGTTGCGCTTGGGCGCTTCCTGCTTGCCGTAGTAGGTGCCACTGACCTGGAAGGACAGTTTTTCGGTAGCGTACCAGTCGAGCATCGTATTCAAGGTGTACTTTGGAATGATGCTCAACGGATCACCGGTTTCCTTGTCCTTGCTTTCGATCATGTAGGTCAGGTTGGTGTTCCAGTCCAGATCGTCGCGCAGGCTGACAAACAGGTTGCCCTCGATCCCTTGCACAATGGCCTTGCCACTGTTCTCCCATTGCAGGACACGACGCCCGTTGGGCAAGCGGAATACTGCTTCGTTACTGGCGTTGATCTTGTTTTGATAGTCGTTGCGAAAATACGTACCGCTGGTGCGCCACGTCCCTTTGTCGAACGCCAGGCCAATCTCTTTGTTGATGCTGATTTCCGGCTTGAGGTCGGGGTTACCCACCAGATAGCAACCACCGAGGTTCACCTCGACGGAACTGCAACCCTGGCCGCGACTGTACAACAGGTAGTTGGGGTTGGATTGATACAGGTTCGGGGTTTTATAGGCACGGGCGATCCCCCCCTTGATGCTCAGTTCATCGGTGATCTGATGAGACGCGTTGAGGCTCGGGCTCCAGTTGCCGCCGAACTCGTTATGGTGATCGAATCGAACCCCCGGCGTGACAATGGTTTTGGCACCGACTTCGATGTTGTCTTCAACGTAAAACGCATAACTGTTGGCGGTTGTTTTGGTTTGTGTGCGGTCGGTGCCTGGCAGCCCCGGGGTGCCATCCGCGCCAGGGTCCCAGCTTTGCGGACGCAACGAGCCCGGATCATTCAACGATTCGTAAAGGTATTCGCCGCCCACCGTCAGCACCTGCTCTGTGCCCATGTGCAACGGCAGGTTCACTTCACCTGTGGCCCGCGTATTGCGCAAGCGTGACTCAAACGAGCCGGCGCTTTCAGAAGGTGCGCCTTCACCATAACCGGCCAGGCCTTCATTCAAACGTGAGTTGCGGGTCAGGTCGTGCGTCAGCGACGCTTTGGTTGAGCCCCAGTCAAACACGCCATTGTGCGTCGCGGAAAAGGTGCTGCGCTGAAGCACAGAGGTTTCTTTACCGGTCAGGCTGTTAACAAAATCTCCGCCACTGTTGAGCATGGTGTCACCGGCAAAGATGTTGCCCTGACGACTGTAACTGGCCTCCAGATCGAGACTCTGCTCAGGGGTGAACTGCCAGCTGAGCAAGCCATTGACGTCTTTGTTGCGCACCCCTTCACGGCCGGCCACCACACTGTCGGGTGACGCTTGCGCGGCCGTGTTGATGCCGGGATCGTCAGCATCGGTCTTGTTCACACCGCCATACACGCGAAATACCAGATCTTCGGTGATCGGGCCGCTGAGATTGAAGTTGGTGCGTTTACTAATGCCTTCGGCCTTGTCTTCAGGTGACAGGTAATAGGCTGTCAGCGAGCCGCTGAGTTTGTCGGCGGGCCTTTTGGTGATGATATTCACCACCCCGCCCATCGCCCCGGAACCGTAGCGAGCGGCGGCCGGGCCACGCAGGATTTCAATACGTTCGACTTCTTCGGCCGGCACCCAGTTGGTTTCGCCACGGGTATCACGGTCTCCACTCCAGCCATAGCGCTGGGCGTTGCGTGAAGCAGACGGTTTGCCGTCAATCAGGATCAGCGTGTTTTCCGGGCCCATGCCGCGCAGATCGATTTGGCGGTTGTTGCCACGAGCGCCACTGGCGCTGTTACCCGTCAAGTTGACCCCCGGCTCACGGCGGATGATTTCGGAAAGATCATTCGCGGGTGGGCGCTTCTTGATGTCTTCTGCGGTGATAATCGAGACACCCGGTGCCTGTTTCAATTCTTGTGCGGCGGTGCCCAGCACACGGGTTTCTTCAAGTTGCAGTGCTTGTCTCGTCCCGTCGACCGGCAGGTCGCTGGCCTCTATCGGCACCTCATCGCGTTCGCGTTCCAGCGTGTCAGCCAGTAACGTTGGCGACGTCAGAGCGGCCAGGATAGCCAGTGAGAAATGACTGCGTTTAAATCGAGACGGCATGTCCAGTTGATCCTTAACCAGGGAGAATGCTCAGCAGGCCATAGGCTGGAAATCGCTCGCGCAGGCCCAAAGGGCACAACGTGTCTAGCTATCCCCGGCACTGCGAGAAGCTCAATGATAAAGAATCTCATTTAAGAGTAAAGCGCAAATGATACTGCTACTCATTTGCGCGATTGCAGTTTCCCAGTCTCTATGGGCTATTCCTGCAGATTAATTTCATTACAAAATGTAAAACAGCTGAAATACACCGCATCATCAACCTGACTTAACGTCCCTCTTTTGAGCTTGCCCCCCATGACCCAAGAACTCCAAATAATCGACCTGCACCGTGGCGAAGGTAAAACCGTGGTTAAAGGCGCCTTGATCACCACGCAGTACACTGGATGGCTGGCAGACGGTACGGTGTTTGACTCATCTCACGAACGTGGCAAGCCGTTCCAGTGTGTCATTGGCACCGGTCGCGTGATCAAGGGCTGGGACATCGGTTTGATGGGCATGCAGGTGGGCGGCAAACGCAAATTGCTGGTGCCCGCACAGCTGGCCTATGGTGAAAGAAGCATGGGCGCCCATATCAAGCCGAACTCAGACCTGACCTTTGAGATCGAACTGCTGGAAGTGCTGACGCGCGACGATTGAGCGCGCGTCATAAATAGGATGATTTTCAGGAGATAAGCGCGAGTGAATCGATTCTTCATGCGGTTTTTGACGCTTGCTCTATTCATAATCGTGGCGGGTTGTAGCACTCAGCCAGCGCAACCGGTGCGCTCGCCGGATCAAATACGTGCACGGATCGTACAACTGCTCCCGAGCACCGTGCAGGACCGTCAAGGTTGGGCGACTGATATACAGACCGCCTTTGCCGTCCAAGAACTGGACCCGACAGATGAAAACATTTGCTCGGTGCTGGCCGTCACTGAGCAAGAGTCGACCTTTCAGGCAGACCCACCCGTACCGGGTCTGGCGAAAATCGCACGCAGCGAAATCAACCGGCGCGCCAGCAAGCTGCATATCCCGGAATTTGTGCTGCGCAGTGCGCTGAATATCACTTCGCCCAATGGCAAGACCTATAACCAGCGCCTGGATACGGCCCGAACCGAGGGCCAACTGAGCGCGATTTTCGATGATTTCATTGGCATGGTACCGCTGGGTAAAACCCTGTTTGGCAGTTTGAACCCGGTACACACCGGCGGCCCGATGCAGGTCAGCATCGCTTTTGCACAAAAACAGGCACGCGATTATCCGTATCCAGTCACCGAGTCGATTCGTCATGAGGTTTTCACCCGACGTGGCGGCATGTATTTCGGCATTGCTCACTTATTGGGGTATCCGGTGGATTACCCACGATCGCTGTACCGCTTCGCCGACTTCAATGCCGGCTGGTACGCCAGTCGTAATGCTGCGTTCCAAAATGCTGTCAGCAAGGCTTCCGGTATCCCGTTGGCACTGGATGGCGATCTGACCATTCCTGATTCCTATGCGGTCGGTGCCACCGAACGAGCCGTTCGCGCATTAGGCAAACAGTTGGATCTCAGCGAAAACGCCATCCGCAACCAGCTGCTCAAAGGCAACAGCCTGGACTTCAACGACACGGCGGTTTACCAGCGCGTCTATGCCCTCGCAGACCGCAAAAATGGCCAGCCACTGCCCCGCGCCGTATTGCCGGGTATTTCCCTGCAAAGCCCTAAAATCACCCGTAATCTGACGACTGCCTGGTTTGCCCAGCGTGTCGATGAACGGCGGCAACGCTGTATGAACCGGGCAAAAGCGCAGCCAAGCCTATGATAAATTCAGATACGAACAATTCAGTTGAGAAACACCAGATGTGGAGTAGTGTCGATCCTAATCATTCCAAGGACAATCCTATGGGACTCGCAGCCCGACACATCGAACCCGACATCAACAGCCCGGAGGCAGGCCGCGTTGCGCTGACCTTTTTCTTCAACCTGATGCAACATTGGGGTTGCACCAAAGATCAGCAATGCACCTTGCTGGGGGCCATCGGCAATACCACCTATTTCAAATATAAAAAGCTGCCCGTCGTGCGCCTGCCTCACGATACCCTTGAACGTATTTCCTACCTGATGGGCATCCATAAATCCTTGCGCATTTTGTTCAGCAATCAGCCGGAACGCGCCTACGGCTGGGTGCACAAGCCCAATACCGCAGCGCCATTCAACGGCCAAAGTGCATTGAATTACATGCTGGGCGGTCAAGTGGTCGATCTGGCTGACGTGCGACGCTATCTCGATGGCGTACGTGGTTGATGCGGGCGGTGCTGCCCGCATGGGACAACGCATGGCGAATCATCAACAGCGCGTTCCCGCCCATCTCGGTGTTTGAGGACACCCTTGACCCGGCAGACCTTGATATCGCCTTTGCGCTTGAAAGTTTGACCAATGACCGCCTGCGCGATCAGGCGGGCTTGATCACCCGGGTTAGCCCGCAAGACCGCCTGTGTGGTGCAGGGTCCACCCCGGTGATGGCTGCGTTCACCCATATAGGTCGAGCCAGCCGTTTTACCGATGGCAGCTATGGCGTGTATTACTGCGCCAGCAGCGTTGAAGCGGCGATTGCCGAAACCTGCTTTCATCAGGAGCTATTCTGGCGCGCCACGTGCGAAGCCAGTATCGAAATCACTCTGCGCACCTACATCAATCAGATCTGTCAGCCGATGATCGATGTGCGCCGAAAAACAGCGCTGCACCACCCCTCGCCCGAGACCTATGGCACCTGCCAGGCCTTCGCCCGCCCTTTACGCGAAGACGGTGCCTGGGGGCTGCTGTACAAGAGCGTGCGGCTAAAGGCTCACGAATGCGTAGCAGCCTTTCGCCCTCCAGCCCTGTCGCTGCCGGTTCAAGGCCCGCACTTTCGTTATGTCTGGGATGACAAGCAGCAGGCCATTGCGTGGGTGTTACAGATCAGTGAAGTCGCGTTTTAAACACAACCCACACACCGGTTTAAACCAACACCGCTGTGTCACACGATGCACTGTTTGAACAATTCCTCCTTGATAATCAACAGTGCATCTTCGTAATAGCGCTCGCCCCGCGCTTCACTGAGCAACACCGAACGCACACTGCCCTCGCCTTCTGCAGGCGTGTGCTCACAGGTGAGGTAAAAATCGGCGGTGTCCGGTTTGAATTCCAGGTAATAGAACAACTCACGGCCTTCGCGGTGCCAATAGCCTATCTCTCTGCGCATGGTTATCCCTGGTCAATGTGAACCGGGCCACACAGTACCCGCATCGTCCAAAAACGCAAATCCCCCGTCACACACCCCCCGCTCGCCCTCGAAATCTTTACCCAAACCAACAAATCTGAACATTTACAGAACAAAAGTTACAACTTGGCACAAATATTTCTTGTCATTTCTCGTTCGTAATCTTCAGGCCGGGCACACAACGCCCAGGGTGGCTGTAACGCCCCCATTGCGAGCAGGGACGGCATCCACGTCCGCATTCAGTGCAAGGACTGGCCAAAAGTCAGGTCCAAGACCCGCTGTTATAAAGGAATATTCACGATGTGCTTAGTGTGCCTTATGCCAACCATGCCTCGCCGCACGATCCCTTTGCGCCCCCTGCCTCTGCGCCCTTGTTCTCCGGGCACCGACACATAGCCCGACCCGCGCTGTGACGCCCCGCTCTGTGCGCTGGGCGTTTGCTAGACGTACTCCGTGATCGACAACCTGCGTGCCTGGCGGCGCCGTGTGTGCTGCCACATCGACTCGTTTGTCCTTATCCAAGAAAGGTCAGTCATGTCTGAAGTTGACGCTATTACCGTTCCTCCTGATCGGCCGTGGGCCTTCGTGTGGCACTACATCCGCCTCTATCCCGGCTGGTATTGGGGCATTGCACTCCTGCAAATCGGCGCCGCCATGACCGCGACCTTGATGCCTTATGCCATTGGCCGCATTACCGGGGCGGTGAGTGACGGATTATGGGATCAGAGCGACCTGCTACAGGCCAGTCTCCCTGCACTCGGTCTTTTATTGGGCCTTGGGGTCGCGCAGATGCTCTGTGCCCGGGGCGCTACCTTTTGCATGATCATGGTTCGCCCGCATCAGAAAGTGCGCATCACCCGTGACCTGTTTGCCTATCTGCAACAACACTCACCGCGTTATTTCGGCGAGCACTTTGCTGGCAGCCTGGCCCAACGGATCAGTGAAGGCAGTATTGGTCTGTTGGACACCACGTGGGTACTGATCGTGGAGATGCTGCCGATTCTGGCGGTGTTGATCACAAGTCTCGTGCTGTTGACGCTGGCCTCGCCGTGGCTTGGCCTGAGCTTGCTGGTGTGGGTGATGTGTTACTCGCTGTTGGCGTACGCGCTGTCGCGTAAAGCTCAAGTACTCGCCCACGAACATGCGCAAACACGCAGTGTCACCACCGGCAAGATTGTTGATGCAGTAGGCAACCTGAGCAGCATCCGCCTGTTTGCCCGCCAGGGTTTTGAACTCGACTACTTGACCCGCTTTCAGGCCAAAGAAAAGAAAGCCGCCCAGCGTTCCTTCTTCTATCAGGAAAAAATCCGCCTGTTGCAGGACAGTTTATCGATCCTGTTGCGGGTCGGTCTGGTGGCACTGGCGTTGTACTTGTGGCAGTTGGGCAAAATCGATGTCGGTCAATTGGTCATGGTTGCAACTCTGGGCCTGATGATTGTGGCGCAATGCAGTTTTCTCAGCATGCAGTTCATGCACTTGTTCGAGTTTGTCGGCAACATTGAAAACAGCATCAATACGCTGCTGCAACCTCATGAAATGCCCGACCGGGAAAAAGCCCAACCGGCTGTTATCAACAAAGGCGTGATTGAGTTCCGTAATGTCAACTTCAGCTATAACCCCGGCGCGCCGATTTTCAGAAACTTCAATTTGCACATTCGCGCAGGCCAACGGGTCGGTATTGTTGGCCTGTCAGGTTCTGGAAAGTCCACCCTGCTGAGTCTTTTACTGCGCTCTTATGACCCGCAAAGTGGAACCATTGAAGTTGACGGTACGGACATCCAGAATATGACTCAACAGTCATTACATCGCCATATTGGTTTAATTCCTCAAGAGCCCGGTCTGTTTCATCGCACCTTAAAAGAAAACATTGGCTATGGCGATGTACTCGCCAGTGACGCACATATTGTGCAGGCCGCAAAACGTGCTCATGCCCATGACTTTATCCTGCAAATGCCGGACGGTTATAACGCCTTGATCGGTGAACGCGGGGTCAAACTGTCGGGTGGCCAGCGCCAGCGCATTGCAATCGCTCGTGCGTTACTTAAAAACGCACCGATACTGGTCCTTGATGAGGCCACTGCCAGCCTCGACTCAGAGACTGAAAGCCTGATCCAGGGCAGCCTGGATGACATCATGGCGGACAAGACGGTGCTGGTCGTGGCCCACCGCCTTTCGACCATTGCCCATCTGGACCGCATCGTTGTACTGGATAAGGGCACCATTATCGAAGACGGCAGCCATGCCCAATTGCTGGAGCGCCGCGGGCTGTATTACCGGCTATGGCAGCATCAATCAGAGGGTGCATTAAGTGAAACCGACCCCACGCTGACAACTGCCTGATGCTCAACACGCGTGTCAAACCCAGCGCTTTAAATTAAAACCGTTTTACCGAATAAACTGAACAAATAAGTGCACTAATACTTGGCACACTCCTGTCACTTTGGTGCACTTATTCAGGACAGCAATGCTTTAGTGTCAGATTGTCCAACAATCTTAACGCCCCACTTAGTCGCGAGTAATTTATAAATAAGGGGCCTGCAACATAGGCACTAACCCTGTTTATAAAACACTCTAAATGCCGTACTTATTTATCCTGCCATGCACCCAACTTTGACGTTCTTGGCACAGCCGTTGCTTTACTTAACTTAACAAAACTACACGTGCTTCAGGCACTG
The DNA here is from genome assembly GCF_022496705.1 of Pseudomonas sp. TMW22091. Classification (NCBI taxonomy): domain Bacteria; kingdom Pseudomonadati; phylum Pseudomonadota; class Gammaproteobacteria; order Pseudomonadales; family Pseudomonadaceae; genus Pseudomonas; species Pseudomonas sp. TMW22091. Next base: position 18,460 of record NZ_SCFI01000003.1, read on the forward strand.
ACTTATCACCGATTTATCGGGAGCCAAGATGAAGTATTTGCCACGTAGCCCTTAACGCTAGAGATAAGTGAAACCTCACTTATCGAACGACTGAACCGACCATTCTCGTCCCTGCGTGCAAGGGCGAACGGAGCCTTATTGCCCTTCATTTAGTCGAGGGACTGTTAATGAGTGACGAGGTAAAAAACCAGACCCGCCCAGCGCCAGTGCTAGATGCTGAACGGATTAAACAGTGGACGCACATCAAACATGTGCCCAATACCTCGCAGCCGGGGGGCTTGGGCAAGCCGCAGATCATTATGTTGATTGGCGCGGTGGTGTTGCTGCACGCCAGCGCCTGGTGGTTTTTCCAGCAGGCCAAGGCTGAACCGCTGATCACCCCACCCGAAATACCGGAAATGACCGTTGAGCTGACCAGCCCCGCGCCGCCGGCCCCTCCGGTGGAAGAACCGCCGCCGCCCCCACCACCGCCCGAACCCGAAACACCGGAGGTGGATGAGGATGCGGTCAAGGAACCGCCCAAGCCGGTGGAGAAACCCAAGCCCATCGAAAAACCCAAGCCAGTGGTCAAGCCTAAACCGGTGCAAAAGCCACAGCCGGTCAAACCTGCACCACCGGCACCGGCTGCACCCGCAGCACCAACGGCGCCAACCGCCCCACCAGCGCCCGCCGCAGCGCCCGGCCCGGTTAAAGAAACCGCAGCCGTATCCGGGTTGGCGAGTCTGGGCAACCCACCGCCGGAATACCCGTCTCTGGCATTGCGCCGCAGTTGGGAAGGCACCGTGGTGTTGCGCATCAAAGTGCTGCCCAACGGCCGTGCCGGCACCGTGGAAGTGACCAAGTCCAGCGGCAAGCAGGCATTGGATGACGCGGCTGTAGAAGCGGTTCGCAACTGGAAGTTTGTGCCGGCCAAACGCGGCGACACACCCATTGAAGGTTTTGCCACCCAGACCATCGCTTTCAAATTACCGGAATAACCCTGTCGGTTACCGACACTTACTTAGTTAGACACTGTGCGAGGTGTAGCCATGAACGAATCTCTGTCTTCAATGATTGTCCCTGGGGTGCTGTGGGCACTGGTGCTGTTTTCGGTGATGAGCTGGGCCTTGCTGCTCATCAAGTCATCGCAGTACCTGCGTCAGAAATCGCAGAATAACCAATTCAGCAAAGCCTTCTGGGCCGCTCCCGACCTGCTCACTGCCGCGGAACACGCCAGCCAGTACCCAGGGTCTTTGGCGCGCATTGCCAACAGTGGCTTTGAAGCCATGATCGTCGATGACACACCACGCAATACCCAACAACTGGCGCACACCATCAACCGCTCCGACCGTCTGGAGCGCAACCTGCGCCAGCAGATTCAGAAGGAACGTCGTTCGCTGGAAAGCGGTCAGGCCATTCTCGCCAGTATCGGCAGCACCGCGCCTTTCATCGGTCTGTTCGGTACGGTGTGGGGCATCATGGAAGCGCTGCAAAGTATTGGAGTCAGCGGATCTGCCAGTCTTGAAACGGTGGCCGGCCCTATCGGTCATGCACTGATCGCCACCGGCGTGGGCATTGCCGTCGCCGTACCCGCGGTACTGATTTACAACTTCTTCCTGCGCCGTCTGAAACTGGCCTCGGCCAATATGGACGACTTCGCTCACGACTTCGATGCACTCGCCCAACGCAGCGCGTTCGCCATCGACCGCCAGGCCATTTCCAATAAGCGCACCGCTGTGCGGGAGGCGAGCTGATGTCTTTCTCAACCCAGGACAGCGACGAAGTTCTCAGCGAAATGAACGTCACCCCGCTGGTAGACGTGATGCTCGTGCTGCTGGTGGTGTTTATCGTCACCACGCCGATGATGACCAACGCCATCAAGATCAACCTGCCCAAGACCGACGCCGTGGTATCGGAGCAAAAGAAAGACCCGGTGGTGGTCAGTGTTGATCAGGACGGCAAGTTCTTTCTGGCCAAGAACGAAGTGGCCCCTGAGCTGCTGGAAAAAAGCCTTCAGGAAGTGAAAGCCAAGGACCCGGAAGTACGCGTGCAGTTGCAGGCGGATGAAGGGGTCAACTACGGCCAGGTGGCCAAGGCCATGGCTTCCATTGAGCGTTCGGGGATCAGCAAGATTTCCGTGATGACCGCCAAATGAGGCCCTCACCCCACCCCTCTTCCAAAGGGAGAGGGAGCTGATAAGTGCTGTTGCACAAATAGGCTTCTGCCTTTAGCCCCCTCTCCCTTTGGGAGAGGGCTGGGGTGAGGGGTTTTTAACACCACACGATACACATGCCGCGCAAGGGCTTTTAGCCCATGCAGGGGAGCGGCTTGCTTGAAGAAAGTGTTTTGCCCGGGTCGACACAACCCATCTGGAGTCATGAGGGCCCATAAGGCCATTCCAATAAACGTCTAAAAAAGTCGGAAGTAACCATGCAGATGAAGCGTTCAGGTTTTACCCTCAAGCCCCTCGTTGCCAGCTTGCAACGGCATCGATTCGTGCCTCTGTACGTCATGGCGTTGGGGATTAGCGCAGGTCAGTTACAGGCTGCTGAAGCCACAGACGCTGAGGGCTCATCCAGCGCCGTCGCCGTGAGCGCAGACGCGGTTGCCGCACCTGCCACCACGCAACTGGATCGCGTCGAAGTAACTGGCTCGGCCATTCGCCGGGTTGATGCCGAAACCGCGGTGCCCATCACCATTCTGCGCGTCGAGCAATTGCGCAATGAAGGTGTGACCACCACCGCCGAAATCATGCAGCGCGTCACCGGTAACCAAAGCCTGCAAAACGCCGCCAGCTCGGTAGGCAGCTCAACCGGCGGCGCCAGTTTTGCCGACATGCGCGGCATCGGGGCCAACAAAACCCTGGTGCTGCTCAACGGGCGGCGACTGGGCAACAACGCCATCGACGGTTCCGCGGTTGACTTGAACACCATCCCGTTCGCCGCTATCGACCGCGTCGAAGTGCTGCGCGACGGCGCCTCGGCACTGTACGGCACCGACGCCATTGGCGGCGTGATCAACTTCATCACCAAAAAATCGATGACCGACGGTACGCTGTCGCTGGGCGGTGAAGGCGCGGATGCCAGCGGGGGTGGCAGCAGCCACGACATCAATGCCAGCTGGGGTTATGGCGACCTGGAGAAAGACCGCTTCAATGTCATGGGCGTGGTGGGTTACAACAAGCAGGACAGCCTGCGGGCCAAGGACCGCACCTTTACCAGCGCCTACGACCCCGGCCGTGGCCTGGACGGAACCTCCGGCACCGCGTTCCCGGCCAACTACGGCCAGAACGGGGTCAACACCAATCCACTGGCGGGCAGCAACTGCGACGGGCCAGGCCTGGTGTCGCGTCAAGGCGTGTGCCGCTTCAGCACGCGTGACTATATCGACCTGATACCCGAGACCGAAAAAACCTCATTCTTTGGTCGAGCTACCGGCAAAATTACCGACGAAGACAACGTCAACCTCGAGTACTTCTTTGCGCGCAACAACAATGCCACGTCAGTCGGCCCTGCGCCCCTGACCGGTTTGACCATGGACCCGACCTCACCCTACTACCCCGGCAATGGTGTGACGCCCGGTTCTACCATCCCCGGTTTCGACCCGACTCAACCCATTGATCTGAACTGGCGCGAAACCGCTGCCGGCGCCCGCCAATCCAAAGACCAGAACACCAGCCAGCGTCTGGTGCTGAGCTTCGACGGTGTGGCCAAGGGTTGGGATTACAACGTCGGCGCGTCGTATAACCAGAACAAAGTTGTTTCCAGCCTCACCAACGGCTATATCAGCGACGCCGCCATGATCGACGGCATCGCTGACGGCATCATCAACCCGTTCGGCCCGCAAACGGCTGCCGGGCAGGCGCTGATCGATTCCAGCCGTTACCACGGCCAGTACTCCTCATCCGTAGGCCGCGTGACGGGCCTGGACGGTCGCATGAGCCGTGAAGTCGGCGACTGGTTCGGCGCAGGGCCTTCAGGCCTGGCCATCGGTGGCGAATTCCGTCAGGAGAAGTTCCACCAGAACTACGAGCCTTTCCTCGACGACGTCGGCAGCCTGGGCGTCACCTCGGAGGCCAGTGTTCAGGGCGATCGCACTGTCAAGGCGGTGTACACCGAGCTGAACGTGCCAGTGCTCGACAGCCTCGAACTGTCTGCCGCCGTGCGTCACGACAAATACAGCGACTTCGGCAACACCACCAACCCCAAATACTCGTTCCGCTACCAGCCTGTTAAAGAACTGGTGGTGCGCGGCGCCTACAGTGAAGGGTTTCGTGCACCGTCACTCTACGAGCTGTACAACACGCCCTACACCACCTACACCCAAGGCAGCTATAACGACCCAGTACTGTGCGCAGGCGGTGTCGTACAGCCCGGCGGCAACGCCGGACGTGACTGCGGCCAGCAATTTCTCAACCGCACCGGCGGCAACACCCAACTGTCACCCGAAAAAGCCCGTAACGTGACCGTAGGCTTTGTCTATCAGCCGGTGCGCAACCTGTCGGTGGGGCTTGATTTCTGGTGGATTCATATCGCCAACCAGATTGAGGAGTTCCCTGAGTCCACCGTATTCGATGAGGCAGGTACATACGCCGACCGCTTTGTGCGCAACGCCGATGGTTCGCTGGCCTACGTGCAGACCGGCCTGGCCAACCTGGGTGCGGTTAAAACCAGCGGTGTCGACGTGTCGATGGACTACAAATTCCCCAACACCCCTTACGGCCAGTTCGGCCTGGGCCTGCAGGGCACGTATGTCTCGCGCTACGACTACCAGACCACCATTGGCGGTTCGTACACCGACCGCGCCGATGCGTTTGAAGGCACGGGCGTAATTTCACGCTGGAAGCACGTGCTGAGCGGTACCTGGAACCTGGGCGCGTACCGTGCCTCGTTGGTCAACCGCTTCACCAGCGGTTATGACGACTACGACACCGAGACTCACTCTCGTGTAGCGTCTTACACGCTGTGGGACATCTCCGGCGGTTACACGTTCGACAAAACCGTGGATCTGGACGTGGGGATCAAAAACATGTTTGACCGCAACCCGCCGTTCACCAATCAAACCTACAACTTCCAGACCGGATACGATCCACGTTATGCCGATCCAATGGGCCGTACATTCTTCGCCCGTGCCACTTACCATTTCTGAGTGAGCACCGGTGCTGGCACACTCCTGCCAGCACCGGTTTAACTGCGAAATCGCGACCCTGCCGCTGTTTAACGCGCACTGCGGCGGGGATTTTTCCAGGCAGTCAACGGTTCAACACGCGGTACAAGGAAGCCCCATGATGTCTGCATTTTTCCTGCCCCTGCTCCGCTCTCTGTGGGTACCCGTGCTGTCATGCGTGTGCCTGAGCGCTAATGCTGCGCCCAGCCAGGCCATGACGGTCTATGGTGAAGCGCCCAAATATCCAGCCAATTTCCAGCACTTCGACTACGTCAATCCACAAGCGCCCAAAGGCGGTTCGCTGAGTCGCACGTCGATGGAAATTGGTCAGTTCACCTACCTTTCGCCGTATATCGACCAAGGCACCGGTGTCGCAGAAGTCGATCAGTGGGTGAACTCACCCCTGGCGTTCCGCTCGCTGGATGAGCCCTATACGGTTTACGGGCTTATCGCGCAAAAAATGGAACGTGACCCGGACGGCTTATGGGTGCGTTTCTTCCTGAACCCCAAAGCGCGTTTTGCTGACGACACCCCGATCACTGCGCAAGACGTGGCCTTTACCTACGACACCCTGATGACCAAAGGCAGCCTGAGCTATCGCATGCTTTACGGCGAGGTCAAGGACCGGGTTATCGAAGGTCCGCTGCAAATCCGCTTCGACTTCAAGAACAACCAGAACCGCACCTTGGCGCTGGATCTGGCGAGCATGCACATCCTCCCGGAACACTGGTGGAAGACCCGCGACTTTGCGGTCGGAGGTGGCTATGAGCCGCCGCTGGGTAGCGGCCCCTATTCGGTCTCGCAGGTCGATGCGGGCCGCAGTGTCACCTTTGAGCGCAATCAACACTGGTGGGCCAAAGACTTGCCGGTGAGCAAAGGCCTGTACAACTTCGATCGTTTGAAAGTGATTTTTTACAGCGACATCGACGTAGCCCGCGAGATGCTCAAAGCCGGCGCGTTCGATTACAACCGCGAGTTTTCCGCGACCGGGTTCAGCATTGGCTACGCCAGCCCGGTGCTCAGCGATGGGCGCCTGCAAAAAAGCGTGTTCGCCAAAGAGAAACCGGGTGCGGGCCAAGGCTTTACCTTCAACCTGCAAAACCCGTTTTTTCAAGATCGCCGAGTGCGCGAGGCGCTGAGCCTGCTGTGGGATTTTGAATGGACCAACAAGCAGATGATGCGCAATTTCTATGTGCGCGCGCAGAGCTACTTCCCCAAAAGTGAAATGTCCGCCACGGCACTGCCCGATGCCCGTGAACTGGAGATTCTCGAACCCTTGCGCGGGCAGATCCCGGATGAAGTGTTCACCGAGGTGTACCAGGCGCCGAAAACCGATGGCAGCGGCTATATCCGCGACAAACAGCTGCAAGCTTTGGCGCTGCTCAAGGAAGCCGGCTGGAGGCCAAAAGGCAACCTGCTGGTCAACGCTAAGGGTGAACCGCTGCGCTTCACCTTTCTCGACAGCCCCAGCGGTTTCGATCGCATGGTGTTGCCCTGGAAACGCACCTTGGCGCAAATCGGCATCACCATGGACATCCGCAAAGTCGACTCGGCGCAGTACATCAACCGCACCAACGCCCGTGACTACGACATGATAGTCGGCCAGTTCCCCCGCAACGGCCAACCGATCGTCTCGCCGGGTCGTGAGCTGTACGACATGTTTGGTTCTCGCAGCGCCACCCAGGCCGGCGCTTCCAACAACATGGTGCTACGTAACCCGGCCGTCGACACCCTGATCGACGGGCTGGTTCAAGCCAACAGCCGCGATGAAATGGTGCATTACGCACGGGCCCTCGACCGCGTATTGCTGTGGAACTACTACATGATTCCTCACTACTACTCAGCCGGCACGCCGACGGTGTACCTGAACCGCTTCGGCCAACCTGCTAAGGAGGCCAAATTCGACGAAGGCCTGGACACCTGGTGGGAAATCAGCAAAACCCCGTTAACCAATGCGGCGTCTGGCCAGGCCAACGCACAGCTGGAGGGTCATTGAGATGTGGCATTACATCAGCCGTCGCCTGTTACTCATCATCCCCACCCTGCTGTGCATTCTGGTGGTCAACTTTCTGATCGTGCAGGCCGCCCCCGGCGGTCCGGTGGATCAAGCCATCGCACGCTTGCAGGGTTTCGGTGGTGGTGCCGTAGGCGGTGGTGGCGGCGAAATGGCCGCGTCAGCAGGCGGAGCCAGCCGTAGCAGCCGTGGCCTTGACCCGGTACTGATTGAAGAAATCACCAAGCACTACGGCTTCGACAAGCCCATGCATGAGCGTCTGTGGCTGATGCTCAAGAATTACGCGCAACTGGACTTCGGCACCAGCTTCTTTCGCGGGGCCAAGGTTACCGACCTGATCCTGCAAAAATTGCCGGTGTCCATCTCGCTGGGCTTATGGGCCACCCTGATCACCTACCTGATTTCAATCCCGCTGGGCATCCGCAAAGCCATCCACAACGGCAGTGCGTTCGATGTCTGGACCAGCACCGCGATCATCATCGGCTACGCCATGCCAGCGTTCCTGTTCGCCATTTTGCTGATCGTGGTGTTTGCTGGCGGCAGTTACGTCAGCTGGTTTCCGGTACAGGGCATGGTCTCGGAAAACTTCGACAGCCTGAGTTTTTTCGGCAAGATTGGCGACTACCTGTGGCACATGGTGCTGCCCGTTTCAGCGCTGGTGATTGGTGGGTTTGCCACGCTGACCATCCTCACCAAAAACAGCTTCCTCAACGAAATCAGCCGCCAATACGTGGTCACTGCCCGAGCCAAGGGCCTGACCGAACGCCGTGTGCTGTATGGCCACGTGATGCGCAACGCCATGCTGCTGGTGGTGGCCGGGATTCCACAGGCGCTGATCGAAGTGTTCTTTGCCGGTTCCTTGCTGATCGAAACCATCTTCAACCTCGACGGTATTGGGCGCATGAGCTACGAAGCCGCCGTGTCACGTGACTACCCGGTGGTGTTCGGCACCCTGTTTCTGTTCACCCTGTTCGGCCTGTTGATCAAGCTGATTGGCGACCTGTGCTACACGCTGCTCGATCCCCGTATTGATTTCTCGGCGAGGACTGCCTGATGTTTACCCTCTCTCCTCTGGGCCGACGCCGCCTCAAGCACTTCAAAGCCAACCGCCGCGGCTGGTGGTCGTTATGGATCTTCGTGGCATTGTTTGTGGTGTGCCTGGGCGGCGAACTGATCGCCAACGACAAACCGCTGGTGGTTCATTACAAAAACCACTGGTACTTTCCGATCATTTCCAACTACGTCGAAACCGACTTTGGCGGCGAGCTACCCTTCGAGCCTGACTACAGCAGCGAGTATGTGCGCAAGCTGATTACCGATCAGGGCGGCTGGATGTTATTTGCACCCATCCCGTTCAGCTACGACACGGTCAACTACGACCTCACGCAACCCGCGCCCAGCCCTCCCAGCGCCAGTAACTGGCTGGGCACGGACGATCAGGCCAGGGACGTGCTGGCACGGGTGATATTCGGTGCGCGCATTTCCATCCTGTTTGCCTTGATCCTGACTGCCGTCAGTGCCGTGGTGGGCATTACCGCCGGCGCCTTGCAAGGTTTCTACGGCGGGCTGGTCGATCTGTTTGGCCAAAGGGTGCAGGAAATCTGGGCCGGGCTGCCGGTGCTGTACCTGCTGATCATTCTGTCCGGATTTGTCGCGCCGAGTTTCTGGTGGTTGCTGGGCATCATGGCGCTGTTCAGCTGGCTCGCGCTGGTGGACGTGGTGCGCGCCGAGTTCTTGCGTGGCCGCAGCCTGGAATACGTCAAGGCCGCGCGAGCCTTGGGCTTGACCGACGGCGCACTGATGCGACGGCACATTCTGCCCAACGCCATGACCTCCACCCTGACCTACCTGCCCTTCATTCTGACTGGCGCCATCGCCACCCTCACCGCCCTGGACTTCCTGGGTTTCGGCATGCCACCGGGCACCGCCTCGCTGGGCGAACTGATCGGTCAGGCCAAACGCAACCTGCAAGCGCCGTGGCTAGGCCTGACCGCGTTTTGTGCGTTGGCATTGATCCTGTCGCTGCTGGTATTTATCGGCGAAGCCTGCCGCGATGCCTTCGACCCACGGACTTGAATAATGAGCACTGAAATGAGCGAAAACCTGATTGAAATACGCGACCTGCGGGTTGGTTTTGGCGGCAAGGAAGTGGTTCACGGCATCAACCTCGACATCCGCCGCGGCGAGTGCCTGGCGCTGGTGGGTGAGTCGGGCTCCGGCAAGTCCGTGACCGCGCACTCAATCCTGCGCCTGCTGCCCGGCAAGGATGTGCAGACACAAGGCAGTATCCGCTATGGCGGGTTAGATTTGGTGACGGCCAGCGATAGCCAATTGCGCAGCCTGCGCGGCAACCGGATCGCGATGATTTTTCAAGAACCCATGACCTCGCTCAACCCGCTGCACACCGTGCAAAAACAGATCAGCGAAATTCTCATCACCCACAAAGGGCTGAAAAAACGCGCTGCTCGCGCCCGCACCCTTGAACTGCTGGAACTGGTCGGCATACGTGACCCGCTACAACGCCTCAACGCCTACCCGCATCAGCTGTCGGGTGGTCAGCGGCAACGGGTGATGATTGCCATGGCGCTGGCTAACGAGCCGGAACTGTTAATCGCCGACGAACCGACCACGGCGCTGGACGTAACCGTGCAACAGAAAATTCTTGAGCTGCTGATCGACCTGCAGCAGCGCCTGGGCATGTCGTTACTGCTGATCAGCCATGACCTTAACCTGGTGCGCAAAATCGCCCAGCGCGTGTGCGTGATGCGCGGTGGCGAAATTGTCGAGCAAGCCAGTTGCCAGAATCTGTTCCGTGAGCCCAAGCACCCCTACAGCCGCATGCTGATCGAAGCCGAGCCCAGCGGTCATCCTGTCAGCAGCGAATACCGGCATAACCTGCTGCAAGTTGACAACCTCAAAGTCTGGTTCCCGTTGCCCAAGCCTTTGTTCAGCCGTGAGCGGCAATACATCAAAGCGGTAGACGGGGTCAGTTTTGAACTAAAAAAAGGCCGCACCCTTGGCATCGTCGGGGAGTCTGGCTCAGGCAAATCCACCTTGGGTCAGGCGATATTGCGGCTGGTGGACAGCGAGGGCGACATTCGCTTCGCCAACAAACACCTGAACCTGCTCAACCAGAACCTGCTGCGTCCTTTACGCAGGCAAATGCAGGTGGTCTTTCAAGACCCGTTTGGCAGCCTCAGCCCGCGCATGTCTGTGCAGCAAATCATCAGCGAGGGTTTACTGGCCCACGGTATAGGCACTGTGCAAGAACGCGAGGCGGCGGTGATTCGTGTCTTGCAGGAAGTGGGGCTCGACCCGGAGAGTCGCCATCGCTACCCCCACGAATTTTCCGGAGGCCAGCGCCAACGGATCTCAATCGCCCGTGCGTTGATCATGGAACCGGCGTTGATCTTGCTGGACGAACCCACCTCGGCACTTGACCGCACGGTACAGAAACAAGTGGTTGACCTGCTGCGAGACCTGCAAGCCCGGCATGGCCTGACGTACCTGTTTATCAGCCATGACCTGGCCGTGGTGCATGCACTGGCTCACGACATGATTGTGATCAAGGATGGCAAAGTGGTGGAGCAAGGGGATGCGCATTCGATCTTTGCAAACCCGCAACATCCCTATACGCGGGAGTTGTTGCAAGCCAGCAGTTTGAAAGTGCCAGAACGGGCGGTGGACGCCGTATTGGCATAACGGCAAAACGCAAGTGCAAGTGCAAGTGCAGTGCTCTTGCCTTGCTCCTGCTCTTGTAGCCGCTGTCGAGGAACGAAGGCTGCGATCGATGGCGCTGACGTCATAAATCCATCGCCAATCACTCAATAACCCCATCCAATACTCGATTAATCCTACGCAATTCCCGCTCTTGGCCTTTGAATCACCAGAGGTGTCCTACATCCAGCGTGCATCTGTGGTTGTTACCTTCGCGACCTACTGAGTTCTGACCCGGTTCAGACCTCCCTCGCGCAAGGAATCTCTATGCCTCGCTCATTGTCCCGGCTTCCATTCATCCCGAAAGCTACATCCCCACTCGAACAACCGCCTGCACAGCCCTTCGCCAACGAGGAGCCGGACGCATGAGCTATCCCTACTCCCCCGAATCTTTCAAATTCGATCCCAACCAACCTATCAACCTGACGATGGACTGGTTCGCCAACACCTCCTATTACCCGCCCCGCGCCGGAGTGCTCACCGAGCCGCTGGTCAATGGCCAAGCTGCCTTTGGCGCAGTTCATGACGCCATCGAGAACGCCCGACACAGTGTCGACATCATCACCTGGGGCTTTGACCCAGCCATGCGCCTCAAGCGCCCCGGCGGCTTGCGAGTGGGTGACTTACTGGCGGCCAAAGGCAAGCAAGGCCTCACTGTGCGAGTGCTGGTGTGGCGTAATGTGCTGGCCGATTTCGTTGAAAAAACCTTGCCCGGCATCGGTCTGGGCGGCTCAGGCGGCACCGCTTTGGGCTCGGGGATCATGAACGGCACCGCCGCCGACAATGAAGTGTTTCGCCTGGATAAACGCCGCACCCAAAATCTGCAAAAAATCGGCTTGCTCGGTCAAGACCTGCTGCTGGCTGAGTACCTGCGCCAAAACAAATCCCCCAGCTACGACCCGGTTTTCGTGGCAAAAGCCGCCCTGCGCCTAAAGGAATGGCAAGACGAAAACGCCGAAATAAACCGCCTGGCTGAAGAACAGGAAAGCGCACAGGGTTACAACAAAATCTCCGGTTCCGGCGGCACCCAGCACGACCCCTGGGGGCAGATCTACACACGAGACTGGTTCAAGAACGTCAATAGCTCGCGCATGAACAACGTCGAGTTCCGCACCCGCGACTTCGACAGCACCACCGAAACCGTCATGAATGACGAGCAAAGCAGCATCGTCCGTGGCCGCTTCGCCATCCTGCGCGACCTGCTCAATGCCGAAGGCATCAGCGACCTGAGCATCGGCCAGATGGTGTTATTGACCCAGTTCGCCAGTCATCATCAAAAAATGGTGCTGGTGGACTACGGCACGCCACAGGCCATCGGCTTTGTGATGGGCCATAACCTGCACCGTAACTACTGGGACACCGACGCCCACCTGTTTGATGACCTCAAGGCCGGTCGCGACAAGGGTTTCGGCCCTTGGCAAGACATCTCGATGAAGGTCACCGGCCCGGTACTGGTCGACCTGAGCCACAACTTCGCACAAGCCTGGGACCTCGAAAACCCGTGGTACACGCGCTGGTTTGCCGATACATCGCTGCGAAAAGAACGCGACGCCTTGCCCATCCCCGACATAGTCACCACCACCGCCCACAGCGTGGCGCAGGTGTGCCGCACCCAGCCGCAGTACGGCGAAAAGTCCATTCTTGAGCACTACATCAAGGCCATTGGCAACGCCCGCGACTATGTGTACATGGAAAACCAGTATTTCCGTTACAGCGACTTTGCCAAGCGCTTGAGCACCATCGCCAAAACCCGCAAAAATCGGGGCGCAAAGGGCGACATCTACCTGTTCGTGGTCACCAACACACCCGACTCAAAAACCGCCTCGGGCACCACCTACGAAATGCTTCAGGCGCTGGGCCAGGAACAGCTCATGCCCCAGGTTCAACGGGATCTGGCTCAAGGCCTGACGGAGCATCTGGAAGACCTCGAACACCTGAAAAACACTCCGCCTTTCCAGCCCTACCAGCTCCCTGCCCACCAGGAGAAAATCCAGAAACTGCAAACCAAGGTCGACGCCTTGCTTGAGCAAGGTATCACCCCTGAAGTGGGTGAACGACTGGACGGCCTGACCCCGGAACAGATCGCCGAACTGGCCGCCAAAACGGATGCGGACAGAAAGCCGTACGAACTCAGGGAAATCCCCGGCCTGAAAATCATCATTGCGACCCTCGCCACCAGCGACCCGGCTCCGGGAAGTGCACCGCCTCTGCCCATGTCGGCCGAGACTGAAGCCCAGCTCAACGCCCCGGTGATTAAAGCCCGATATAAAAACATCTACGTGCATTCAAAACTGCTGTTGGTGGATGACGTTTATACCTTGCTCAGCTCCGCCAATATCAATATCCGCAGTATGCACAGCGACTCGGAATTGGGGATTGCGCACCCACATCCGGTGTTGGCGAAGTCTTTAAGGGAGAAGTTGTGGGGGATGCATGCCAACAAAATTGAATTATCTGCGATTGAGAATTTCAAGTATTGGAATGATCAAATGGATAAAAACTGGAAAGCAAGGATAAAAGGCACGCCCCTCAAGTCACATCTCCAGCGCTTCTGGGACATAACAACACCCTATAGTCCTGCATTTACGGTGGACTAATGCGCGCATTAACTAGTATTGCCTTAGCGTTGTTTTTGACTTCCGGAGTTTCAGTGATGGCCGACCCTAAAACTTTTATATGCGCCCATGAAAATGACAATTTACCCTCACTTGACCCTTTGGCAGATGCTTGGTACAGAGAAGCCGTACTGTTAGCAAAGCCGGACACTTTACGACCTTGGGATCGCATAGTTGAACTTTATAGCAAAGCAGTTGAGCGCGATCACTGGAGGGCTATGCATAACCTCGCAGCTCTATACCGCACCGGTTGGCCCGGAGGTGTAGAAAAAGACACCCAAAAGGCTATCGACCTTTATCAGCGCATGATTGATCTCAATATCCCACAAGGCTTTTACAATATGGGGGCAATCATTGGAAATAAGGCGGGTGTAAAAAATCCAGCCACAGATGGTCTGACATTTTTGGACAAGGCCGCGAGAATGGGCAATCCGGCTGCACTTACAGAACTCGGCAAGCAATACATATATATAGGCAATAAAGACGCGCTCGGACTAGAATATACGCAATGTGCTGCAGATCAAGGGTATGGACAAGCCTACTACGAGCTAGGCTCTTATTACGAAATCGTCAAAAGCAACTTTCCTATTGCCCTAAACAACTACCAAAAAGGCTTATCACTTGGCAATGATAGTTCAGCGCGAACAATGAAAAACCTGTTCTGCAAAACTACACCCCCACATGAAGCTATGTGGTACATGCCAAACGACGACTTGTATGAGGTTTATAACGACTACTACCTAAAGCTCCTGGCAAACCCCGAGCTTAAATTCCCAGACCTTATTAAAGACCACCCCCTCCCGCCCCATCCAACCCAGGGTTATGACGCAGACAGACCGAACTGGAAGCCAGATCAGTAGCAATCTTTTTGAATATCTAGGCCCGGAAAATATCATGGTTTCACTCACGATCCGATTCCCGGCCGTGCACCGCACAGATGAGTTAAGGCCTTCAGTGTTTATCCGCGACTGCGTGAATGCCCCTCTTCACCTTTGATCGGCAACACCGCATCTACCGAGTTCCTCCACCACGCCTGACTGGCCAGACCGTCCTGTATCTTCTGCTCTTGAAGAGCCAACGATGCCTGCCACACACGCATTTTTTCATCGATAACCTGCGCCAGTACCTTCTCCTGGCGCATCACGGCAAAGAGCTCTTGCTGGATGCGATCAAGGTTTTGCTCGGCCAGCTTCAACTCACGCACCTGCAAGTTATTCATGGCATGCAAAGTCGCCTTGTATTGCTGCACGTTATGGCGCTGCAAGGGCGTGCTGGTAACACTGTTGACGTCGCACAGCCGGGTCAGCGCGGCAATATTATTGCGATAACGCTGGCAGAGATTTTGCTGATACGTCACCCGGCCCATCACCTGACGCACTTGCAGGGCTCGCAACCCAGCCAGCCGGTTAAGCACTCTGATGCGGTCCTTCATGCCTGACGCACTCCCCTACCCATGCCTTACCTGACAATGCTTTGCAGCGTTTCGATGCAGGCTTTCAGCTCTGCGCTGGCGCCTACGTCCTGACGTAAAAAACGTTCGATGTTGGGCGCCAGTTTCACCGCACGATCCGTGCCGGGGTCCATGCCCGGTGTATAGCCACCCAACGGAAGCAACTCCCTGATACCGTCATACAGATTGGCGTATTCCTTGAACTGGCGGGCGGCGTTGAGGTGTTTTCGGTCAGTGATCTGGCTCATGCAGCGGCTTACGGAAGCCGCCACATCAATGGCCGGGTAATGACCGACATCGGCCAGCTTGCGCGACAACACAATATGACCGTCGAGGATGGCACGGGCACAGTCGACAATCGGATCTTGATGATCATCGCCTTCGGCCAGCACGGTATAGAGCGCACTCAAGCTGCCTGTCGCGCACTCGCCGTTGCCTGCACTTTCGACCAGTTCGGGCAGCATCCCGAACACTGAAGGCGGATAGCCTTTGGTCGCAGGCGGCTCGCCAAGCGCCAGGGCAATTTCACGCTGGGCCATGGCATAGCGCGTCAGGGAGTCCACCAGTAACAACACGTCATGCCCCTGATCACGAAAGTAAGCCGCAATGCTGTGGCACAACTCGGCGGCTTTGAGGCGCATTAACGGTGACTCGTTGGCCGGAGCCACTACCACCACGGCTTTGCGCAACCCCTCTGGGCCAAGCGAATGCTGAATAAATTCCTGAACTTCACGACCCCGCTCACCGATCAACCCGACCACCACTACATCAGCCTTGGTCTGCCGGGTGATCATGCCCAGCAATACGCTCTTGCCCACACCGCTACCGGCAAACAAGCCCACACGCTGACCTTTGCCCAGTGTCAGCAAGGCGTTGATTGCGCGCACACCCACGTCCAAGGGCTCGGTAACCGGCTGGCGCTTGAGCGGACTGACCTTGGGCAGCTCGGTGGTGAGGGTATCTCGCCCGCTCAGTTTGCCCCCCTCATCCATCGGCTCCCCCAGCCCGTTTAGGACCCGGCCCAGCCAGGACTCATCAATCTGCAAAGCGGCATCATCACGGGCCGGGAACACGCGCGAACTGGAACTCAAGCCCAAGGGCTTTTTGAAAGGCATCAGGTAAGTGATGTCGCGATTGAAACCCACCACCTGCGCATCCAGCAGGCTGCCATCGGCCTGCTCGATGTAGCAGCGTTGACCCGTCACCCGCTGGCAGCCAATGCTTTCGAGCAACATGCCCGACATGCGAACCAGCCTGCCGCTGACCTTGGCCAGTTGCACGGCGTCCAATGAGCGTAACGCCTCATCCAGCTTGAACCGTTTGAGCACAGGTTATTCCTCAATCAGGTGCAGGTGCTCGCTGAGGGTCGACACACAGGCATCCAGCCGCTGCTGGCAGCCCACATCGACCTCCGCTTGAGGGGTGACGATGCGGCACTCGCCCAAGGCCAGGGTGTCATCGGCCACCAGACGCCAGGCGGCGGCGCGATCGGGCGCCAAATCCTTGATGCGGGCAAATTCTTGCGGGTGCAACTGGATGTGCACGTCTTCAGACTCCAGCGCCATGCCTGACAACGCCTCTTCGGCCAGGGTCAGCAGTTGCATGGGGCTCAAGGTCAATTCGCAGCGGATCACCTGTTCACTGACCTTCTTCACCAGTGCCAGCAGTTCTTCACGGCGTTTGCGCTCGAACTCGGCCATAAAAGTGCGCAACAGATTATTCGTCGCTTGCAGCGGCTCACTGGCTTGATCGAATGCCAGACGGCCATCGCGTTGCCCTTGAACCAGCCCTTGCTTGAGCCCTTCCTCATGGCCCGCAGTGAAGCCCTGCTGATGGCCTGACTCACGACCTTGTGCCAGACCTTCCAGATAGCCTTTTTCATTGCCCTCCTGAAAACCCTCGGCGATGGCCCGCTGAAACGCAATCGGATCATTGATCAGCGCTTGCGCTTCAAGGTCAGGCAAAGGCGAAAATCGATATGGCCGCCACTCAACACTGGCGCCTTTTACCACTTTGATCGACACGCGCTACCCCTCACTCAACCGTTTGCTCACGGAATAACTGCACAGGCAAACCGCCTTCAGTCGCCATTTCACGGACAATTGCCATGATTTCTTTGCGCACTTGTTCAACGCGACTGCGGGGCACCGGCCCCTGCCTGCGGGTCTGGGCTTCCATCTGCTGCATCTGGCGGCGCGGCATCGCGCCTTGTATCGCCTTGACCAATGCCGGTTCTGCACCCTTGAGCGCAACCACCCATTCGCTCAACGGGATGGCTTCGAGCAAGGTTTGCAGCACGTCCTGGGTTTGCCGGGAGAGGATGAAGAAGTCATACATCTCATCTTCAATGCGCTCCACCAGCGTTGTGTCCTGAGCACGCAGCAGTTCAAACATCTGCTCGCGGTCGCCCTTGTAACGGTTAAGGATATCGGCCGCCTGCTTGACCCCGCGAACTTGGGAGCCTTGGGTGGACAGCACCGACAGGCTTCGTTCGATCAGTTGCTCCAGTTCCTTGATCACATCGCTGTTGATTTCGCTGAGGTTGGCGATGCGATACAAGAGTTCGTCGCGGCGCCAGTCCGGCATGTGTTCAAGCACTTCGCTGGCCATGCCCGGCGGCAGAAAGGCCAGAAAAACGGCCTGCATTTGCGCATGTTCATTGGCGATCAGGGTAGCGAACTGTTTGGGATCAACCCATTCCAGCTTGACCATTTTTGCCCGTATTTCTTCGCCATAGATGCTGTCCAGCAGGCTGCGGGTGATGTCACTGCCCAAAGCTTTGCCGAGCATGCCCGACAGGTAGCTGCGCGAGGCGCCCTTGATGCTGCTTTGCTCTTTGTAGTCATCAAAAAACCGGCAGATGACTTCCGACACCATCGGTTGTTTGACATTACTGAGGCGGGCCATCGCCTGGCTGATAATCACAATTTCTTCGCGGGAGAAATGCTTGAGCACTCCCGCACACACGCCGTCACCCATGCTCAGCATGAGAATGGCCGCTTGTTCGAGTGAACTCATGCTGCGGTTCTGCGCCGTACGTGCGCGCAGCTCCTGCATGACGTCAGTTGGACGAGGGGAGACTGCTTTCATTGCGACCTATCCATTGTTTGATAACTTCCGACACGCGTTCGGGGTCATTTTCAGCCAGCATCTGCAAGTGTTCGACCTGTAACTCAAGCCCCGATCCCGCCGCAGGCAGTTGAATTTCAGACAGCGGGTTCAGTTCGCCCAGCATGCTGGGTCTGTTCTCGGCAGCCAGGCTTGCAGGCAGTGCCCGTTCAGCACTCTCGCTGCCCACCTTCAGCGGGTCATGCCCCTGCAGGCTTTGCGCCTGCGAGCGCCCCATCAAGCGGGACAGTGCCGGACGCACCACCAGGAACAGCAGCAATAAACTGACAAGCGCGATCACGCCCAGTTTGACCAGCTCAAGGAACGTCTCCTGCTGCCACCAGACGGGAGGAGCAACAGACAGGTCTGACGCTGCAAAAGGGAACACGCTCAAGGTCAGGACATCGCCGCGAGCGGCGTTGAACCCCACCGCACTTTTTAACATCGCCTCCAGCTCTGTACGGGCGGCAGGCGGCCAGCCGCCATCCGCCTCAGTGCTGCCATTGAGCACGACGGCAATGCTTTGGCTGCGCACGTTGAAGGGAGCGTGTTTGACGTGGGTGACGCTCTGGTCGTAATCCAGTTTGCGATTCGACTCTTTGCGCAGTGAGGTGGCGCCCTTGTCCGCAGTTGCCGGCGGTGTGCCGACCGCAGGCGCCGCCCCGCCGGAAGGCGGGACCGGGCGGTTGCTGAGCGACCCGGGCACGCCCAGCGCCAACTGGTCGAGCACGCTTTCATCGCGCAGCTCTTCGTTGCGCACGTGTGGGGTAGTACCGAACGCCTGAACGGTTTCTTCTTTCTGGCTGAAGTCGATGTCGGCAGCCACGCTTATCCGGTAATTGCCATTACCCAAGATAGGCGCCAGCACCTGTTCGGCATTGCCCGTGACCCGCTGCTGATAGTCCTCGACCTGCTGGCGGCTCTGCTGCGGCCCGGTATCGCCCTCCGTGAGGCCACGGGATAAAAGCGTGCCGTACTGGTCCACCACGCTCACGTCTGCGACCTCAAGCTTGGGGACGCTGTTGGCCACTAGACGGGCAATCGCACCGACCTGTTCAGGGTCGAGTTTGCTGCCCGCGTTCATTTGCACCATTACTGAGGCCTTGGCAGGGTCACGATTACTGATGACGAATGAATTGCTCTCTTGCAGCGCCAGGTGAACGCGCGCGCTATCAATCCCCTTCAGGCTCATGATGGTGCGGGCCAACTCACCTTCCAGGCTGCGCTTGAGCCGCACATCCTGCACAAACTGGCTGGTGCCCAGCGGCTCGTCCTTATCGAACAGACCGTAACCGACCGGTACTGCCACCTGCACACCTTTGGCACTGAGCAACATGCGCGCACGGGCAAGGTCAGTGTCCCGAACCATAATCTGGCCGCTTTGCGGGTGCAGCTGGTAAGCGATTTGATCGGCATCCAGCACCTGCATCACCTGTGCCGCAGGATACGCCTCGCCCGCACCATAGAGCGGGCGCAATGAGCCCTGGTCGCGCCACAGGTACAACACCGCGCTGATCGCCAGCAACGCCGCGACACCGGCCATCAAACCCAACGCAACTCGCGGATCAAGTTTGAACCCGGCGAGCAGCGCCTTGAATTTTTCGTTGATTGTTTGCAGCACGTCAGCACTCATTGTCGTTACACCGGCATTCTCATCACGTCATCAAATGCCGTGGTCAATTTATTGCGCACTTGCAACAACGCACTGAACGCTACGCTCGCTTTCTGGCTTTCTATCATCGCGCCTGCGAGGTTGTCGCTCAGCCCGCTGTCCACAGCGGCCATCGCGTTACTCGCCACATGCTGCTGTGCGTCAACAGCTTTCAGTGCCTGATCGAAGGCCACGCCAATGCCTGTTTCAGCGCCCTGATCAAACACGGCTGAGGGTTGGATGACGGGGGTGTGCAGCAGGCTTGTGGCCTGTTCCATCTGGCCCAACATCTGTTGCTGGACGCTCTGGATTGAGGTCATGAGGAAAGTCTCCATCGCTATGGCCAAGGGAAGTTGAATGTAAAGGGAAGGCTCAAACCGGCACCCGTACGCCTTGATCGCGCATGGCGCTCAGGCGGTATCGCAGGGCTCGCGGGGTCATGCCAAGGCTTTGCGCGGCCTTGCTTTTGTGGCCGTCGCATTTGCGGATGGCATCCAGCACATGCTGGTATTCGGCCCATTTACCCGTTGCACGCAAGGCGGCCTTGCCGTGGGACAAGGGGCTGTCGGGCAAAGCGGCAACGGTGTTTTGCTCGGGGCTGCAAAGCCCCAGGTCGCGGGGTTGAATAAAGAGTCCTTTGCGCAACACCAACGCGCGTTGCAGCGTGTTTTCAAGCTCACGCACATTACCCGGCCAGTCGTGCTGCAAGAGCACCTGACAAGCCTCGTCTGTGAGCAGGTCATCGCGATGTTCCTGCGCCGCGTACTGGTCAATAAAGCGTCTGGCCAAGGCCAGAATGTCCTCTTGGCGCTCACGCAACGGGGTGATATGCAAGGGCAGCACATCCAGGCGGAACATCAAGTCGGCACGAAACCGGCCCGCGGCCACCTCAGCGCCAAGGTCACGGTTGGTGGCGGCAATAATGCGCACATCCAGAGCGATTTCCTTTTGTCCGCCGAGCCGTTCGACCCGCTGTTCCTGGAGCACGCGCAGCAATTTGGCTTGCAAACCCAAGGGCAATTCACCGATTTCATCCAGCAACAGCGTGCCGCCATTGGCCATTTCGAACTTGCCCGGCTGCACGCTGACAGCTCCGGTAAAGGCTCCGCGCTCGTGGCCAAACAACAACGATTCGAGCATTTGCTCAGGGATGGCAGCGCAATTGACGGCCACAAAGGGAGCACTGTCAGCGGAGGAAAACCGATGGATATAGCGTGCCAACATCTCTTTTCCGGTGCCCGTTTCGCCCGTGATAAGGATCGGCGCCCGGGTGCCCGCCAGCCGCTGGGCCATTGCCAACAGGCGTCGACTGGCCGTTGAACAAGAGACAAAACTGTCCTGCACACTGGCCGAAGCGGCTTGACGCTCCAGCACAGCCTTTATCTGAGACGCGCAGAACGGGGCTAGCAGGTAATCGACACAACCGCTGTCCATCAGGGCCGCCGCCCTGTCCTGCTCGGCATATTCGACAACGGGAATCACACTGATATGCGCTGCGCGACGAATCAAATGAACCACATCGGCCTGCAATAACTGCGGGTTATAACCGCTGACCAAAATAAACACCAACGTGGCGCATGTGAGCGAGGACGGCGCAAGTTGCGCACAACTTTCATGGCACTCAACCGTGCACTGTAGTTGTGTCAAACTGTCGACCAGTTTTGAATAGCCACGGCACTCCGGGTGCCCGACAACAATGACAGCCGACGACTGTGTCGCTGTTTTAGAGTGCCCAACACCGGAATAACTCAACGCACTATTGACTGATCTCACCGTAAGTCCCTGCTCTATAAATCGCCGTGCTTCAGGCGGCTGACAGACATGCCCGAAGGCAGATTCATGACACTTTTATTGCGCTGCGCCGTACTGAACAGGTAGATGAGTGTTTGACAGCGACGACGCTGGCAAACATTACCCCGAGCCCCCAAGCGCTGAAAAATCATGAATCATCAAATCTTCGCCGGGCTTATCAAGCCCTTTTCAAATAGGCCTTTTGATAGTTTTTGATTAGCCTGCCCCGCCCATAAGCGTTATTTTTTGCCACATTCAGTGACCCTCCCGGCGGTACTCAGAGAATGTTGCAATCACCATGACGCCTCACACAAAAGTTCAGCACTCGGTGCCCGTTGAAGTGCTCACGTTTTTAAAGCCTGAGAAACTCGGGCGGCACTACCACAAAGTGCCTGACTATATAAAAGGGATGACTAACAAGTATGCCCGGGTTATTCCTGATTATTTTCTGAGCCAGTACCGAATCAACAGTGATTTGCAGCACGTGCGTATTCACGAACACTTTACCCGCGCGCCCGATTGTCGCTATCACACTGAAATCGGCACGTTAGGTTTTAGTATTGATCGCCCTCTGTTGGCCGAGTTACTTGAAAGTTATTACGGCGGCATTAGTCCGACCAGCCAGAATGACCCTCCGGTCAGTGCGTCGGAAACCCGCCTGCTCGCCAGAATGGGCATCGACCTTTGCCGGATATGCGCGCGGATGCTCAACGGGGGGACACCCTTGCAGCACATTGACGACGCGGTCAGTACCTATGAAGAGATTCACTGGGGCTATTGCGTCGAGTTTGTGTTTGGCAACCTGGAAGCGGGGGTCGACGCCTCGGTCCATCTGTTTCTCGACACCCACGCCGTTGACGAACTGACCCGCCATCTCAGCGAACCTGCCCCGGCACTCACGGCGCAACCTGACGAGCAGCGTATTAGCCAATTGCCAGTGCGCCTGGACTGCGTACTGGCCCGCATGCAAATGCCATTGGTCAGCGTTCTGGCGTTGAACGTCGATGACATTGTGATGGTGCGTTTGCTGGAGCGCTGCGAGGTGCACATCAAGCAGCAAAAGTTGTTCTACGCAACCCTCGCCGAAGATGACGGGGCCTTGTATTTAACCTCACTGGACAGTGTCAAAAGCCCATGAACACCTCCCTTAGCGATACCGAACTGGACAGCTTGCTCGATGATACTCAGCTTGACCTCGAGCAAGGGCCTGCCCTGCCCGCCCCTCCTGCCCGTGAACCATTGCCCCAGCAGGACTTGAAGTTCTTCGGCAAGATCCCGGTCAACGTGACCCTTGAGGTGGCCTCTACCGACATCACGTTGCGCGAGTTGATGGACGTGGACATCAGTAGCGTAATTGCCCTCGACAAACTGGCGGGAGCGCCGCTGGACGTGAAGGTCAACGGCGCTCTCTTTGCCAAGGCCGAGGTGGTGGTGGTCAATGGCAACTATGGCCTGAGGATTGTTGAGCTGTGTGGCTCAACCCTCAGTGATCTGAGCGGATGAGCCGGTTCAAGCAGGTCGCCCGGTGCTGCCTGTTGCTGCTCACGGTGCTGATGCCGATGCCCGCCGTGGCCGCCAGCGGCGACATTTCGCTGTTCAGCCTCAATGACAGCGAAACGGGCCAGGTGCTGAGCATCAAGCTGCAGATCTTGATCATGATGACCCTGCTGGGTTTTCTGCCTGCCATGCTCATGATGATGACCAGCTTTACCCGCTTCATCATCGTGCTGGCCATTTTGCGCCAGGCGCTTGGCTTGCAGCAAAGCCCGCCCAACCAGATTTTGATCGGCATTGCCCTGTGCCTGACCATGCTGGTGATGCGCCCCGTGTGGATGGAGATCTACAGCGAGGCCTATGAACCTTTTCAAAGCGACCAGATATCCATGGAACAAGGCCTCGAAGTCGCCAAGAAGAGCATCAGCGGTTTCATGCTGGCGCAAACCAACAAGGCATCGCTTGAAACCATGGTGGCGCTGGCCAACGAGCCTTTGCCACAAAACCTGGAAACCCTGGATTTCTCTTTGCTGCTCCCGGCCTTCGTGCTCAGCGAGGTCAAAGCCGCTTTTCAACTGGGCTTCATGATTTTCTTGCCGTTTCTGGTGATTGATCTGGTGGTGGCCAGTGTACTGATGGCAATGGGCATGATGATGCTCTCGCCCATGATGATTTCACTGCCCTTCAAGCTGATGGTGTTTGTGTTGGTCGACGGCTGGGCGCTATTGGTGGGCACCCTGACCTCCAGTATTCAACCCTTTGGAGGTGGCTGATGCTGACCCCGGAAATCGCCGCAGGCCTTGTCAGCAATGCGATACAGATCACCGCACTGATTGTCTGCGTGCTGGTGGTACCGAGCCTGCTAGGGGGCTTGGTGGTTAGCGTGTTTCAAGCCGCGACCCAGATCAATGAGCAAATGCTCAGCTTCTTGCCGCGCCTGCTGATCACCCTCGGGATGCTGATTTGGGGCGGCAACTGGATCTTGCGCACCCTCAGCGACCTGTTTATCGAAACCTTCAAGCAAGCCGGAACGTTGGTGGGTTGACCATGCACGCAACTGAGCCGCTGTTTCAGGCCAGTCAGTATTTGCAGGCCTTGCAGGGTTACTGGTGGCCTTTTTGTCGGTTGATGGCCGTGTTCAGCATGGCGCCGCTGTTCAATCACAAGGCCATGTCGCGAAAAATCCGTGTGTTGCTGGCACTGGTCATTACGGCGGCCGTGGGCGCCGCGTTGCCGACAGTGCCTCAGATTGACCCCTTGTCTGCCCGTGGGGTGATGACCGCCCTGGAGCAGATCGCCTTCGGCCTGATGCTCGGGCTGACCCTGCAACTGGTGTTCACAGTGTTCAGCGTGGTCGGCGAGGTGGTGTCGTCGCAAATGGGCATGAGCATGGCCCGCTACAACGACCCGATAAACGGGGTGTCCTCGTCCTCCATCGTTTACCAACTGTATTTCGTGTTGCTGGCCTTTCTGTTTTTGGCCATTGACGGGCACCTGCTGGTGCTGAGTGTGCTGTTCAAAAGTTTCAGTCACTGGCCGGTGGGCAGCGGCCTGAACTATCACAGCTACACCCTGTTTATCAAAGCCATTGCCTGGGTGTTCAGCGCCGCCGTGCTACTGACCCTGCCGATGGTGTTCTGCATGGTGCTGGTGCAGTTCTGCTTTGGCCTGCTGAACCGTATTTCCCCGTCCATGAACCTGTTTTCACTGGGGTTCCCGATCACCATTGTGGTCGGCCTGCTGTGCATCTACATGACCATCCCTAACCTGCCGGAACACTACTTGCACCTGACCCGCGAGTTGCTGGACAACATCGGCCTGATGATGGAGGACGGTCAAGGTGGCCAATGACAGCACCCAGGAAAAGACCGAAGAAGCCTCGCAGCAAAAGCTGCGCAAAAGCCGCGAGGACGGCCAGGTCACGCGCTCCAAGGACCTTTCCACCACGGTGTCGCTGCTGGTGACGCTGTTTATCCTCAGGCTCACCTTTGAGCGCTTTTATCAGGGGTTTCAGGACAGTTTTCGCATTTCCTATTTGAACCTCAACTGGAGCGAGATCACCCAGCACGACCTCACCTTGATACTGGCTCACAACCTCGGTTTGTTTATCCAGATGCTCGTCCCCTTGCTGCTCACCAGCGTTTTGGTGGTGGTGTTTTCGCTGGTACCGGGCGGGTGGGTATTTGTGGCCAAAAACTTCGCGCCAAAATTCAGCAAGCTCAATCCTGTTACCGGGCTGGGCCGGATAGTCTCCAAGCAGAACTGGATTGAACTGATCAAGTCGATGCTCAAGATCGCCTTGTTGATTGCCGTGGCCTGGACACTAATCAGTGATGCCGTGCCGCACCTGATTGCGCTGCAACGCACCAGTTTGCTGACCGCCATCGGCACCTCTTTCAGAATTCTGTTTGATACCTTGCTGGCGCTGATGGGCATCTTCGTGGTGTTCGCCGCCATCGACATCCCGATCCAAAAGTATTTCTTTCTTAAAAAGCTGCGCATGACCAAGCAGGAGCGCAAGGAAGAACATAAAAATCAGGAAGGCCGACCCGAGGTCAAAGCGCGGATCAAACAGATTCAGCGCCAGATTTCCCAGCGCCAGGTCAGCCACGTGATGAAGACCGCTGACGCCGTGATCGTCAACCCACAGCACTACGCCGTGGTGCTCAAATACGACATCAAAAAAGCCCAGGCCCCTTACGTGGTGGCAAAAGGCGTCGACGAGATGGCCTTGTACATCCGCACGATGGCGGCCGCCAATGCGCTGGAGGTGCTGGAGATACCGCCGCTGGCCCGGGCGATTTACTTCAGTACACAGATCAACCAACAGATTCCGAGCCCGCTGTATGCCGCCGTGGCACACGTGCTGACCTACATCCTGCAACTAAAAGCCTACAAAAGCGGCCTGCGCGCCAAGCCGCAACTGCCCGACAACCTCCCTATTCCAGAACGCATGGCGAACAAGGCGTAATCATGAACGTACTGCACACCCTCCTGCCGACACTTCGCAGCGGACGTATCGGCATCCCGGTGGTGATCCTGTCCATTCTGGCGATGATCATCTTGCCCTTGCCGCCCTTGCTGCTGGACGTGTTGTTCACGTTCAACATTGCCATGGCGGTGCTGGTATTGATGGTCAGCGTGTCCTCGAAAAGCCCGCTGGATTTTTCGCTGTTCCCTACCGTGATTCTGGTCACAACCCTGTTGCGCCTGACCCTTAACGTAGCGTCTACCCGTATTGTGCTGCTCGAAGGCCATACGGGCACGGGCGCAGCCGGCAAAGTGATTGAGGCCTTCGGTGAGGTGGTGATCGGCGGCAACTTTATTGTCGGCATGATCGTGTTTGTGATCCTGATGATCATCAACTTCATGGTGGTGACCAAAGGCGGCGAACGTATTTCCGAGGTGACAGCGCGCTTCACCCTGGACGCCCTGCCCGGCAAGCAAATGGCGATCGATGCCGACCTCAATGCCGGTCTGATTACCCAGGATCAAGCCAAACAGCGCCGCCAGACCATCGCCAAGGAAGCCGACTTCTACGGTGCAATGGACGGCGCTTCGAAGTTTGTACGCGGTGATGCGATCGCTGGCATCCTGATCCTCACCATCAATCTGTTTGGCGGTTTTGCCATTGGCATGTTCGTTTACGACTTGCCTGCCGGGCTGGCTTTCAAACAGTACGCGTTGTTGACCATCGGCGACGGTCTGGTGGCGCAAATCCCGGCGTTGCTGCTGTCAACCGCCGCAGCCCTGATCGTGACGCGTATCAATGAGTCCGCCGAAATCACCACCCAGGTGCGCCGACAGTTGCTGGCATCCCCCAGTCTGCTGTACACCGTGGCCGGCATTCTGCTGGTGCTGGGCATTGTGCCGGGCATGCCGCATCTGGCCTTTCTCAGCTTTGCCGCAGTGGTGGCCGGGCTGGCGTGGTGTGTCTCGCGCTATCAATCACCGACAGAGGCGCAAGAACTCGACGCGGTCAGCGCACTCAGCGAATCCATGCAGCACGAGCGTGCCCACACGTTGGCGTGGGAAGACATTCCTCACGTTGAACGGCTGTCAGTGTCTCTGGGCTACAAATTGGTCGGGCTGGTCAACGAAGCGGCGGGCGCACCGTTGACACACCGGGTGCGCGGGTTGCGCCAGTCTTTGTCAGAAAACCTGGGGTTTCTGTTGCCTGAAATCCACATGCGCGACAGTTTGCGACTCAAAGCGGCCTATTACGCGATCCATATCAACGGCGAGCAGATCGAGGGCGCCGAGGTGCATGCAGACCACCTGATGGCGATTGCCTCAGCGCAGTTGTATGGCGAAATCGATGGCATCCTGGGTATTGATCCGGCTTATAAAATGCCGGTGGTATGGATCAAGCCTGCCGATAAAAGTCGGGCGCTCAACCTCGGTTATCAAGTGGTGGATTGCGCGGGCGTGGTGGCGACACACTTGAACAAAGTGATTCGCGATCACCTGGCCGATATTTTCAAACACGACGATGTCGACCATCTGATGCAACGCCTCGGCGAAGTGGCGCCCAAGCTGGCCGACAACCTTAAAGCGCAGCTCAACTACACCCAACAACACAAGGTGTACCGCCAGTTGCTGACCGAAAACATCTCACTGCGCGACATCGTCACGGTGGCCAGCGCCTTGGTAGAAAGCAGTGAAAACACCAAGGATCCGGTGCTGCTGGCGGCGGATGTTCGCTATGCATTGCGCCGCAATATCGTGGCCAGCATTACCGGGCGCCGCGACGAAGTCAGTGTCTTTGTGTTGGATAACGCCCTTGAGAATACCTTGCTCGGCGCGCTGAGCATTGCCCAGCAAGCCGGGCCGGTGAGCCTGGACAGCATTGCGGTGGAGCCGAATCTGCTTAACCAGCTGCAAAATGCCATGCCGATTGTCAAAGAGAAACTGCGCAAGGACGGCCACCCTCCGGTGCTGACCGTCATGCCGCAACTGCGCCCGCTGTTGGCCCGTTATGCCCGAGTGTTCAGCCCGGGGCTGCACGTGCTGTCGCAGAACGAAATACCGGAAAACGTCAGCGTTAACATAGTCGGGACCTTGGGCTAGCGCGTATGACCTGCGGTCCCTGTGATCGACTTACTTATCCGACTTGATACTGGTCCAGGTGCGGGTGCGCACCCGCTCCAGTTTCTGCGGCAGCGGTTTGACGATGTACAACGACTTCAAGGCCTCAGGCGTCGGTGTCAGGTTGGGGTTGTCGGTAATGTCCTTGTTGATCAACGCCAGCGAGTCTTTGTTGGCGTTGGGGTAGCCGAGGAAATCACTGATCCCGGCAATCACCTTGGGCTCCAGCAAGGTGTTCAGAAACTGGTGAGCCTCTTCGACGTTTTTCGAACTTTTAGGAATCGCGAAGGTGTCAAACCAGATGGGCGCCCCCTCTTTAGGCAAGCGCCAGTCAACCACTACGCCGTTACCGGCTTCCTTGGCACGATTGGCAAACTGATAAAAGCTGCCCGAGTAACCGATGGCCACGCAAATATCGCCGTTGGCGATGTCGGTCATGTACTTGGCGGAATTGAAGTAGGTGACGTAGGGGCGGATTTTCAGCATCAGCGCCTTGGCCTTTTCATAATCGGCCGGGTTTTCACTGTTGGGGTCCAAACCCAGGTAGTGCAACGCCACCGGCAGAATTTCTGACGGCGAGTCGAGCATCGCTACGCCACAGGATTTGAGCTTTTCCATGTTCTCGGGTTTGAACACCAGGTCCCAACTGTCCACCGGCGCGTCGTCACCCAGCGCTGCCTTGACCTTGGCCGGGTTGAAGCCGATCAACACGGTGCCGACCATATACGGCACAGCGTATTGGTTGCCGGGGTCATTCGCTTCCAATAGCTTGAGCAGGGCCGGGTCCTGATGCTGCCAGTTGGGCAGTTTGGACTTGTCGAGCTTCTGGAACACCCCGGCTTTGATCTGGGTGTCGAGAAACTGATTGGACGGCACCACCAGGTCATAGCCCGAGTTGCCGGTCAGTAACTTGGCCTCAAGGGATTCATTGGTATCGAACGTGTCCCATATCACACGGATGCCCGTCTCGCGGGCAAAGTCTTTGGGCACGGACGGCAAGATGTAATCCGCCCAGTTATAAACACGCAGCTCACGCTGTTCAGCGTGCACGGCAGCGGCCAGCAGCGACAGCGAGCACACGGCTGCGCCCAGTAAATGTTTTATCGAGACCATGAAGGAGTTCCCCAAAGTGGCGTGAGATCGCCAGGTTCTGTACACGGCAGCGGCCTGCAAATGGCCAAGGGCACATCTATTATTTTCTTATTAGAGTGTCAGTGGTTTTGATTCTTGCTGAGCACTTTGCCGGATCACAGTGGCAGACCGGCCAAAAAGGGATCGATCTGGCCAATCTGTGTGACCCAATCGGTATCTGCCACCGTTAAGCTACTGATGTAGAGGGAAAACAGAATGTCATTCACGGCGATCAACGGCTTTGTCGCAGAGCCGATGCGTCAATATTTTGCTCAATTACGCTCGCATTCAGCGTCCCGCGTAGCTGAAGGATTATGCGGCCTGACCAGCGTGGTGTAAGGCTCAGAACCCGTAGCAGCACTACTCGTCAGCAGCTACGGGGACGGGGGCGGCTACAGGGCGCCTCGCAATGGTCACCACGTGGACCAACAGGCCGAACAGCAACCCCCAGAATGCTGCGGACAACCCTAAAAAGGACACACCCGAGGCCGTCACCAAAAAGGTGAACAACCCGGCGTCGCGCTCCTGCGGTTCGCTCAGGCTGCGCACCAGCGCATCGCTAATGGCTCCGTACAAGGCCAAGCCCGCCAATGCGGCGATCAAGGCCGCTGGCAAAGCCTCAAACACCGACACCACTGTCGCCCCTGCAATGCCGAACAGCAGGTAAGCCACACTGCCCGACAATGCCGCGATGTAACGGCGCCGGGGGTTTTCGTGGGCCTCCTTGCCGGCACACAAGCTGGCGGTAACGGCCGCCAGATTAAGCCCGTGACAACCGAACGGGGCCAGCAGCAAACCACCGATTGCCGTACTGCTGATGATCGGACTGGCCGGGGTGGTGTACCCCGCTGTGCGAAGCACCGCCATACCCGGCACAAACTGCCCGGTGAGTGCGACCAGCACCAGCGGTAACGCAAGGCTCAAGGTGGCTGACAGACTGAACTCAGGGCTGATCCACTGCGGGGTCGCCCACCCGAACACCAACGCCTCGGCGCGCAAACTCCCGCTTGATAACGTGATGGCGACACCCGCCAATAGCACGCCCGCAACGGCATAGCGCGGCCAGGAGCGGCGCATGACGATATAGGTGATGAACATGCCCAGCACCAACCCCGGTTGCACGGGCAATGCACGAAACACCTCAACCCCGAAGGCAAACAGAATACCTGCCTGCATGCCGGCGGCAATTGAACCTGGCAAGCGTTTAATGATGCGATCAAATGCGCCAGTCACCCCCATCAGCAACAAGATCACATTCGCCACCAGATACGCCCCCACCGCCTGATTAATACCGATCTGTGGCAGCGCCCCGACCAGCAGAGCAGACCCCGGAATGGACCAGGCGATCACGACCGGCACGCGATAGCGCAGGCTCAAGGCAGCGCCGAGTACAGCGCTGCCGATAGAGATGGCCCACACCCAGGAGGACAACATCTGGGGTGACAACTGCGCGCTTTGCGCCGCATGAAATACAATCACCAGCGGCCCGGCATAAGAAATCAGCGTGGCGATCACTCCGGCAATCAACGCGGACAACGAACAGTCCTTGAACACCGTTCTCATGGATAAGCCACCGCTTCGACCACGCGCCGTTGCGGGCTGAAGGTGAACAACAACATGGCCAGTGCAGCCACTGCACCCGGCACGGCGAACGCCATAAAGTTGAGTTGCAGCGGCAGGTTCATGCCCATCAGCGCGCCCCCCAGCAGCGGTCCGAGAATCGCGCCATTGCGGCCAATACCGGAGGCCCAGCCAAGGCCGGTGGAGCGAATCGACTGGCCGTAGCTCTGTGCCGTGACCGCATACAGGAGGATTTGCGTACCGACTGTGGTGCCACCGGCCACAAAGATCAGCAGATACAACAACAAGGGCGCACTTTTGAACCCCAGCAAGGTGACTGTCACGGCGGCGACGAGGAAGAACACCACCATCACTTTGCTCAAACTCAAACGGTCTCCCAGCCAGCCGCCGAACACGGCCCCGACCATGCCGCCGAAATTAAGCACCAACAGAAATGACAGGCTCGAACCGAGGCTATAGCCTGCGCTCGCCATCATTTTCGGCAGCCATGAACTCAAGGCGTAGACCATTAACAGGCAACAGAAAAACGCCACCCATAAACACAGCGTACGCAGGGCCCGACCGTCACGAAACAGTTCCAGAACAGCAGCCCCCCTCCCCTTGGTATCTGCCATGAACAAGGTGTCATGCTCGCCACCTGCCAGTGCCGGGTCGATTTTTTGCAGGATGCGTCGCGCTTTTCCGGTTTGCCCCTGACGCAATAGAAAGCCCACGGACTCTGGTAACAGCCAGAGAATCACCGGCAGCAACAACAGCGGCACCACTGCTGCAAAAAACATCGACTGCCAGCCGAACTGCGGCAGCAAATAGATACCCACCCCCGCCGCAAGCACACCGCCCAGTGAGTAACCGCTGAACATGATTGCCACCAGCGTGCTGCGCAAGCGCTTGGGCGCATACTCGCTCATCAGCGCCACGGCATTGGGCATCAGCCCGCCGCAACCTAAACCGGCGATGAAACGACATAGGCCGAACTCCGTCGGATTGCTGGCAAAACCATTGACCAAGGTGGCGGTGGAAAACAGCAAGAAGCAAATCGCGATGCCTTTTTTGCGCCCGATTTTGTCGGCCAGCGTGCCGAACACTAATGCCCCGAACATCATCCCGAACAGCGCATAACTGCCCAGTGCACCCGCTTGCAAGGGGGTTAGCCCCCATTCCAGCATGATGGACGGGAGCACCACGCCGAAAATGAGCAGGTCGTAGCCATCAAAAATCAGTAGCAGCGCACACAGCGCCACCACTGAGCCGTGGAAGCGGCTAAAACGTGCGTTATCAATCACCTGATGAACGTCTATCTCTCGCATGGCGTCGTCACTCTTGTTTTTATTGTGGTCGCTGCACGTGCAGGTTTAAGCAGCATAGGGAGGGGGTTTGCATGCCTCTAGCCGATTTCTGCGCATCGCTATCCATTTCCTGCATCGCTGATAACGGGATGACAATCGCATCTGAGATGTTATAAGGTAACAGTCTTTCCGCCTTCCCCTTGTTTGTGACCCTCTAATGACAACCACTCTCCATGCCCCGCCTTCAAGCCAGCGCTTGCTGTCCATCGACGCCCTTCGCGGGTTGGTGATCCTGTTTATGCTGTTGGACCATGTGCGCGAAACATTCTTTTTACATCGCCAGGTCGCAGACCCGATGAACATTGAACTCACCGACCCCGGCCTGTTTTTCAGCCGCACCCTCGCTCATCTGTGCGCGCCAGTATTCGTGTTGCTGACGGGCCTTTCGGCGTACCTGTTCGGCGAAAAATATCAGGGCACTCGCGACGTTTCGGCCTTTCTGTTCAAGCGCGGGCTGTTTCTGGTGGTGCTGGAGTTCACGCTGGTCAACTTCGCCTGGACCTTTCAATTCCCCCCCACAGTGATTTACCTGCAAGTGATCTGGGCCATTGGCGTCAGCATGATGGCTTTGGCGGCGCTGGTATGGTTGCCGCGCCCTCTGCTGTTGCTAGTGGCGTTGATCATTATTGGCGGGCACAACCTGCTCGATTCAGTCCATTTCCCGCAGGGTTCAGCCCTGCATGTGCCGTGGGCGATGCTGCATGATCGCGGCTGGATCGAGTTCTCGCAGAACCTGCGACTGCGCACGTCGTACCCGCTATTGCCATGGATAGGTGTGATCACGTTGGGGTACTGCATGGGCCCGTGGTTCGCACGCAGCGCCTCGGCCAGCCAGCGTCAACAATACCTGTTGCGGGCAGGTCTGGGCGCCCTGCTCGGCTTTGTGCTGTTGCGATTATTCAATGGGTATGGCGAGGCTGCGTGGGTGAACCACGAACACTGGCTGGCCACCCTGATGAGCTTCTTCAACATCACCAAGTACCCGCCTTCCCTGCTGTTCCTGGCATTGACGCTGGGTGCAGGCCTGCTGCTGTTACTGGCCTTTGAGCGAGCGCAGCAACGTGCCTGGGTTCGCACCCTCGCGGTGTTTGGAGCGGCGCCCATGTTCTTTTACCTGCTCCATCTATACGCCTTGAAAATGATTTATCTGATCGGCGTCGCGGTGTTCGGTCTTAATCAGGGCAGTTACTTTGGATTCGACAGTATCGTCACCGTCTGGCTGATGGCTGTGTTGCTGGCTGCGGCGCTTTACGTGCCCGTGCGCTGGTTTGCAGCACTCAAAAACCGGCGTCGAGATGTGTCATGGCTGAAATACTTCTGACAATGAGTTTTTCCCCTATCCGCGACGTGTTCGTCTAACATGCCGCCGCCGGTCCCCCAACGGGATTAAAAGGGAATCCGAGGTGCTGTCAAAGCGCCAAACGGAACTGCCCCCGCAACTGTAGGTGCTGAGCCTGCTCCTTGAACGCCACTGGGTCACCCCCGGGAAGGTTGGAGCCGGGCGATGAAGCATCAGTCAGGAGACCTGCCGGCACAGCAACACCTACTGACCGGCGGGGTGCCCGGGAAGGACATCTTTGCTGCGCGTGTCATTCACTTGACCGTCCTTGCCCGGCTGAAAAATCCGTGCTCAACGATGTGTTTCCAGGCCGTACGCTCCCGCTCTGTGTACGATCCAAATGGAGATTGCATCATGCTGCTGTTCCGCGTTGCCGCACTTGCCACCGCCTTGGGCGTGCCTGCCCTGGCTCAGGCCGCCCCCACCCACTATCCACTGACGATAGAAAACTGTGCCACCGCGCTGACATTTCAGCATGCCCCGCAACGCGCCGTGACCATCGGCCAGGCCGGGACTGAAATGCTCTATGCCTTGGGGTTGGGCGACAAGCTGGTCGGCACATCTCTATGGTTCAACGACGTCTCTGACCAGTACAAGGCCCAGAACGACAAGGTTGAGCGGCTGGCAGACAACGACCCCAGTTTCGAAGCAGTGATTGGCAAGCGCCCTGAACTGGTCGCCGTGCAGTTGGAGTGGATGGTCGGCCCACAAGGCGTGGTCGGCACTCGCGAGCAGTTTCATGAGCTGAATATCCCGACCTATTTGATGCCCTCGGATTGCGAAGGCAAAGACAATCTGGTCGGTGCTGATGGCACACGCCTGCAACCCTTCCGTATCGACAGCCTGTACAAAAGCATCAGTCAGTTGGCGCAGATTTTCGATGTACAGGATCGCGGTGAAGAACTTAACGCAGTGCTCAACGCGCGTCTGGAAAGATCCCTGGCTTCGATCAAGGGCAAAGACCTGAAGCACACCAGCGCGCTGTTCTGGTTTTCCAGCGCAGACCTCGACATCGACCCCTATGTGGCGGGTCGCAAGGGCATCCCTGACTTTATGCTCAATACGCTGGGCGTGCGCAATGTGGTGGAGTCCGACGAGGAATGGCCAACGGTTGGCTGGGAAACCCTGGCCAAGGCCAACCCGACTTTTGTGGTCATTGCACGCATGGATCGCCGTCGCTTCCCCGCGGACGACTATCAGAAAAAGCTCGAATTCCTGCGCTCTGATCCAGTGACTCGCAACATGGATGCGGTCAAAAACAATCGCATCATCATTCTCGATGCTGACGCCATGCAGGCCAGCCTGCGACTGTTTGATGGATTTGAAACACTGGCAAACGCTATTCATAACAGCAACGCGGCCCAATGAGTGTGAGGTTGATGCCTTGGTGTGCGTCCCTGGCGATGCTGGTGCTGGCCATCCTTGCCGGGGTAGCCATTGGTGAAACCGCCATTGAGCCGGGCGTGGTTGTACGAGTGCTGGCCAACAAGATGTGGGGCGCCGGGTACGTGTTGGACCCGATCGATGAAGGCATTGTGTGGAACTACCGACTGACCCGTGCGCTGGTCGCGGCCGCCTGCGGTGCCGGGCTGGCCACCTGCGGGGTGGTGCTGCAGTCACTGTTGCGCAACCCTCTGGCCGATCCCTATCTGCTCGGCATTTCTGCCGGCGCTTCAACCGGTGCAGTATTGATTGCCTTACTGGGCTTGGGTGCCGGGGCGATCAGCTTGTCGGTGGGGGCATTTGCTGGCGCCATAGCCGCTTTTTCACTGGTGGTTTTGCTGGCCCGTGCCAGCGGCCCCGCCAGCGGAACCGGCCAAATCATCCTGGCTGGCATCGCGGGCTCACAACTGTTCAACGCCATCACCGCTTTTCTGATCACCAAATCGGCCAGTGCCGAACAGGCGCGCGGCATTATGTTCTGGTTACTGGGCAATCTCAGCGGCGTGCGCTGGCCTTCGGTGTGGCTGGCCGTACCCGTGGCTGTGGCCGGGCTGGCGGTGTGCCTGTGGCATCGCCGGGCGCTGGATGCTTTTGCCTTTGGCAGTGATTCCGCCGCCTCACTGGGTATCCCGGTGCGCCGCGTGCAGTTCCTGCTGATCAGCTGTGCGGCGCTGATCACGGCCGTGATGGTGTCCATTGTCGGCTCCATCGGTTTCGTCGGCCTGGTAATCCCCCACGCAGCGCGCCTGCTGTTGGGCACGGGCCATGGCCGGCTGTTGCCTGCCAGCGCACTGGGTGGCGCCTTGTTTCTGATCGCGGCAGACATTCTTTCGCGCACCCTGATCAAGGGGCAGGTGATCCCCGTCGGTGTCGTCACCGCACTGGTGGGCGCACCGGTGTTTGCGTTGATACTGATAGGCCGCAGGAGTGCCCGATGACGGATGAGCGTACGGTGCTGAGTTGCCACGACCTGAGTTACGCGGTGCGCGATTGCGTGCTGCTAAAGGGTATCAATCTGAAGGTTCGCGCTGGCGAGACGCTGGGCATTGTCGGCCCGAACGGTTCGGGTAAATCGACCCTGATCAAGCTGCTGGCCAATCTACGGCCAGCCAGTCAGGGCCAGGTGCTGTTGAACGGACAGCCACTGCGGGCAATGGCCCGGCGGTGTATTGCGCAGCAACTGGCCGTGGTCGAGCAACAGGCCGATACCCACGACGCGCTGAGTGTGTTCGATGCCGTTGCACTGGGCCGCACACCTTGGCTGTCGGCGCTGCGCCCCTGGTCGGTCGAAGACACTGCCATCGTCGAGCAAGCGCTGCGCGATGTGGATGTTAGCCACCTGCGCAAGCGGATTTGGCGCGATCTTTCGGGCGGCGAGCGTCAGCGCGTTCACATTGCCCGGGCCTTGGCCCAGCGCCCGCACATTCTGCTGCTGGACGAACCCACCAACCATTTGGACATCCTGCATCAACTGACTATTTTAAAGACCGTGCAGACGTTGTCCGTCACCACACTGATCGCTCTCCATGACCTTAACCAGGCACTGAGTTGCGACCGGGTGGCGGTGCTGGAACGGGGGCATCTGGTGGCTCTGGGCAAACCCTGTGATGTGCTGACCCCTCAACGCGTGCACGCCACATTTGGCGTGCACGCCCATTATTTAACGGACCCTTTTGACGGGGCCAAGATTCTGCGTTTGCGCCCCTCTTGAACCTTTTATGGATAAACCACGATGCGTATTTCTTCCCTTGTTGTGCTGTTGAGTGCTGCCCTGCTCTGTTCATCTGCGTTGGCCCAAACCCATGAAGTGAAAATGCTCACCCGTAGCGCAACAGCCGGCATGGTCTATGAGCCGGATTACTTACAGATAGCGCCCGGCGATACCGTCAAGTTCGTCGCCACACAGAGCGGCCATAACGCCGCCACTTTGCCGGAGCTACTGCCTGAAGGGGCGCAAGCGTTCAAAGGCAAAATAAACGAGGAAATTGAACAGACTTTTACCGTCCCGGGGCTTTATGGCATCCAATGCATTCCGCACCTGGCCATGGGCATGGTGATGCTGATTCAGGTCGGCGAACCGGCCGCGCAAGCCCCCCAACTGCCCGCAACCCTGCCCAAGCGTGCACTGGACCGCATGACCGCTGCATTGCATAAACAGCAGGCGGCTCAATGACCGGCCTCTACTCACGCTCCGCGCTACTGCTGACCCTTGCCAGCCCCTTGGCATTGGCTGAGTCGGCACAGGAGCAAGCCAAGGGTTTTATCGAAGACAGCACCTGGGGCGTGCTAAACCGCACGGTGTATGACCATCGCGAATATCGCCACGGTGCCCGCAACAGTGGCTCACGCAATGCCTACAAGCCACGCTCCGAGCGCAACGGGTATGCCGAGGAATGGGCCTACGGATTAATGGGCACTCTGCAATCAGGTTTTACCCAAGGGCTTATCGGTGTCGGTATTGATGCTCACGGCTATCTGGCACTAAAACTGGACAGCGGTGGCGGCCGTGCGGGCAAGGCCCGTCTGCTGGGGCTGGATAACGACGGCTACCCCAAAGACAATTACGGCCGGGGCGGCGCAGCGGTCAAGCTGCGCTTGTCCAACACGGTGGTGTCTTACGGTGAGCAGCGCGTCAAAACCCCGGTGTTCAGCTCGTCCGACAGCCGTCTGCTGCCCGAGACAGCCACCGGCGTATTTGTTACCAGCAACGAGTTCAATGCCCTGAAAATGGTTGGCGGGCACTTTACCGAGAGCACTGACCGCAACGCCAGCAGCCACAATCAGGGCTTTGTGGTGAACTATTCGAACGGGCCAAAAGGTGATGCATTTGACCTTGCCGGAGTGGTCTACACCCCGGCCAAGAATCTTACGGCCAGCCTGTACACGTCTCGTTATGAAGACACCTGGAACCAGCAGTACCTGGGCACCGTGTTCAGTCAGGCCATCAATGACAACCAGTCCCTTTCGCTGAATCTGAACCTGTATCGCACCACCGATGAAGGCAAGGCGTTGTCAGGCACTATCGACAACACCACCTGGAGTTTGCTTGGCACCTACGCCCACGGCCCACATAACTTCAGCCTCGGCTACCAGAAAGTGCACGGCGACACGCCATTTGACTACGTGACACGGGGCGCAATTTTTATCACCAATGCCGTGCAATTGTCTGACTTCAACGGGCCAAACGAGCAATCGTGGCAAGCTCGCTACGACCTGGCCATGACCCCGTGGGGCCTGCCCGGGCTGGTGTTCAGCGCAGCCTATGTGCGTGGCAGCCATATCGACGGCAGCCATGTAGACCCCAAAGGCGGCTATGCGTATTTAGGTTATGGCAAGGATGGCAAACACTGGGAACGTGATCTGGAGGCGCGTTATGTGGTGCAAAGCGGTAGCGCCAAGGGGGCCGTCATTTCACTGCGGCACAACGTTCATCGAGGTAATACCGCGCAAGCGGAACTGGACACGGACCAGATTCGCCTGGCCATTGAATACCCGCTAACCGGCCGTTTCTGACGGGCTATGGCAAACGGCACTGCATATGGGTCGTTTGCCAGAGCGGATCGTCCTCTACATCCGTTACGGTAAAACCCTGTCGACGCCAGAACTCGATGGCGCCAGGCAGAAACGGGTGGGTGTGCAGATACATCAGCTCGACTTCGGCCTCGACTGCACGGGCTTTCAATGCATCGTAGAGCGCTCTCGCTACCCCTGAACGGCGACACTGCGGGAGCACAAACAAGCGCACCACCTCAACCACCTTGAGACCTCGGTAATCCAGTTGTGCGAAACGATGGTCATAGGGCACATAGCCAATCGAGGCGACGATGCGACCCCTCTGACGCGCAATCAGAAAGCAGCCCTCGCCCTGAAGATAGGTCTGTTCAAAATGAGCCAGATCGGCAGGCATACCGCTGGCACTCAACTTGGGAAACAGCGCGGCACGGGCCTCTAGCACAAAGTCCCGCGTTTGCGGGACGTCGGTTGAAGTGACCTGTTCAATTGTGATCATGTAGCACATCAATCCTGTAGCCGCTGACGAGGAACGAAGGCTGCGTCCGGCGGCAAAGCCGTCGCAAACCACTCCATCCGATCTATCAGTAATACCGAGTTCATCGCCTTTGCGACGATTGCATCGCAGATCGCAGCCTTCGTTCCTCGTCAGCGGCTACAGGTTACGCCAGAGATTCGGCGCAGAACTTTGTAGCAGCTGCCGCAGGCTGCGTCCGGCGGCGAACATCCGATCTATCAGTAATACCGAGTTCATCGCGTTTGCGACGATTGCATCGCCGATCGCAGCCTTCGTTCCTCGTCAGCGGCTACAGGTTACGTCAGCGACTCGGCGCAGAACTTTGTAGCAGCTGCCGCAGGCTGCGTCCGGCGGCGAAGCCGTCGTAAATCCTGACATTGCGAGTGGTCTGATTTTGCGACCGCTGCGCGCTCGATCGCAGCCTTCGTCAGCGGCAACACAATCCCGGCGTCACGCCTTAGTGCATGTGCTGATGGTCATGCATCGGCATGGTGTTCAAAGCACGCGCCTGCGCCTGGACTTCTATCGATTCCTTGGCCCCTTTACTGTCTTCGACAATCAGGGTCAGCGGTACATGATCGCCCTCTTTGATCTGGCCCACGAGGTCAATCAGCATCACGTGATAACCCTCAGGTTCAATGTTGACGGTTTTACCCGCCGGCAAAGCGATTGAAGGAACAGCCTGCATGCTCATCACGTCGTTTACCATCTTCGACTCATGAATTTGCACGGTTTTGGCGACTGGCGACTTGACCTCTACCAGCTTGCTGTCAGTGTTGGCAGTAATGTGCATGAAGGCACCGCTGGACGGCTGGCCGGGCACCGTAGCGCGCACCCACGCATCATCAACCACGGTTTGTGCAGACACATGCAGGCTCATGCCCAGTAACGACAACATCAGATACTTAACAGTTTTCATGGTATTGGCTCATTCAAAGGACGTTAAATCAGCAGACTGACATCACCGTCAGCAGGTCTTCGGCGCACTGCTTGGCGGAGAGCGATGGCGACAAGCCCATGCGCAATACACCACGGGAATCAAAGACAAAACTGGTGGCCGTGTGCGATAGGGTATACGACGAACCGGTAGGGATCTTCTCGTAAAACACCTTGAATTCCTTCGCCGTGGCAGCAGTCTCTTCCAGCGTGCCGGACAGCGAGATAAAGGTCGGATCGAAGGCTTTTACGTAAGCATCGAGCATGGCAGGTTTGTCCCGCTCCGGGTCCAGGGTGATGAACACCACCTGCAAGCGGTCACCGTCCGGGCCCATCAACTTCTTGGCTTGTGCCGCACGCGCCAGTGCAGTCGGGCAGACCGCCGGACACTGAGTAAAACCGAAGAAAATCATCGGCATCATTCCGCGGAAACTGCCCAGCATCACTTCGTTGCCATCCACGTCACGCAGCTTGAACTTGCGCCCGAGAATCTCGTTGCTCAGATCTTTTGCGTACTTGTAAGACAAACCGCTGCCCATGTCGCAGCCCGAAAGTAAACCAAGACTGAGCACGCCAAGGCCTGCAAGCACGTGGCGGCGAGTCAGTAATTCGTTCATGTCATCGTTCCTCTAAGCGACTTCGACTGCATTCAGAAGCCTTGAACCTGCGCAATGCGCGGCAGGTGTGTACGCGGCTCGACCCAAGGGGGCTAATGCGTACGATTGCTGTGGGGTAGACCTTTACATGGGGGGCGAATTTACCACTCTCAACAACTTACCGCACGGCGGGTATGCCCTTATTTAGTGCGTCGCGTTACTAACAGCCAGTAAAACCGGGCAATGCGAGCGGCATGCGACAAATCGTCTCATGCGACTTAAAGACCTGCGTATTTTTCACATCCTCATCACCCGTCATCTACAGAGAGCCCTCTAGGGTGCAAGGCGAACTCGATTCAGCTCACTGTCAGGTCAGGACGGATACCTTCTCGTGCAAGAAAAACAGTTGTTAAGCCCTACGGTGCGCGGCATGAACGCAATCAAACATTGGCGCCATGAACACAACGCTTTGCTGCTCCTGTTAAGCGTATCGGCCTTGATGCTGTTACTGGGGCTGGGTTCACGGGAACTCTGGGGGCCGGAAACACGCTGGGCCAATATCGCGTTGCAAATGATACAGAGCGGCGACTATCTGGACCCTTATCTCATGGGTTCGCCGTACTACGACAAGCCATTGCCCTCGTACTGGTTGATCACCGCCGCAGCAGGGCTGACGGGTGGCTTAAATCACTGGTCGCTGCGTTTGTCTTCAGTCATCGCTGCGTGGCTGAGTATCTGGCTGGTGTACTTGATAGGCGAGCGTCTGTTTCGAAAAGACACCGGCCTGATCGCAGGCTGGATGCTGGCCAGCACGTTTTACTTTGTGTTTTGGGGGCGGGTCGCGACAGCCGACATCCTGACCGTATGCGGGTTGCTGGCGGCTATTTGGTGGTACTGGCGCGGCCCTGATGACACGCGGTTGAGCCGGTACTGCGTGTTCTTCTTGCTACTGGCGGTCACATCTCTGCTCAAAGGCCTGATCGGTTTTATCCTGCCTGGCCTTGTGTTGCTGCCCCATTTACTCAGTGAACAACGCTGGAAGCGCCACCTCAACGGACGTTTGGGCATGGCCGTGGTGATGGCCGCGGCAGTCTACCTGTTGCCGTTTGTGCTCTCACACGTCTACGGCACTGCGACCTATGGCCAAAGCGGCCTAGCATTGGTATTGCGTGAAAACGTGGTGCGATTTTTCCAGCCTTTCGACAATTTGGGACCTGTTTACACCTACCTGATTTACTTGCCGGTCTACACCTTGCCGTGGGCACCTTTCTGGTTAGTCGGCCTCTGGGCTGCGGTGCGCCAATGGCGACACCTGGAGCCCAATGCTCGCTGGCTGGTGTGGGCGTTGTTGCTACTGTTTGTATTTTTTACGGCCAGCGGCAGTCGGCGCAGTTACTACGTGCTGCCGCTGGTGCCCTTTGCCCTGCTTCTGGCGGCCTGGTGGGTAACGCAGCGCAAAGGGCTGACCAAGGGCTGGAAGATAGGTCTTGGTGCAGCCTGCGCGCTCGTGCTGGCTGTACTCGCGGGGTTTTACCCATGGTCCAATGCAGGGGGCGGAATAGCCGTGTTCGGGCAGCAGGTCAAGGCACAAGCATCAAAGCTAGCGCCTTGGAATCAATGGCGCATGGTGATGATCGACGTTGATAACAAGCTGCCGTTGTATGTGCAGAATCAGGGCGAACCGTTCTATTTTGTTGAAGCCGGGACGGTACCTGACCAGGGAGCAGACAGTGCGCACTTTATGGCCTGGCTGGATAAAACCAGTGGCCAGCATTTCAACCCCCGGCGCACATTGATATTCACTCAATATCGCAGTGGTGATCCCCTGCCCCTGGGTTACCTGAGCGTGGATCATCAGGTGATTGTCAGCCAGCCCGACAACGGCGACCGATTAGTGCATCGCCGTGAATGGAATAGCGTGGCGTATGTCCCCTTGACACACCAGGGGACACACACACTGCCTGTTCAGGATTAACGATTGACCGGTGTACGCATGGTCACGAACTCTTCGGCGGCCGTGGGGTGAACGCCGATGGTTTCGTCGAAGTGTTGCTTGGTGGCACCTGCTTTCAAGGCAATCGCCAAACCTTGCACGATCTCGCCCGCCTCTGGCCCAACCATGTGGCAGCCCAGCACTTTGTCGGTGTCGGCATCGACCACGAGTTTCATCAAGGTGCGCTCCTGACACTCTGTAAGCGTCAGTTTCATGGGGCGGAAACTGCTTTCGAATATCTGCACCTTGTGCCCGTCTTCGATGGCCTGCTCTTCACTCAGCCCCACTGTGCCAATGTTGGGCAAGCTGAACACCGCTGTCGGGATCATCTTGTAGTCCACTGCACGGTATTGCTCAGGCTTGAACAGGCGCCGTGCCACGGCCATGCCTTCAGCCAGAGCAACCGGCGTAAGCTGTACGCGACCAATCACATCGCCGATAGCGAGAATGGACGGCTCAGCACTTTGATACAGCTCATCGACCTCAACAAAACCGCGCTTATCGAGTTTGACGCCGGTGTTTTCCAGGCCAAGGTTGTCCAGCATCGGACGCCGTCCGGTTGCATAGAACACACAGTCGGCCATCAACTCACGGCCATCTTTGAGCGTGGCTTTTAAACTGCCATCAGGCTGCTTGTCGATGCGTGCAATGTCGGCATTGAATTGCACATCCATGCCCCGCTTGGTCAGTTCTTCGTGCAAGTGTTTGCGCACCGCACCATCGAAGCCACGCAGGAACATTTCGCCGCGGTACAGCAAGGACGTCTTGGCACCCAGCCCGTGGAAAATCCCGGCAAACTCCACGGCAATATAGCCACCGCCTACCACCAGCACTCGCTTGGGCAGTTCTTTAAGGAAGAATGCCTCGTTGGAACTGATCGCGTGCTCATGGCCGGGTATTTCGGGAATCTGCGGCCAGCCGCCCGTGGCAATCAAAATATGCTTGGCGGTATGACGCTGGCCGTTGACTTCCACTTCATGCGGGCCGGTGATCTTGGCATGACCTTCCATCAAGGTAACGCCACTGTTGACCAGCAGGTTGCGATAGATGCCATTAAGGCGATGGATTTCACGGTCTTTGTTGGCGATCAGTGTCGCCCAGTCAAAGTTCGCTTCACCCAGACTCCAGCCAAAACCCGACGCCTGCTCGAAGTCTTCAGCGAAGTGGGCACCGTACACCAACAGTTTTTTAGGCACGCAGCCCACATTGACGCACGTACCGCCCAAGTAACGGCTTTCTGCCACAGCGACTTTTGCACCGAAGCCCGCTGCAAAACGGGCCGCACGCACGCCGCCCGAACCTGCACCAATTACAAACAA
Source organism: Pseudomonas sp. TMW22091 (assembly GCF_022496705.1). Lineage (NCBI taxonomy): Bacteria > Pseudomonadati > Pseudomonadota > Gammaproteobacteria > Pseudomonadales > Pseudomonadaceae > Pseudomonas > Pseudomonas sp. TMW22091. The sequence goes on from NZ_SCFI01000003.1 coordinate 62,244, forward strand.
ATCAAATTCGTAGGCCATTTCGCTCTCCCAGGAAGTCCAACAGCATAATCGCTCCGGCGCGATTCACCAGCGCCGGGCTTGCCGAAGGCTAACAAACGACAAAGCCACCCGGAGGTGGCTTAGTCTTGAAACACACTCAACACAGGCGGTGTTAGTAAGCTTTGCCCGTTTTGTAGAAGTTTTCGAAGCAGAAGTTGGTCGCTTCGATGTAGCCTTCAGCGCCGCCGCAGTCGAAACGCTTGCCTTTGAATTTGTAGGCAATAACGCAACCATTTTGCGCTTGTTTCATCAGGGCGTCGGTGATCTGGATCTCGCCACCTTTGCCCGGTTCGGTCTGTTTGATCAGCTCAAAGATGTCCGGGGTCAAAATGTAACGACCGATGATGGCCAGATTCGAAGGCGCATCTTCCGGTGCCGGTTTTTCGACCATGTTGCGTACGCGATACAGGTCATCCCCAATCAAATCGCCGGCGATAACGCCGTACTTGTTGGTTTCTGCCGGATCAACTTCCTGAATGGCGATGATGGTGCAGCGGTACTGGTTGTACAGCTTGACCATTTGCGTCAGCACGCCATCGCCTTCCAGGTTAACGCACAAGTCATCGGCCAATACGACGGCAAAGGGTTCGTCGCCGATCAGCGGGCGGCCAGTCAGAATGGCGTGACCCAAACCTTTCATTTCAGTTTGACGGGTGTACGAGAACGAGCACTCGCTCAGAAGACGACGGATGCCGACCAGGTACTTTTCTTTGTCAGTACCCTTGATCTGGTTTTCCAGCTCATAGCTGATGTCGAAGTGGTCTTCGAGTGCCCGCTTGCCGCGCCCTGTCACGATGGAGATTTCGTTCAGACCGGCATCCAGTGCTTCCTCAACCCCGTACTGGATCAGTGGCTTGTTCACCACCGGCAGCATTTCTTTAGGCATGGCTTTGGTCGCTGGCAAAAAGCGAGTGCCGTAACCGGCTGCTGGGAACAAGCATTTCTTGATCATATGAGTCCTTTAAAGGGCTGTACGTTCGAATTTGGCGCAGTCTAATCAGGCGGCTGCAGCGTTACAATGGCCCCTGATAGCAAACTGATCCCTCATAGAGAAAATTAGTGCCAGTTAGTTCATTTATTACATATTTTTCATCTTCAGGACGGGTTTATTGAACCTATGACGCTGCCCCCCGGTCTGCTCATCGGTACGGGCAACCTGCCATATAAGCCGCCTGCGATGAGTAATTGGCGCTATTATTGCTTCAATTTCCCAGTCAATAAGGCCTACGCTCCATGTCAGCCCCAACTAATACCATCAATGGTTACCTGATCAAGAAAGACGGCAATGACCAATGGTGGATTGCCGATGCTTCAGATGAAAACGTGGCCGGCCCTTTTACCTCAGAACAGTCCGCCATCGAGGTGGCTTCTGTGTTTCAGGATCAGCCCGCAGCACCCGCCCGCAAAGGCAAAAGTAAATCCTGACCTCTCACTTTTGATGATGACCCTCAATGAAAAAAGCCCTGACACTACTCGCACTTCTGGCGCTTGGCGGCTGTGCCACTGCATCTAACACCTACTTGGCCGATGGCAAACAAGGTTTGAGCATAGACTGTTCTGGCGAAGCCATGTCGTGGGCCAAGTGCTACGAAAAAGCTGACGCGTCTTGCGCAGGCACCGGTTATTCAATTGTCGGGACAGACGGCTCACCTGCGGTCAAGGAAAGCGACAAGACCCTCGGCGTTGATGTAGGGAATTTCAACAGCCGAAATATTGTTGTCGTGTGCAAGTAAAGACGGGGTCATCAGGCAGGCCTGACGCTGCGTGGCGCAGTCGTCAGGCTCAAAGCCCTGACAGAGCTTGATGGAGGTCTGGTTAACCAGAAATGCAGTGCGTTGCGGCTTTGCGAATGTCACCTGGTCGAACAGGTACATTCGACATGCTTTCGTAAACCTTGATACTGCTGCCACCCGAACGCTCTTCGATATCAATCACGGCGGTCGGATTGGAAGTCAACTTTTGCGGGACGATGATTCGTAACCCTTCTTTATGCGGTTCAATCTGCGGTGCCTTACGTGTCTTCGACAACTGTTGCACCAGGCACTGAGCGTACGCATCAGGCTTCTTGCCTGAAATCACACTCATGGTCGGTAACGTCTGCTCAATATCCGTAACTGATGCACAGCCACCCAAAGCCAGCATCGCCAGCAAAACGCCCCACTTCATACATGTCCTCCGTTAAAGATCTTACGACCGTAAATTCCCGAATTTTCTCCCTGATAGAGGGAATAAAGATTCTGCTGTGGCGATTTGTCCGGATTTTACGTCAGAAATATCGCATCGCGGCATAATAAGCGCCTTTAGACCCCTGTTAGTACTAAAGCACATGTTATCTTGCTGATTTTTTAGCAACAGCAGCCCTTATTGGAGCACCCATGAAGTTTATCCACCAGCGCGAGCATTTGAACGAGGACGACATCGTCGTCATCGAATGCTCCCAGCCTTGCAACATTCGACTGATGAGCGACGCACACTTTCGCAGCTTCAAAAATGGCGGGCGTCATTCGTATCACGGTGGTGCGTTCAAGGACTTCCCGGCCCGCATCACGGCGCCGAGCACAGGTTTCTGGAACATTACCATCGACACCGTCACCAGCCGTGCGATCAGCGTTACCCGCAAGCCTAGCTTCCAGCCGACCATTAAAATCGTCCGTCGCTCCAGCTCAAAGCTACGCTAAGCCTGACGCCCATAGCCTTTAAATACAGGAAATAGCGTGAACACACCTTCCGAGACAAAAAAATACGTCATCAAATACACACTTAACGGCCAACGTCGTTTCGAGTTTGTGCAGCTGAGCCAAAAATGTGATGAAGAAGCGCGTGCAAAGCTTGAGCGCATGCACGCCCCTGAAGACAAGATCACTGATGTAAAAGTCAGCAAGCCTCTCTAAACATGACGTTCGACCTTTTTGCCGATCATGACCTGCAGCAACCTGACCGGCTTGATCGTATCGGCGAGCAAGCCGTCGTTTTGCGCGGGTTTGCTTTGCCATGGGTCGACTCATTGCTGGCGGCACTGACACCGGTGCTGCGCCAATCGCCTTTTCGGCAGATGCAAACACCCGGTGGCTACACGATGTCGGCACGCCTTAGCAGTTGTGGCGCCCTGGGCTGGACAACCGACCACCAGGGCTATCGCTACAGCTCTGTTGATCCGTTGACCGCACAGCCTTGGCCAGCCATGCCTGAGGTCTTTTTGGCACTGGCTGAAGCTGCAGCCAGTGCCGCAGGGTTCAACACCTTTGTGCCCGACGCGTGCCTGATCAACACCTATTGTCCGGGGGCAAAAATGTCTTTGCACCAGGACAAGAACGAGCGGTGCTTTGACGCCCCTATCGTGTCAGTTTCTCTGGGTTTACCCGCTGTCTTTCAGTTCGGCGGGTTTTCACGCAGCGATACGGCTCAACGCATCTCGGTGTTTCACGGTGACATTGTGGTGTGGGGCGGTGTCGACCGCTTGCGCTATCACGGTGTACTGCCGGTTAAAACCGGCCATCATCCGTTGCTGGGTGAGCAACGACTCAATATCACCCTGCGCAAGGCAGGTTGAGTCGCACGCTGCAGCTTGCAGGGTGCAAAACGCTATAAATTTGTTTTTATACCGTTTATCTTCCTAGCGCCCCGACAACGCAATAACGCCGGGCTGCCCTCTTTTCTACATGGAGTTTTGTCATGCACGTTCGCGCTCGCCTGTTTGCCCCCACTGTGCTTGCGGCACTGATCACCAGCTTCACAGTTGGCACCGCCTGCGCCGATGACGTGCAAGTGGCTGTGGCAGCCAACTTCACGGCACCGATTCAAGCCATTGCCAGCGACTTCGAAAAAGATACCGGGCATAAGCTGATCGCTGCGTATGGCGCCACCGGCCAGTTTTATACGCAAATAAAAAACGGCGCCCCCTTTGAGGTGTTTTTGGCAGCCGATGACAGCACCCCCGAGAAACTTGAAAAAGAAGGCGATACCGTCCCCGGCTCACGTTTTACCTATGCCGTGGGCACCCTCGCCTTGTGGTCCGCCAAGGACGGCTTCGTCGACCCGGCGGGTCATGTGCTCAAAGATGGCACCTACCAGCACCTGGCTATTGCCAACCCCAAAGCAGCCCCTTATGGGTTGGCTGCCACGCAGGTATTGGACAAGATGGGCCTGACCGAGAAGGTCAAAGACAAGATTGTTGAAGGCCAGAACATCACGCAGGCCTATCAGTTCGTTTCGACAGGCAACGCGCAATTGGGTTTTGTAGCCCTGTCGCAAATTTACAAGGATGGCAAGGTCAGCAGCGGCTCCGCCTGGATCATCCCTGAGGCCATGCACGATTCTATCAAGCAAGATGCAGTGATTCTCAAGAAAGGCGCGAACAACCCTGCTGCCAAGGCGCTGACGGAGTATCTGAAAGGCCCTAAAGCCGCTGCCATTATCAAATCCTACGGCTATCAACTGTAAATGCCGCTCTCGAGTGCCGACTTTTCTGCGATCTGGCTGACCTTCAAACTGGCGTCTTTGACCACCGTCATTTTGTTGCTGGTCGGCACTCCAATCGCCCTTTGGCTAGCGCACACCCGGTCACGCTTACGCGGCCCGATCGGCGCAATCGTCGCCCTGCCCCTGGTGCTACCGCCTACCGTCATCGGCTTCTACCTGTTGCTGGCAATGGGCCCGCACGGTTACGTCGGGCAACTGACGCAAATGTTGGGTTTAGGAACATTGACCTTCAGCTTCAGCGGGCTGGTCATTGGCTCGGTCATCTACTCCATGCCCTTTGTCGTGCAACCTTTGCAAAACGCATTTACGGCCATCGGCCCAAGGCCGCTTGAAGTCGCGGCAACGTTACGGGCCAACCCGTGGGACTGCTTTTTTACCGTCGTCTTGCCGCTGGCACGACCGGGCTTTGTCACGGCCGCCATTTTGGGCTTTGCCCATACGGTGGGTGAATTTGGTGTTGTGCTGATGATAGGCGGCAATATTCCCGAGAAAACACGGGTAGTCTCCGTGCAAATCTACGATCACGTCGAAGCGCTTGAATACGCACAAGCGCACTGGCTGGCCGGAGCAATGCTGGTGTTCTCTTTTCTGGTGCTGCTGGCGCTCTATTCAAGTCGCAAATCGCAGAGCACCTGGAGCTGAGTATGACGTCGCAGATACACGTTCGACTGCAAATGAATTACCCCGGTTTTGAGCTGGATATCGACGTGCAACTACCGGGCAAGGGTGTCACAGCGCTTTACGGACACTCAGGCTCGGGCAAGACCACCTGCTTGCGCTGCATCGCCGGGCTTGAGCGGGCCAGGCACGCATTGGTGCAGATCAATGGTGAAATCTGGCAAGACACTCAACAGCGCACGTTTGTACCCGTACACAAACGTGCCTTGGGCTACATCTTTCAAGAGGCCAGTCTGTTCGCGCATCTGTCCGTGCGGGGCAACCTGGAGTTCGGGCTCAAGCGTATCCCACGACATGATCGCAAGGTTGACCTCGATCATGCGGCCGAGTTGCTCGGCATCGCACACCTGATGCAACGCACGCCGGCGCATTTATCTGGCGGCGAACGCCAGCGGGTCGGAATCGCCCGTGCCCTGCTGACCAACCCCAGGCTGCTGCTCATGGATGAGCCGCTGGCAGCACTGGACAGCCAACGCAAACGCGAAATCATCCCGTATCTCGAGCGCCTGCACGCCGAGCTGGAAATTCCTGTGCTCTACGTCAGTCATTCGCAGGATGAGGTCGCACGCCTGGCAGATCATATTGTCGTGCTCAGTCAGGGCAAGGCGTTGGCCAGCGGCCCTATAGGCGAAACATTGGCGCGACTGGACTTGCCTCTCGCGCTCGATGATGACGCTGGCGTCGTCGTTCAAGGCTCAGTGGCGGCCTTTGATGCGCACTATCACTTGCTGACCCTGCAACTGCCTAACAGTGCCCAGCAGCTGAAAGTTGCGCACGAGGGGTTGGCGATCGGGCAATCAATGCGCATCAAAATACAAGCGCGCGATATCAGCCTGAGCCTTGATCGCATTGATCACAGCAGCATTCTCAACAGCTTGCAGGCCACTGTCATCAGCGAAACGGGGACAGACAATCAGGCCCACGTGCTGGTTCGCCTGGACGTCGATGGCAGTGCGCTACTGGCGCGTATCACCCGTTACTCGCGCGACCAACTCGGCCTGCACCCAGGCCAAACGCTCTGGGCACAGGTCAAGTCGGCAGCAGTGTTGGTCTGAGTCTATGGCTTACAGGGTCTCGCGGCGCTGCCTGACAAAATAGCGCACGGTTGCAATACCGAAACCCAACAGCAAGCCGAGTACCACGGCCAATCCGACTATCAGGCCCTTTTTCGGCTTGATCGGATCCAGCGGCGTTTGCGCCTTGCGATCAATGCTGGCCAGACCCAACCGGCTCATGTCCGTATTCAGGCCACCCAGACGGGCAACCTCGGCACGCAGCGGCTCGATATTTTTAAGAAACAGATCTTCGTTCGTACGCTTACCGAGCATTTCAACCTGGCGGTTGACCTCTAGCATCTGCAATTTTTTGGCGATATCCGACACTTTTTCGTTGGTAAAGTCGTCTGAGGTACGCTTGAGCAAAGCTGCACGCTCGGCCTCCAGGGCTTTGCTGCCCATAAAGTACAGGGGCAGAGCTTGTGAGGTGATCTCGGTGCGCATACCCCGTGAAGAAGTACCTTGTGTAGCCGCGGCCATCGCGGATGGCGTCGTCGGCTGGGTGATACCCAACGAGTTGGCAATAGCGATAGCCTCTTGCAACTGTGCGATACGATCTGACCGTTCAGTCCGTAACTGCAGTCGCAGAGCCTTTAGCTCATCTTTAAGCTTTGCCGTTTGCAAGGTGTCGCCTTCTACCAGACCGGCAATTTCGGCGTCCTTGTCCGAACGATAGGCAGAACGTGCAGCGTTGATTTTTTCATCCAGTTCGCGCAAGCGGTTATTAATAATGACTTTTAGATCCGCACTGATTTGCGCACGCTGGTTATTGATCGCGTATTCAACAAAACCGTTAAGGATTTGCGGGCCATTAACAGAATCCGGGTAAGTCAGCTGTAACTTTAAAAAAGAACTCAAGTCGCCTGACTTGGGGTCAGGGCGAATCAAATTAATGGCATCTCGGTTAAAAATCTCAAAGCTTTGCTCAGGCGTCATGCCCTTTTTTTGCAGCGGCTCGAACAACTCCGGGTGAGCGCGAAAGTAATTGAGACGCGTCTCGTATGAGTCCAGTGCTGCGCCCACTTTGAGCAACGCGTCTGAGGGAGGAAGGGTGTACACCTCAGAGCGGTTCAGGGCATCAAGCTCATTGATCGCTGCCGGGCGCAGCAGGGTACTGGCCTGGTAGACGGGTTGCGCGACGAGCACATAGCCCACAGCAATGGCCGCCACGGCGGCCGTGGTGACTGCTATCAATACCTTTTGTTGCCAAAACGAGTGAAACAGGTCAAGCACATCAATTTCTGCGTCAGCACGCGGATGTTCAGTAGTCTTCAAAAATAGCTCCCTGTGTGTGAACCGTTTTGGCACGTTCAGAGCTTGGCTGTTCTGGAAAAGAAAAGGGCAAGCAAATTAAAGTACATGTCTGACAGGGAAACAGCTAAAAAAGTCCCCGCCTTAATAAATCAATCACCTGACTGAACAAACGGGCAATATCATACTGATATCACCCCTTGGTTAATTAAAGTCTTAATCTCACATTTTTCAATGACATTTCCTACCCTAATTTAGGGTATTTTTTATAAATAAGTGCTTGATCACGCTAAGGCTTTTCCGTGCAGTAGAATTTTCTTACACGCACACATTCGAGTTGTGATCCATTAAGCATTCGTGTGCACTTCATCATGCGGCCGCGCGCCAATTTGCACTGAAACAGTGCAAGAACATTCTCGGGAAAGCGGCATCTTTCTACAGTCTGTGTAATTATCGCCGCCACAAAACAATAGCTAATGTGCGGAGTCATTATCAGCATGGACATTCACCAGGCGATGCGCGTGTTTGTACGCGTAGTCGAGACCGGCAGCTTCACGGCTGCGGCACAGGCGCTTGGCTATTCCACAGCGCAGACCTCACGTTTGCTCTCGGAGCTGGAATCCTTGTTGCAGGCGCGTTTGCTGCAACGCAGCACCCGACGTCTGGCACTGACCGAGGTGGGCACACGGTACCTGGAGCGATGCCGTTTGATTCTCGGCGAAATCGAGGATGCCAATGCCGAAGCTGCTGGCGCTCACTTGATCCCGCGCGGGCACTTGCGTGTGCAATCGACCACGGGCTTGGGGATTCAACTACTCGCGCCCTTGGTGGCCCGCTATGTGAAGCTCTACCCGCAGGTCAACATTGACTTGACGCTCTCTCAACGCCAACCCGATTTGCTGGAAGAAGGCCACGATGTAGTGATCACGTTGTCGGGGGATCTGCCCGATTCAGAAATGATTGGCCAGCCGCTGGGCAGCATCGGCAGCGTGATCTGCGCAGCCCCTTCCTATCTGAAGAGTCACGGAGTGCCACAAACGCCCGCAGACCTGAGCCAGCATCGATGCCTGCACCTTGTTGACCCGCTGTTCACCGACAGCTGGACCTTTCGCGATGAGCACGGCGAGCAGTCAATTCGTCCGGGGCATGTGTTTCAGGTCAACGTCGCCGAGGCCATGGCACAGGCGGCGCAAGCCGGCCTGGGAATCTGCTTGTTGCCCGATTATGTGGCCGTGGATTCGTATCAGCGAGGTTCACTGGTACGCGTGCTGCCACACTACCGACTGCACGAAAAAAGCATCTTTGCGCTCTACCCTTCTCGCCGCTTTCTGGATGCCAAAGTGCGAACGTGGGTCGAGTTCTTGAAGCAGGAAATACCCAAAGTGCTGGAAATGCACCAGGCCATCGTCGATGACCCGGCACATTGGGCGTGGGGGGCTTAGATCCCCTGCAACGCCAGATCCATAGCGAAGTAGGTCAGGATCATGTCCGCACCCGCACGCTTGATCGAACCCAGGGTTTCGCGCACCACACGGGCTTCATCGATAGCGCCGGCCAACGCACCGAATTTGATCATCGCGTACTCACCGCTCACTTGATACGCCGCCAATGGCAGGCGCGACGCTTCGCGTACGTCACGGATGATGTCCAGGTAAGCACCGGCCGGCTTGACCATCAGTACGTCTGCGCCTTCCTGCTCATCCAGCAGCGACTCGCGAATGGCTTCGCGACGGTTGAGCGGGTTCATCTGGTATGACTTGCGATCGCCCTTCAATGCGCTGCCACCCGCTTCGCGGAACGGGCCATAGAGGGCCGATGCGAACTTGGTGGAATACGCCATGATTGAAGTATCGATAAAACCGGCCGCATCGAGCGCGCTGCGGATGGCCTGTACTTGACCGTCCATCGCGGCCGACGGCGAGATGAAGTCGGCCCCCGCTGCTGCTGCCGCAACCGCCTGCTTACCCAAATTGATCAAGGTGGCATCGTTGTCAACGCCGTGATCGTGCATGACACCGCAATGGCCGTGGGAGGTGTACTCGCAGAAGCACGTGTCACTCATCACGATCATTTCAGGCGCAGTATCCTTGCAGATGCGGGCCATGCGCGAGACCAGCCCGTCTTCACGCCATGAGTCGCTGCCGGTGGCATCCAGATGGTGTGACACGCCAAAAGCCATCACCGATTTGATACCGGCACGGGCATAACGCTCAATCTCACCGGCCAGTTTCGACTCGGGGATGCGCATCACACCCGGCATGCTGGTGATGGGTACAAAGTCGTCAATCTCTTCTTCGACAAAGATCGGCAGCACCAGATCGTTCAGGCTGAATTCGGTTTCCTGAAACAGGTCGCGCAGTGTTTGTGTACGACGCAGACGGCGGGGACGGACAGAAGGGAACTGGCTAGGCATCATGGTTCCTGATGGGCAGGTTGAAGGCTTGATGGCGCAACAAATACAGGATTGAACCTGTAAATGCAAAATATCCGCCCTGCCTGCGGCCCGTTGTCACGGGGCACGACAGGGCCGTTGAACATTTCGTAAAAAAGCGTAGCATCACTGCCCATGATACTCGAACAGCTCAAAGCTTTGGGCAATGACACTCGCATGCAAATGATGGAGTGGCTCAAAGACCCACTCAGTAATTTCCCGCCTCAGGATCACGGTGATCCTGCTATCGGTGTGTGTGTCACCCATTTGCAGCACAAGGCCGGCCTGTCGCCGTCCACCGCTTCTGCGCATTTGGCCATCTTGCAACGGGCCGGTTTTGTACTGAGCACCCGCATTGGCAAATGGACGTACTACCGACGCAATGAGCAGGCGATTGATGACTTTGCGGCTAGGCTGAAAATCGAGTTGTAATTTTTACCCTATCATTTCGTTATTTAACGAAATGAACATTATGCGTTGTGAAAACCAGAGGACATCTTGTGAGCACTAAAACTATCTTCGTTAAACCTGGTGGCGGTTATGACAATGTTGTCGTGGGCAGCAGCGAAGTGCGCGCCCCTGCCAGTAGTGAAATCACCGTACGCTTACACGCCAACTCCCTGAACTACCATGATTTCGCTGTAGTCAGCGGCATGTGGGGGCCAACCGAACAGCGGATCCCCATGGCGGATGGTGCGGGTGAAGTCATTGCGGTAGGCAGCGACGTCACTGAATTCAAGGTTGGCGATTCAGTCGTGAGCACCTTCTTCCCCGAGTGGATCGACGGCACACCGCTGGTTGAAGGCTTCGTGACCGTGCCTGGCGACGGCATCGACGGATATGCCCGCGAGCAAGTCACCGCCAAAGCCACCGCCTTCACCCTGGCACCTGTGGGTTACAGCCACGCCGAAGCGTCAACCCTGACCACGGCGGGTTTGACTGCCTGGCGTGCGTTGATGGCCGATGATTCCCTCAAGCCGGGCGACACCGTGTTGATCCAGGGCACGGGCGGGGTTTCGATATTCGCCCTGCAATTCGCCAAAATGGCGGGCGCCACTGTTATTGCGACCTCTTCCAGCGATGCAAAACTTGAGCGCCTGAAAGCGCTGGGCGCTGATCACGTCATCAACTATCGCAAAGACACCCAGTGGGGCGCGACCGCACGCGCACTCACCGGTGGCCGCGGTGTTGATCATGTCATCGAAGTGGGCGGCCCCTCGACCCTTGAACAGTCGATGATTGCCGTACGGGTTGCCGGGCATATTTCGGTGATCGGCATTTTGAGTGGCGTATCCGGATCAATGGACTTTGTTCCGGCGCTGGTCAAGCAGGTGCGCCTGCAAGGCGTGCTGGTCGGTAGCCGCACCCAGCAACAAGACATGATTCGAGCCATTAATGCCAACGGTATGCGTCCGATCATTGACCGTCACTTCCCGCTGACCGACATTGTTGAAGCGTTCAAATATCAGGAAACCAACCAGCACTTCGGCAAAATCGTGCTGGATATCTGATACCGCGACACAGGTGGCGCATTGAAAGTGCGCCACCCTCTTCTATTGATTCCAGAGTCTTTCCTGATGCGTCTTGAATCGGGGAGGCAGATGAACAATCGCAGTCCCCTATAGACTGCAAGTCGACGAGGATGATGGCAGGTAACTACAACGACAATTGATCAGACCCACATCGGCGGGTAAGGATGCACGCGGTAAAACTGACGCAGAGCATTGATGTCAGCGTTGAACTGATTGTGCAACCAGGTTTTGAAATGCTGGTGAACTACGTGCTCGCCACTTGGCCAGGCGCGGCAGTCAGCAATGGCCTGGGCCGCTTGCATGCCGGACATCAGCGCTTTAAGCACGCCGTGCGACGAAGCAGGATCCAATATGGCCGCTGCATCACCGACCAGTATGTAGCCGGGCCCCATGGGTGCCTCGGATAGGCGCCAGGAGACGTCTGCGCCGCGTACCGGGCCAACCGGTGTCAAGGACTTGAGCGCATCGGGCGAACCGGCTAGCGGCATGCTGTTTGAGTCAAAACTCAGGGTTGTCCAGTGTAGGTGATGAGTGTCGAGGCGAGCGATCCATTGCCAACCATTACTGACCGCGATAAGCCGTGGAGTGTCATAAATCCGCTCGAGCTCGTCTTGGTAATAGCCATAGCGAGCAATCAGTCGCGGTGAAAATGCCTGCCACTGGATCGGCAATTGCCGCCGGAGCCATCCGTGCCCTCCCGAAGCATCGACTACACAGGCTGCCAGAAGCCGGTCTTGCCCTAAGGCGACCCCTGCGACCCTGTTGTCATCATGAATGATCGTTGGGCTTGCACAGGGCTGGATAATCCGCACCCCTAAAGCACGCGCTCTGTTCATGAGTCGAACATCGAAGGCTGCTCGCTCAATCTGGAAGCCTCGCCAAGGGCCAGCCGCATCACCACCGAACTCGACAAAACGCGGCACTCCCTCCCAATGCACCCAGTGCCCATGATGCCGTAGACCAGAGAGTTCGGTCAGCTCGCGCAGTATGCCCAGTTGGCCGAGCAGCGGCTCAATGGCCGGGTGTAAGGTTTCGCCGGGCCGATGGCGCGGGAATGAATCGCGCTCCAGCAGTGCCACGTGCATACCATGCTGTGCGCACGCGATCGCTGTCGCACAGCCGGCAGGCCCTGCACCGACCACAATCACATCATATTGATTCATCGCGTAAGTGCCACGGTGTGTCGTCTTCTTTGGCTATCAGGGCGCTCTGGCTGACATACATTTGCACTCGCGTATCAATCTCCACATGACGACGCTTGAAATCATCCGCTGGCGTGCTGATTGCACCGTGTTTGTAAAGGAACAAGTACATTACCTCCCCCTCCAGACTATGCCCTGCCTCTTGCTCGGCAGCGTCCAGTTGCTCGTCAGGCTGTTGCACGATCGAGAAGGACAGTACCGACCACAGCCTTTTCTCTGCCTTTTCGGTTGCTCCAACCGCTTTATAGGCGCGATGCATGGCCAGGACTCGCTGGTGATACTGCTCAGTATTAATGTGCCCCGTAACAGCCAGTGAAAGCTGTCCTTTTAATGCTGCCGACGTGTAATCACTGTACTCGTAGGCTTGGTACTGAACGACCTGACGCCCTTCCAGTTCAACCAAAACAGGACCTTTCAGGCCGTCCCATGAGGGCGCATCACTTAAACCGATTTCGGCGTCTGTCATGGGAATGACCGAAGAGGCGACGGTACGCGGTTCATATGTACGGGTTGAATCAGGTGCCACGCCAGGCCAATAGGAACCCAACGCGGCGCAAATCCGCGCATCTTCTGTAAACGGACTGGCTAGCATGTAACCATTAAGTTCTTCCTTGAAAGGTTTATCGATCAAACCTCGACCAATCTCCCAGCCCGGTCCGAACACGCCACTGGCGAAGTCGGGCAAGCAAGACTGGCGTTGCGCCAAGGCTACTTCAGGTGCTGTCAAAGCTTGGGCAGACGCTGATTCACCAAGCGGCAAGGAGACAATGGCCGTGACACCGCGATCTTCCTCGGCAAAGTAATTGCCCTCCAAAGCCGGGTTGATCGAGTAACGAACGTCCGACAATGGATTGACACGGGCGTGCCAAACCTCGGGGCACGGCGGCGCAGGACAAGGGAATACATTCGGATCATTTGACCACGCCTTCAGCTCGCGCTGCCCACACAGCGGGAAGAAGTCGGGAGCGCCGATGATCGAATAGGCTGCGACGCTGTCCTCGTCCAGGCCGTGGGACTCTAATTCTGGACAACGTGCCCGGACCCAGCCGTCTGCCATTGCATCCTGATAGTGCAGCGTGCGATAGCCGCCCTGCCTGACGATCGCATCAACACCTTCGACGTTATTCAGATCTTCGATCGTGCCGTCGTCAAGGACCCGATGGCGACCATGCAAGAGCCCACCCGTGCCCGCTGGCATCGTAAATGACAAGGGTTGCCCCTGATAGTGGGCCAACTCAACCAACCGCTCCTTTGCATCCGGAACCAAAAGCCCAGTACCCATGTCAGTGGGGTCAGCCCAATGACACAGGCCTTCGGTAATGACAAATGGATAATTCAGGATGTCTGGTTCTTGCCATCCCGTTGCGCTGTACATCATATGCACTTGCCGGATCTTCTCATTGATCTGGTAGTTTTCCAGATGCACTGTCAAGTCCAGGCCCTGCAGGCATTCCTTGCCATTGAATAATTTGTGTATCGGCACCCAAAAACTCAAATTTGCGTCAGAGGGTGATTGAAAACTCATAGGACCGAAGCTTTCACTATCACCGTTTTTTTGCATGGCAATGTACGCGCCATAACGGGCCGGAATGACCCGCATCTGCTGCGTATCGGCCTCTACAAAGGGCAGGAAGCCACGCCGTGCGGCATCATACAAGGCGGGTGCGGTACCTATTCGGGCCACGCCGGTACGGGAGAAACACAGGTCTGCCTTAGCTTTATGTACGGTTTCCGGGCGTGGCCGATACTCATAAGCAAACACGACTATGGCCAATGGCGCTGAGCCCGCGTATGCACTCAACATCTCCATGCTGGGTGGGTTGAACCCGTAAACGAAATTCAGTAACTGCTCAATTTCAAGCGCTGTAGGGAAAGCCGTCAGTTGGGTTCCATCGGCGGCGCTCAACACATTCGGCGAAGCAAACGCGTGATACAACAAACTTTCTGCAGGCCTGCCGGCTTCGATGCCACGCCCCCCTGCGGGAGAATAGTCTTCAAAGCCCTTGAGGGCTCGGTCAACAGACAATGGTTTGCTCAGTTCCTGCTGCAAGTTTGGCGCAGTGATGTCCAAGCCATGTTGGAGCAGAAGTGAGTGCCAGCCGTGCGGAGCCAAGCGCGAGCAGGCAAGTTGTACATCACTGAACAAAGCCATGTTGTTGTCCTCAAGTTTGTCCCTGATGTTGAATAAGTAGAAAGATCCTTTCGACGGGTCGTACAGATAGGGATTAGCGATAGTTGCGTTCGGCGTTTATGTGCCTTGTTCAAGGTAATAGCGACCGAAACACAAGAATCTGCTCGTTTACCAAATATGTATAGCTGGTAGAACTATCAGGTACTTGCCTGAACTGACGGCCATCAAGCCAGCATCTGTTGGACGATCCGTCAGCTGCACTAAAGCGAGTGCGCGCAAATCGATTGCGAGCACTGAAAGTGCGCTTAATGCAAACATGGCCGTTTTTGATTGCATGCACTTACCGGTAGTCACCGACCCGGCCAGACGACCTCAGCCTGCCCTGTTGCCAGGCACAGGCTGAGTCACAGCGTTACGAGATGGCCGCATCCACCAGCACTTGAGCTTCCTCGACCAGACGGGCGAGGTGCTCATCGCCGATAAAGCTTTCGGCGTAGATCTTGTAAATGTCTTCAGTGCCTGACGGTCGTGCAGCGAACCAGCCGTTTTCAGTCATCACCTTCAAACCGCCAATGGCCTGATTATTACCGGGCGCATGGCTGAGGATTTGGGTAATGGTTTCGCCCGCAAGATGAGTCGACTTGACCTGCTCAGGCGACAACTTGCTCAACAGGGCTTTTTGCTGCGGGGTGGCTTGGGCATCGACACGGGTCGAGAACGGCCGGCCCAGATCTTCAGTCATTTTTTGATACAGCTGAGAAGGGTCAAGACCCGTACGGGCGGTCATTTCTGCGGCCAGAAGTGAGGGGATCAAGCCATCCTTGTCGGTCGACCAGACGCTGCCGTCCAGACGCAAGAACGAAGCTCCCGCGCTCTCTTCTCCACCAAACCCCAGTGAACCTTCGAACAAACCATCTGCGAACCATTTAAAGCCCACCGGCACTTCATACAATCGACGTCCGAGGCGCGCACTCACCCGATCGATCAAGCCACTGCTGACCACGGTTTTGCCGACGGCTGCATCTGCACGCCACTGCGGGCGGTTATTGAACAGATAGTCGATCGACACCGCCAGGTAACTGTTGGGTGCCAGCAAGCCACCGGATGGCGTGACAATGCCATGACGATCATGGTCTGGGTCACAGGCGAATGCCACGTCAAAGCGCTCTTTAAGCCCGATCAAGCCTTGCATCGCATAGCTGGAAGACGGGTCCATGCGGATGCGCCCATCCCAGTCAACGCACATAAAACGGAACGTTGGGTCTACCGAGGTGTTGACGACTTCAAGGTTCAACCCATAGTGCTCGCCGATGGCTGACCAATAACGCACACCCGCACCACCCAGCGGATCAACGCCCAAACGCAAATTGGCACCGCGCAGGGTGTCCATATCGATGACGTTTTTCAGATCGCCAACATAGGTATTAAGGTAGTCGTGACGGTGCGTGGTGCCCGCTTTCAAGGCGTGCTCATAACTGATGCGCTTGACGCCCGAGAGCCGGGCAGCCAGCAATTCATTGGCTTTGGCTTCGATCCACTTGGTTACATCGGTATCAGCCGGGCCACCGTTTGGCGGGTTGTATTTGAAACCACCACTTTCTGGCGGGTTGTGGGACGGAGTAATCACAACGCCGTCGGCCAGGCCCGAAGTGCGGCCACGGTTGTAGCAAATGATCGCGTGGGAGATGGCGGGTGTCGGCGTGTATTCATCGTTCGCCGCAATCATGGTTTCGACGCCATTGGCCGCAAAAACTTCCAGTGCGCTGGCACCCGCCGGGGTCGACAGCGCGTGGGTGTCAATGC
The DNA here is from genome assembly GCF_022496705.1 of Pseudomonas sp. TMW22091. Classification (NCBI taxonomy): domain Bacteria; kingdom Pseudomonadati; phylum Pseudomonadota; class Gammaproteobacteria; order Pseudomonadales; family Pseudomonadaceae; genus Pseudomonas; species Pseudomonas sp. TMW22091. The sequence continues at coordinate 78,845 of NZ_SCFI01000003.1, forward strand.
CGACGAACAGCGGACCGTTAATGCCTTTCATCTGGCGGTACAGGCAAATAGCCTGACTGATAGCCAGCACATGCCACTCATTAAAGCTCAGCTCAAACGAGCTGCCGCGGTGCCCCGACGTGCCGAAAGCAACACGCTGTGTGGCAATGGCAGCGTCGGGTTGACCGGTGTAATAAGCGGTCACCAGTCGCGGTATATCGACCAGCAGTTGAGCTGGAGCCGGTTTGCCCGCAAGAGGACTGAGTGTCATGCAAAAACCTCGGGAAATAATGATTCGGAGGAAAAAAAACAGTTTACTGGCACTTCGACATTGGCGAGAAGCAATCTATCCCGACAACGGGCCGATTTTGCACTTAAATAGACTTGTCGTTGTCTGATTGCGCCACGACGACGAGAATACACCCGCGTTCAGTGCGCATCTTTTAAGTCGACACCTTTTTATGTTTTGGAATAAGGAAACCGCATGAAACCATTCGTCATCAGCGCAGCACTTTTACTGAGTGCGCTGTGCAGCGTAGCCCACGCGGCCAAACTGGAAGACGTGGCCCCCTACCCCAAAGCCGAAACCGGGTTCAGCCGCCAGGTCATCTATCTGCCCAAGCAGAAGAATGAAGACGATTACAAAGTTCAAATCATTGCCGGTAAAACCTTGCAAGTGGACTGTAATCAGCAACGACTGGGCGGCAAGCTGGAAGAAAAAACCCTCAAAGGCTGGGGTTATCCGATGTATCGCCTGAATAAGGTGACGGGCCCGGCGAGTACGATGATGGCTTGCCCGCAAGGCAAAGCCCATCCTGAGTTTGTTCCGGTGATGGGTGAAGGTTTTATGCTGCGTTACAACAGCAAGTTGCCGATTGTGGTGTATGTGCCCAAGGACATAGAAGTGCGCTATCGCATCTGGTCGGCTTCCAAACAGATCAAGCAGGCTGTTAGCGAGTGAAGGCCCCAAAATAAATACTCAGCGGCCCTTATTGCTCCACTGGACTCAACTTCCTGTAGCAGGGCCGCAGAGTGCCGGGTACTGCAAAGTAACCGCTTGAACAAAGTCGGCGGCTTGCGCTTTTATCCAGTCCATCAGTCTGGCTATATCAGGCTCTGTTTGACGCCCTTCCTTGCAGATAATGTAGTAAGTCGCTGGCGATATCATTGCAGCCCCGCTTAAAGCAACCAGACTCCCCTCCTCTAATAGGTCATAGACCAGCGCGGTTCGGCCCAATGCTATTCCCCCACCCTTGACTGCCAGGCTGGAGTCAGGAAATCGAGGGCCCTGGTGATAAGTTGGCGCCGGTAAATCCTGAAAAGCGAACCAGCTTTCCCACCCGGGGCACAACGGGTCATCGACCCGATGTATCAAAGGGTACCGAGCGATATCCATCAAGGAGATGTCACCGTTACGGCGACGAAACTCCGGCGAGCATACGGGGAATACCGCGTCGCGCATCAATCGCTCTACGTGTTGGCCGGGGTAGTGACCGTACCCCATTACAATGGCGACATCGTATTGAGTGGCGTCTAGGTTGGTGGCACTTAAATCGGCATTTGTTAAAACCAGATCCAGGTTCAAACAAGCGTCACTCTGAGAGGCATGCATCCTGGGGATCAGCCAGGCGGAGCACAATGACGACGTACAGTAGAGATGCAATGGAGACGAGTTGCCGCCATTGAGTGAATGCAAAACTTCGTCAAGGTTCGTAAAAAATGAATGAATAACGGGCAGCAACGCCTCGCCAGCGGCTGTCAACTTGACGCCACGCGAGTGCCGCTCAAACAATTGCACATCCCACCACTCTTCAAGGCCTGATATTTGATGGCTGATCGCACTCGCGGTCAGATTCAATTCAGTGGCGGCACGAGCAAAACTACCGGTTTGGGCCGCGCAAACGAATGCCTGAAGCATGGGGGTTGGCGGCGGACGTTGGGGCATTAGTTACTCACCTTGATCAAGATAATCCCGCACACAATCACAAACGCCGAGAGCAGTCGCCTCCAGCCAAACCGCTCATGAAAAAACAAGGCAGCAATGATTGCGCCGATGATAACACTGGTTTCTCGCAGCGCTGACACCTTGGCCACGGCATCCAGAGAGAGTGCAAACAGCACCAGACCATAAGACGTCAGGTAAAACACCCCTCCCAACACGCCGACGCGCCAGTGACGACGAACCGCATGAGCAAGCGCCGAGCGCTCTTTGCAAAATGCCAGCAGCGGAATCGGAATACTCTGAAAGACTGTCAGGTAGATGATGTACTGCAACACCGTATCGCTGGCCCTGACCCCTTTGGCGTCCACCACCGTATAGGCAGCAATAAAGACCCCCGCACAAATAGCCATCATGATGGGCTTTAGCAAATGAGCGGTCATCTTGCGCACAAACGTCAGGCTGATAATGCCCGCGCAAATCAATAAAACACCTGCCATTGCCTGAAAGGATAAATGCTCATGCAGCAGGAAATAGGAAAAGAGCGCCACCAGCACCGGCGGTACTCCGCGCATAATCGGGTAGACCTGACCGAAGTCCCCTGTCTCATAGGCCTTGATCAAAAACAGTCGATACACCGTGTTGAGCACGACTGAAACCAACACATACCCTGCAACGTGCAGACTTGGCACATTAACCAGTGGCAATGCCGCCAGGCAGATCACCAAAGCCGTTGCATCGACCATGGCTAACGTCATGAAGCGACTGCTTCCCGCTCTAACCACCGCATTCCAGGTGGCGTGCATAAACGCTGAAATCAAGACGAGCGTGATTGCGATATCGGAGTTATCCATGGGCTCTGCTTTTTTTGATGAGAGAGTATGAAAGACGGCCGCTTTCATGGAACTACGAGGGTTTGCGTAACCACATCCGCAACATGTAGCGGTTAAGGCTGGCCAGGCAGTCGCTGTCACTGATTTCTGCACGGGGAGCATGTTGCTCAATAAATTGCGTACGTGTATGCAAGAACTTGTTATCCGCCGAAACCAGTACTTGGCCGGGCTCCAACAAAATTCGATGCTGCACGCTGGACTGATCCAGGACGGTGTCAAGAAAGTCCAGCGCCTGCACTTGAAGAGCGGTTAACGGTTGGCCAGCCTTGAGGTGAGCCGATTCAATGTAAACCCGGAAGTATCTGATTTGAGGAATACCCTCATCGGAAAAACTCAGGATTGGAGCCCTGAATAACTGTTCTTCCTCAGCCATCCCTCGATTCTCGAAAAGGAAATCCCCTTTAAGCACTTCGAGTATCTCTGGAAATGCCGTTAACTCGACATACACCGCGCTGGCATCTATCAGAATACTTTCACCGCCCAGCAGCGCTTTTTGCCCGCAGGCAAGTATCAGGTAATCAATAGGGACAGGGTCGCTCACGCCATCGTTATGTACGTAGGCACCTTGTTTGGTCTGATGGTATCTGGCGCCCTCCTCAATGCTTTTGCCTCCCCGGTCATAGACCTCGATCATGTGATGCCCCAAATGGTTTTGCACCATCGGTACACCCAACAGAGATCCGAATGTCCAAATCAGTGATTTAAAGCGGGCGAGCGTATCGACCTTGAAACCGTCGATGAGCAGTACATGACGTTCATGATCAATCATGTTTCTGACAGTGCCCAGTTCCTCAAGCAGGGCGCCTGAGCACTGGGAGTCAAGGAGAGCCGGCGCGACATCAATCCGGTGTGTCAAAGAATCAGGGGCCAGTTTATTCTGGGCCGCCAACAATTCATTGAAGGCATTTTTTGACAGTTTGAACTTAGAGACTTCTTGACGAAAGTTACTAACGTTTAGGGTCATGGCATGTATTTTTTATGGGTTTTAAGTGCAGCCATTAAACTAAGCCAGACGCGTAGGCGAAAAGCGAAAGGTCATCAGCGCTGCCATTAAAAACCATCATGCCTGCTGTCGGTAAGTTCGCCCCATTTCCGGCACGTCCCGGCACGCTTAGCGAGCAAGGGGGACACACCTCACTTCAACAGTTCCTGTATCTGTTCTTGCAAGGTATCGAGGTCAAAGGGCTTGGCCAAAATCGGTGCCTTGCGGGTAATCGGGCTGCCCGTTTCACGAATTTCCGCCGGATAACCACTGATGAAGATCACTTTCAGATCCGGCCGTAATTTAACTGCGGGCTCTGCAATATCAACCCCTGAAATGCCACCCGGCAGTCGGAAATCAGTGACCATCAAATCCAGATGCGGCTTGCTCGCCAAAATTTCAAAGGCCCGCTGCCCGTTTTCCGCTTGCAACACTCGATAGCCTACACCCGACAGATAATCGCTTAACACCATCAGGATCGAGGGATCATCCTCAACAATCAAAACAACATCTTGCGCATCTTCACTCATGGGAAACCCTAATCCGTACTATCGCTGCCATTACGACCTCACGCCGAGCAAGAGGTTGCGGCCAATTCATGACTTTTGCACCAACGGTAGGCTGACCCTGAACAAAGCGCCCTCGCCCAACGTACTGTGTACGCTGATAGAACCGTTGTGAGCGGCGATGATCTGCTCAGAAATAAACAGCCCCAACCCCAGCCCGCTCACAACGTCACTCCCGGCAACCCGCTCGAATTGATGGAAAATTCGTTTCTGGTTTTCTTCACTGATGCCAATACCCTGGTCTCTCACGTCGATGATGGCACTCGCCCCTTCAACATAAACAGAAACCTGCACCGGTTTGCGGGCACCGTAGCGCAATGCGTTGGTCAGCAAGTTGGACACTACCTGCTCTATTCGGAATTCATCCCACTGACCTATCACTGACTGGCGAACGGTAAAGTCGACTCGCGATTGTGCTGCGCTGATTTGCGCTGCGAAGCTTTCGAGCAGATTGGCCACAGTTTGCGACAAGTCAAACGTCGAGGGGCGAATCGATAACTTGCCGGTGCGTATGCGCGACACATCCAGCATGTCTTCTATCAGGCGGATAAGGCTCTGAATCTGGCGTTCGTCGCGATCGACCATGGCGTGCATTTTGTCCATGGTAAAGGCAGCGGCATTTTCGCGGGCCAGATGCATTTTGCGCAGTTGGGTTTCAAGAATCAGTCCATTGAGTGGCGTACGAACTTCATGAGAAACAATCGACATGAAATCGTCGCGCATACGCACCGCATGCTCAAGCTCACACTGGGTGACTTTCAGTTGTGCCAGCAAGGTTTCTTGCTCGCGGCGGCTCTGTTCCAGCGCTTCAACCTGATGTTTCATGGCCTTGCTTTGTCGATACAACTCGACAAACACATTGACCTTACTTTTGACCGCATGGATATCCAGTGGCTTGTGTAAAAAGTCCACGGCACCACTTTCGTAGCCCTTGAAGGCATAGTTCATCTCGCGCCCGGCGGCACTGACAAACACGATCGGGATATTTTTGGTTTTTTCAGTACCGCGCATTAACTCGGCCAGTTCAAAGCCGTTCATACCCGGCATCTGAACATCAAGAATGGCCATCGCAAACTCATGTTGCAATAACAGCGACAGCGCCTCGTCCGCGGACAGGGCTTTGTAAACCGTGCGATCCTCGCGTGTGATCAACGCTTCCAGCGCCAGCAAGTTCTCAGGCAGATCGTCAACGATCAGCAACTTGGCTTGAATTTCACTTAGTAGCATTAGATTCGTTCCAGCTCGACGAGCAAACGGGCAATGCCGTGCAAAGGAAGGATGTAGTCCGGTTGGCAGCGTTCAAGCGCTGCATGCGGCATGGTGGCCACAAGGGCTTCGGTCGGGTCTTGCACAATGGTCAAACCGCCTTGCTGTTTGACCGTTAGCAACCCTTGGGCACCATCCTGGTTAGCCCCCGTCAGTAATATTGCAGCCAGACGCGATTGATACACATCGGCTGCCGACTCAAAAAGGTAGTCAATGGAGGGGCGGGAATAGTGCACCCGCTCCTCGCGGCTCAATGAAAAACTGCGATCGTGCTCTATCGAGACATGATAACCGGGGGCCGCAAAGTACAAGGTCCCCGGGGCAATAGGCTCTTTGTCGTCGACTTCCTTGACCGGTAATAACAAACGATTGTTGAACACAGCGGCCAGCTGGCTGCGACGCTCATCAGGAATATGCAAAACCACAATAACCGGCAACCGAAAGCCTGGTTGAACGTTGGCAAAAAGCGTCAGCAATGCCTCGACGCCACCTGAGGAGGCGCCAATGACCACAGCGTCTACAGCCCTGAGTTCGGTGGTCATAGCTTTCGGTAGATCCGTTCTTGCTTGAGCACCGGCGCAAACGCTTTGCTGTAATCCGAAAAATCGAGAGTTTCCTTGCTACCCAGCATCAGAAAACCGCGATGACAAAGTGACTCATGGAACAAACCAAACGCTCGGTTTTGAAGATTTTTGTTGAAGTAAATCAACACGTTACGGCACGAAATTAAATTAGTTTCTGAAAATACACTGTCGGTCGCCAGGCTGTGGTCGGCGAACGTGACGTTCTCACACAAGCTCTTGTCAAAGATGGCGTAGTCATAAGCCGCCGTGTAGTAATCGGCAAACGAGCGTTGACCTCCCGCCTTTTGGTAATTGCTGGTGTAGCCGCGGATGCTTTCCATCGAGAAAATGCCTTGCTTGGCTTTTTCCAGCGAACGCGGATTGATATCGGTGGCATAAATAATGGTGCGGTCCAGCAGCCCTTCTTCCCGCAGCAAGATGGCCATTGAGTAGACCTCTTCGCCGGTGCTGCAACCGGCGATCCAGATTTTCAGCGAGGGGTAGGTCTTGAGAATAGGCACCACCTCCTGGCGGATCGCCAGGAAGTGCTCAGGATCGCGAAACATCTCACTGACCGGAATCGTCAAATACTGCAACAACTGCATAAACACAGTCGGGTCATGCAGCACGCGCTCCTGCAAGGCCGAAATGGTGTTGCAGTCGAACTGACGCATTGCGTGATGGACACGGCGCTTCACCGAAGCACCGGAGTAGTCACGAAAGTCATAGCTGTATTTGAGGTAGATCGCTTCGATCAGCAACCTCAATTCAATGTCGGTGTTTCGATGCACTTAGAGTCGTTCCATTTTCGGTAGCCAGACCCGGATCAGAGAGAACAGGCGATCCAGATCAATCGGTTTAGCCAGATAATCATTGGTGCCTGCCTGCAGACAACGCTCCTGATCGTCCTTCATCGCTTTGGCTGTTACGGCAATGATCGGCAGCTTGCGCCAACGCGGGTCTTTGCGAATTTCAATAGTGGCTTCATAGCCATCCATCTCCGGCATCATGACGTCCATCAGCACCAGGTCGATGTCTTCCACTTCGTTCAGGCGCTCAATGGCTTCACGGCCATTACGGCCAATCACCACGATGGCACCTTTATGCTCAAGCGCACTGGTCAGGGCAAAGATGTTTCGTACATCGTCATCCACCAGCAAAATCTTGCGCCCTTCAAACACCTTGTCGCGGCTGCGAGCAGTCTGGAGCATCGTTTGGCGCTCATGAGACAACTGGGATTCCACTTTGTGCAGAAATAATGTCACCTCATCGAGCAAACGCTCAGGTGAACGCGCGCCTTTGATGATGATGGAGCGCGAGTATTTGCGCAGTTCGGCTTCTTCATCGCGGGTCAGGTTACGTCCGGTATAGACGATGACCGGCGGGAAAGAACAAATATCTTCAGTCGACATGCGCTTGAGCAAATCACCACCGAGCATGTCCGGCAGTTTGAGGTCGATGATCATGCAGTCGTAAATATTGCTGCGCAGTAGATCCAAAGCTTCCTGTGCGAAGCCAACTGCGGTGATTTCAATATCATCATCGCCGATCAGGCGGGCGATGCTGTCGCGTTGTAGATCATCGTCTTCAACCAATAACACTCGCTTGACCTTCTGGGTCAATTTGGCTTCAAGTCGTGCAAACACATTTTTCAGTTCTTCACGGGTCGTCGGTTTCACCGCATAACCCACTGCGCCCATGTGCATCGCCGCTTCTACACGGTCCTCAACGGAAATCACGTGTACCGGAATGTGCCGGGTCGGCGCTGACGCTTTAAGGCGTTGCAGCACTGTCAACCCGGAATGATCAGGCAAGCGCATGTCCAGCAAAATAGCGTCGGGAATGAACTCAGCAGCCAGCCCGAAGCCTTCGTCCGCGCCGTGGGCCACCAGGCAGTTATACCCCAGCTCATGCGCAAGATCGAAGAGGATGCGGGCAAAGTTCGGCTCGTCTTCAACCACCAAAATACAGCGAGTGCTGAACGGTGCTTTTTCACGGTCATCGGCAAAACGTGGGATGTGTACAGGCGCAACCTCGACAGGCACCAACACAGTGCTGGCCGGTACGGGCCGGGGCGATGGCGCGACCTTGGGCGTCGTCGCCTCGGCAGGCTCGACAAATTGCTCGGGCATGGTCAACGTAAACTCACTGCCCTGCCCCGGCGTGCTGCTGATACTGATGGAGCCGCCGAGTAAAGTCGCCAGGTCACGTGAAATCGACAACCCCAAGCCGGTACCGCCATAGCGGCGATTGGTGGTGCCGTCAGCCTGACGGAACGCCTCAAAGATACTTTCTTGCTGATCCTGGGCTATACCAATACCGGAATCCTTCACTGTGAAGGCAACCCCTTCGCCGGGCACCCGCGCAACGGTGAGGCTGACTTGACCTTTTTCGGTGAACTTGATCGCGTTGGACAGCAAGTTCTTCAGGATTTGCTCCAAACGCTGGCTATCGGTGTAGAGCATGGGCGGCGTGCCGGGTTGCACTTCAACCTTGAGTGTCAGCCCCTTGTCCGCGGCCAATGGCTCAAACATCCCGCGCAAGCCTTCTACCACCCTCGCTACGCTGGCGTTTTCGGGCAAGACTTCAAGCTTGCCCGCCTCGACTTTTGAAATATCCAGAATGTCATTGATCAGGTTAAGCAAGTCATTGCCCGCCGAATAGATCGACTCGGCGAACTTGACCTGCTCACTTGAAAGATTTCCGTGAGGGTTTTCAGACAGCAGTTTTGCCAAAATCAATGAGCTATTGAGGGGCGTGCGCAGCTCATGGGACATATTGGCAAGGAATTCGGACTTGTATTTGCTGGACCGTTGCAGCTCCTGAGCGCGCTCTTCCAACTGAACCTGAGCCTCATTAAGCTCGATATTCTTGCGGTTCATCGCATCGCGCTGACCGGACAGAGCTTCGTTGGTCTGCTCCAGTTCCGCCTGCTGGGTCTCAAGGTTAGTCTGCGACTCCTTAAGGATCTGCGATTGCTCCTCAAGCTCTTCGTTGGCGGTCTTGAGTTCTTCCTGTTGCACTTGCAGCTCTTCATTTAGCTGCTGAGTCTCAGCCAGTACCTCTTGCAGACGTTGACGATAACGAGCAGCCTCAATCGATGTACCAATGTTGTCGGCGATCAATTCAAACAATTCAATATCACGCTCAGTCAAGGCCCTGAGAAAACCCAACTCAATCACACCATTGACCCGATCATCATCGCTGGTTGGCACCACCAGCACACTGCGCGGCGCGCCTTCGCCCAACCCGGAGCTGACCTTAAAGAAATAGTCTTGAGGCACATTGTCCAGACGAATCAGCTGGTCCTGCTGAGCGGCTTGGCCGACCAACCCTTCATCATTGTGAACCAGTTGATCCTTAGCCTCTTGCTCACGGGAAAACCCATAAGAAGCCACGCGCTTGAGGCCGCCATGATCTTCGCGCACATACACTGCGCCCACCACGCTGCCCAGATACTGGGCGCAGAATTGAAGAATATTGCGTCCCAGCATATTCAGGGTCAGACGCCCCAATACCTGTTCAGCCAGCTCGGTCTGGCCGTTACGCAGCCATGCCTGACGCTCCAACCGTTCCGCCGTCTTGATATACGACTCGAAGTTTTCGTTGTAACTATTTGAAAGGTTTACTAAATCACGACGTCCTACATAGGCCAGAAACCCGCTTAGGCCGAGGATAAATATCAGGTAAAGGCTGATGCTGATGACGGTCGTCTGGCTGACTTGATCACTGCGGGCCACCCGCAATTGCTGCTCTGTTTGAATGAACTCTTCGTATTCCTTACGTATCTCATCCGTCAGACGTTTGCCTCTGCCGGACTGCACCGCGGCTTTGTAATCACCGTTCTGACGACTCAAATCAACCATTGACTGTGCGTACAGCGCCCATTCTCTCTGCAAAGCTTCAAGGCGCTTGAGTCGATCGACTTGCTGCGGATTATCACTGACCAGTTCTTGCAAGCTTTGTAATTGCGCAACTATTTGCGGCTTGGCAACGACATAAGGGTCAAGAAAGTGCTCGTCTCCGGTGATGAGGTAGCCACGCATCCCTGTTTCCAGGTCAACCGTGAGCCTGGCGGCTTCATTGGCGTTGCTAATGACACGATCACTGTGTTCGACCCAGCGGATCACCGACAACAGATAGCTGATCATCACCACAAATAGCACGGCACTGAGCACGCCAACGGCCAAGGGCAAGCCTACGTTTCGACTTAAAAGCTTGCGAAAGCTTCGCTCATCAATGGATGCGGGGGATTTCATGTGTCGAGTCCGTACTGGAGGCAAAAACGAGAGTTTGCAGGATAAGCGGCGAGCAGTTCCATCTTCTTACAGACAAGAGAGAAATTTCGTACAAAATAATTCAATTTAAACCTTCACAAGGCTATTCTTGCCCACATTGTTGAGACTCAAGCGGTACTGAATGAGCCCAACGTTCAAATTCTTGAAGAGATCATGACTATGCCCGCAACAACCTCCACGATCCTTGTGGTTGAAGACGACAGCATTGTCAGAATGCTGATCGTAGACGTGCTTGAAGAGCTGGAGTTCAACGTAATTGATGCTGATTGCGCTGAAGTGGCTCTGGTTTCTCTTGAGAATCTGGACGAGCGCATAGACCTGCTGATGACCGATTTTAGCCTGCCCGGTTTCAACGGTCAGGAACTGGCAGGCAAAGCCCGGCACTTGCGTCCAAACTTGCCTGTTCTGGTTGCCAGCGGCCTGGCCGAAACACTGGAGCTTTCCGATGGTGTGTATTTGATCGGCAAACCCTTTTCCATTGATCAGTTACGCGACAAGGTTAAAAGTATTCTTGATCCTGAGGTTTGCCCTGACTTGATTTGACCTGCCCCGCAGAGCTGTGCTTTCCTAAGCACCTTGTATCAGGTGCCCTTCACAGGGTGAAACGGGAAACCGGTGCGTCAGGCATTTATTGGCTGACAAGTCCGGCGCTGCCCCCGCAACGGTAAGCGAGAGAAACATCAAAGCCACTGCGCCTCGTGCGTGGGAAGGAGATGTTTACAGGCTCAAGCCCTTTGAGCCCCTCGCAAGCCCGGAGACCGGCCTGGTTCTTTTTGAATAACAAACCCGCGGTGGGCGGGCGCTGTTGAACCCTGCGAGCCTCGTTCGCGGGGTTTTCTTGCGCTCTCATGCCCGCTGCCAGCCCCGAGGCAAGCGCCATGTCCACTCGCACCAGCAGCACCCATGCCATTGCTACTCCTACCACGCAAAGCCAACGCATCGTTGCCGCTGTCAGCGCCGCCGTGCTGGGGGCCTTCCTCGTTTATTTTGCTGGTTTCTCACACATCGATGCGGTTCACAACGCAGCCCATGACACCCGTCACAGCTCTGCATTTCCGTGCCATTGAGAGTGCCTGCCATGATTAAGCGTATCGCTCAAACCGCGGGTTTCACCGGCTTATTGGCAGCCCTGCTGTTGACACTGCTGCAAAGTTTTTGGGTTGCCCCACTGATTCTGCAAGCAGAAACCTTTGAAAAACCGGCAGCAAGCGAAACCCATGACCACGCTGACATGAACATGCCCGCCCACGAGCATGATGCCGAGGCCTGGGAGCCGGAAGATGGCTGGCAGCGCGTGCTGTCCACCACAGGTGGAAATCTGGTGGTTGCAGTCGGTTTCGCCTTGATGCTGGCGGGCCTGTATACCTTGCGTGCCCCCACCCGCACTTCTCAGGGCCTGCTCTGGGGGCTGGCGGGGTATGCAGTGTTCTGTCTGGCTCCAACAATGGGACTGCCGCCGGAACTGCCGGGCACTGCCGCCGCCGACTTGTTGCAACGCCAGCTTTGGTGGGTCACCACGGCCGCATCCACAGCGGTGGGCATTGCCCTGCTGGTCTTCGGCAAACATTGGGCGCTCAAGGTACTTGGGGTTGCCATTTTGCTGGTGCCGCATATCTTTGGCGCACCCCAGCCTTTGGTTCACTCAAGCCTGGCACCGCAAGCACTTGAGTCCCAGTTTAAAATAGCCGCACAACTGACCAACTTCGTTTTCTGGCTGGCGTTGGGGGTGATCAGCGCCTGGTTGTTCCGTCGCAAACCTGACGGCCAGTATTCAGCGTGAGGGAGGCAGCCCCAGGGCCAATTCTGGTGATTGGCCTTGGCTGCCGACAAGGATGCAGCGCTGAACATTTACGCGCGCTGATAGAACACTCACTGGGCAAAGCCGGCATCAGCCTCAGCGAGATCAGCGCTTTGGCCAGCATCGACACCAAACAGCATGAGCCGGGGTTACTGCAAGTGGCTGCACACCTCAATCTCAGGCTTGAGGTATTCAGCGCCGAGCAATTGGCGCCGTACACGTCAAGGCTCAGCCACCACTCCACAATAGCGTTTGAGCATACGGGGTGTTTTGGCATAGCCGAAAGCGCGTCTTTGGCCCTTTCGGAACAGCTCGGCACATGGCCAGCCAGCCTGTTGATTACCCTGCAAAAATCATCAGCCGCTACCTTTGCGTTAGCTTCATCAGAGCAAAAGCCGCGATAATCCCCCGCCTCACTATGAGCAATGTTCACGAACAGCTCTATCACGACCCTTTCAAGAGACTCCCATGACTGTCTATTTCATCGGTGCCGGGCCTGGCGATCCAGAGCTGATTACCGTCAAAGGCCAGCGCCTGATCCGTAGCTGCCCGGTGATTATTTATGCCGGCTCGCTTGTTCCTGAAGCGGTACTACAGGGGCATCACGCCGAACGCGTCATCAACAGTGCCGAGTTGCATCTAGAACAAATCATTGCGTTGATCAAAACCGCCAATGACGAAGGTCACGATGTCGCCCGCGTGCACTCCGGGGACCCGAGCCTCTACGGCGCCATTGGCGAGCAAATTCGCTGCTTGCGAGCGCTGGGCATCGCCTTTGAGATCATTCCCGGAGTCACCGCTACGGCAGCTTGTGCTGCGCTGCTGGGGGCAGAACTGACATTACCGGACATTTCGCAAAGCGTCATTTTGACACGCTATGCGGAAAAAACCGTGATGCCGCCCGGAGAAGAACTGAGCAGTCTGGCGCAACATGGAGCGACCATGGCCATTCACCTGGGTGTCAAAAACCTTGAAAGCATCGTTCGCGAATTGTCTCCGCATTATGGCAGCGACTGCCCCATCGCTGTCATCCATAGAGCCAGTTGGCCGGATCAGGATTGGGTAACCGGCACGCTGTCGGACATTACACTGAAAGTTCAGGCCAAGGGTTTTACCCGTACAGCCCTGATTCTGGTAGGCCGGGTACTGGGTAATGATACGTTCTCGGATTCGTCACTCTATCGTGCCGGACATGCCCACGTGTATCGCCCGTGAATGAGGGCAACCTTAAACGGCGCCCATAAAAAAACGGTGCTCACGGGGCACCGTTTTTCCATGCAACTGGCAGCGAACGCTTTTTTACTGAGGCAACTCAGTAGTAAGCGTTTTCTTTCTGCGAATGGTCTGTCACGTCACGCACGCCTTTAAGCTGAGGAATACGCTCCAGCAACGTAAGCTCGATACCTTCGCGCAACGTCACATCCGCCTGGCCGCAGCCCTGGCAACCGCCACCGAACTTCAACACCGCAATGCCATCTTCAACCACTTCGATCAGGCTAACTTGACCACCATGGCTGGCGAGCCCTGGATTGATCTCGGTTTGCAGGTAGTAGTTGATGCGGTCGTTGATCGGACTGTCATCATTGACCATTGTCACTTTGGCATTCGGCGCCTTGATAGTCAGTTGTCCGCCCATGCGATCAGTGGCGTAGTCCACCACGGCATCTTTCAAAAACGGCTCGCTGACTTGATCGATATAGGCCGTAAAGCTTTTCAGGCCCAGAACCGTATCTTCAGGCTTCACTTCTTCTTTCTTGCAGTAAGCAATACACGTTTCAGCGTACTGAGTACCCGGTTGGGTGATAAAGACGCGAATGCCAATATCGTGGGAGTTCTGCTTGGACAGCAGATCAGCCAGGTAATCTTGGGCGGCGTCGGTAATCGTTATGGCGCTCATGGAATCTCCTCACAGACATGGGGGCAGTTTACGCCAATCGGGGCGCCTGACAAAGTCCTAGTATTTTTGTCAGGAAATCCGCCCCCACGGGTCATGAATTACAGGTTTTCGTAGCGGTTCATGTCCAGCACGCCCGCCTCTACCGGGTCGGTTTCATTGATGTACTGGCCAATATCATGGAAGTACTGCCAAAACTCGGGATTGCTGCGACGAATGCCCCAACGCTCGACAATGGCATCGAAAGACGCTTGATCCTGGGACTTCTCCATCGCCTGAACAAAGGCTTCAACCTCACCCGCGGGGATGTTGAACATAAAGTTGGGGTAGCTGCTCAGCACACCCGGATAGATGGTCAGAGTGTCCAACCCCGGTTGCAAGCGGTACTCCTCGCCCAGCATAAACGCCACGTTGGTGTGCGCGCGGTTACGCAGCATGCTGTACATCTCACGCTTGCCATCGCTGCCTTCGATGCGCAGCATGGTCGCTTCCGGCAGTTGATTGATGACCACCAGCCCCGCAGCCGGACGCGAAGTCAATCGGCTCAAGGACTGTTCTGCGTACTGGAACTCCCGAGCGATATTGGGCCGCGAGCAGTAAGCACCCGTGCAACGGTTGATGGGATCGGGGCGAGCGTTCAGTGTGCCGGTGCGCTCAATCAGCTTAAGAGCAAAGTCACGCTTGGGGTCTACCGGATCGAGCTTCATCCCGGTCGGGGTGTCCGTGTCGATTTTCTGGTAGTCCATCCACATTTTCAGCTTGCCACTGTTTTGATACCAGTCGCCGAGGATCGCGGCCCGGGAGTCCGCCGGCATCAAACGCAGGAAGTTGACCTCGGCGCCGTTGCGAATCAAGTCAAAGTACAAACGCGTTTGCGCTTGGTGGGACACGTTGCCAAACACATCGAAGTTGACCGCCAACTGATAATAGGTGCGCTCCAGCAAGGGATAATCAAACAGCCACAGGGTTTGCGGCACCTCGCCCACCAGACCTTTGGTGACACTGGCACTGTCGAAGTGGCGGAAGATGGTCAGCAAGGCATTATCGTTACCCGCCCACAGTGTCGACCAGCTGGGCGGTGGCATTTTCGCATACGCGTCCTGACGTAACTTTTCATAGTCGTTACGTTTGTCGCGGTAGTTGTGCCACAGGGTAATAATGCTGCCAACGTCGTCGATCTGGCCGGGCATCGCCAACAAAGGCGTTGCTTCACCTCGATACGCGGCATCCACCACATACCGATCACGCGCGGGCTCCTGGAACACCGCCCAGAAGTTGTCACGAATCACGTCCGTAGCAATTTGCCCACGGCAGACCGGCCCGCGAATGAAGGTCCGCACGAAGTATTCAGCGTTATCGAGCATGAACTGATATCGCGCCACGGCTGGAATGGCTTCAAAGGTTTCAAACGGGTTGGCGCGACCGCGCGGGCCATAGCCAGGCAAACGCGAGGCATGCCAATTACCGCTGTAAAACAATTCTTTGACACGCTCCAGTTTGCGCTCCCCCATCGGATAGGTGATGTGGGTTTTGTGCACAATCACGCCCTGAACGGGCATCAGGCGATAGTAAAACGTAGTGCCCGGGTCATCGTTCGGACGACGTGTCGCGATCAGATCGACAGGCTGGCCACTGGGCGTACGCGAACGTACCCACTGGAAGTAATGGCCCGGTACGCCGTTGTCCAAATAAACATGCGCGAGAAACAAGTGCTCGTATAACCAGCGCGCGACCAGCGCTTCGGTTGAGCCCGGACGATTGAATAGCTCTTCCCACTCGGCAATCTGTGCGGCTTCGCCCGCCGTTGGCTTGATAGCGTTTTGATCAACAGGAGCCCCTGCAGCCAGCCAGCCCTGCAATGTGCTGTATTGCTGATCTGTCAGCCCGGTCACTGCCAGCGGCATGCCTTCTTTGGAATGGCTTTGTGCGTAGGCATTGAACTCACCCGGTGCCGGGCATGAGTTCTCACGGTTGAGGCCCAGCACGATTTCTTCAGGCAGTTTGGCGTTAGGCGTTAACGGTGCGCTATGCCCCAACTCCAGCATGCGAGCCATAAGAGCCGCTTGTGCGCCCTGAGCATCGAGCACTGAGTAAAAGCCTTTGTTACGCCACTCAGTCGGGCCATTGGCATCATAAAAAATCCGCGTCGGCGGCACCGGGGTGGTCCTGTCACCTTTATAAACCGGAACTTTGCTGGCCCCCCGTGTAGCCCCTTCGGCACTGCCGAGGTTGAGTTGGCAGGCAGCGTCGTTGCACGCGTGGCAGGCAACGCACTTTTCAGTAAGGATCGGTTGAATATCTCGGGTATACGAAATAGCCGGGCTGACGAGCGGGACCTGCCCAAACGTTGTACTGCACATCACCAGCGTCACGGCGCCGGTGAGTAGGCGAAAAAACATGTGCCATTGTCCTGATATTAGAGTGTCGCAATTCTACCCATGGAGCGCCCGCCTAAACATGAGCAAAATTCATGTAAATCGGCGAGTGATCAAATACCACGCAGGTTTGTTATGCTTTGGCATCTTTTGCATGGCTCTAAACAGGTAGTCCTATGTCTGACCGCAGCGCTCGTCTCCAAGCACTTCAGCAAGCCCTCAAAGAGCGCATTCTGATTCTCGATGGCGGCATGGGTACTATGATCCAAAGCTACCGTCTGGAGGAACACGACTATCGTGGCACACGCTTCGCTGACTGGCCGAGCGATATCAAGGGCAACAACGACCTGCTGGTCCTTACACGCCCGGACGTTATTGGCTCTATCGAGAAGGCCTATCTGGATGCTGGCGCCGACATTCTCGAAACCAACACCTTTAACGCCACTCAGGTTTCTCAAGCCGACTACGGCATGCAAGCCCTTGCCTACGAGCTAAACGTAGAAGGCGCACGTCTGGCACGCAAGGTGGCCGATGCCAAAACCCTTGAGACGCCAAACAAGCCTCGTTTTGTTGCGGGCGTTCTGGGGCCAACCAGCCGCACCTGCTCACTGTCTCCGGATGTCAACAACCCCGGTTACCGCAACGTCACCTTCGATGAACTGGTGGAGAACTACACCGAGGCCACCAAAGGCCTGATCGAAGGCGGTGCCGACCTGATCCTGATCGAAACCATTTTCGACACCCTCAACGCCAAAGCCGCGATCTTCGCCGTTCAAGGTGTATTTGAAGAGTTGGGTATCGAGCTGCCGATCATGATTTCGGGCACGATTACCGATGCCTCCGGCCGCACCCTGTCCGGCCAGACTACCGAGGCGTTCTGGAACTCGGTCAGCCATGCCAAGCCGATTTCGGTGGGTCTGAACTGTGCACTGGGTGCCAGCGAGCTGCGCCCCTACCTGGAAGAACTGTCCAACAAGGCCAACACCTACGTCTCGGCGCACCCCAACGCAGGCTTGCCCAACGAGTTCGGCGAGTACGACGAACTGCCGTCCGAAACCGCCAAGGTCATTGAAGAGTTCGCCCAAAGCGGCTTTTTGAACATTGTCGGCGGCTGCTGCGGCACAACGCCAGGGCATATCCAGGCCATCGCCAACGCCGTGGCCGGTTATGCACCGCGCCAGATCCCGGACATTCCCAAGGCCTGCCGCCTGTCGGGCCTGGAGCCGTTCACCATTGATCGCAACTCGCTGTTCGTCAACGTAGGTGAGCGCACCAACATCACCGGCTCTGCGCGATTTGCCCGCTTGATCCGTGAAGACAACTACACCGAAGCCCTGGAAGTGGCTCTGCAACAAGTTGAAGCCGGTGCGCAAATCATCGACATCAACATGGACGAAGGCATGCTGGACTCGAAGAAGGCGATGGTCACCTTCCTCAATCTGATCGCCGGCGAGCCCGACATCTCCCGTGTGCCCATCATGATCGACTCCTCCAAATGGGAAGTGATCGAAGCCGGCCTCAAGTGCATTCAGGGCAAGGGCATCGTCAACTCGATCAGCATGAAAGAAGGCGTCGAGCAGTTCATCCATCACGCCAAACTGTGCAAACGTTATGGCGCCGCCGTGGTCGTGATGGCCTTCGACGAAGCAGGACAAGCCGACACCGAAGCGCGCAAAAAGGAAATCTGCAAACGTTCGTACGACATTCTGGTCAATGAAGTGGGCTTCCCGCCGGAAGACATTATCTTCGACCCGAACATCTTCGCCGTGGCCACCGGCATCGAAGAGCACAACAACTACGCTGTGGACTTTATCAACGCCTGCGCCTACATCCGCGACGAACTGCCCTATGCACTGACCTCCGGCGGCGTGTCCAACGTGTCGTTCTCGTTCCGTGGCAACAACCCGGTGCGCGAAGCCATTCACTCGGTGTTTCTGCTATACGCCATCCGCAACGGTCTGACGATGGGCATCGTCAACGCCGGACAATTGGAAATCTACGACCAGATCCCGACTGAACTACGCGATGCTGTCGAAGATGTGGTGCTCAACCGCACCCCCGATGCCACTGATAACTTGCTGGCGATCGCCGACAAGTACAAAGGCGACGGCAGCGTCAAAGAAGCCGAGACCGAAGAGTGGCGCAGCTGGGACGTCAACCAGCGTCTGGAGCATGCGCTGGTCAAGGGCATCACCACCCATATTGTGGAAGACACCGAAGAGTCACGCCTGTCCTTCAAGCGCCCGATCGAAGTGATCGAAGGCCCGCTGATGTCAGGCATGAACATTGTGGGCGACCTGTTTGGCGCCGGTAAAATGTTCCTGCCGCAAGTGGTTAAATCCGCCCGCGTGATGAAACAGGCGGTCGCGCACCTGATTCCGTTTATCGAACTGGAAAAAGGCGACAAGCCCGAGGCCAAAGGCAAGATTCTGATGGCCACGGTCAAAGGCGATGTGCATGACATCGGCAAGAACATTGTTGGCGTGGTGCTGGGCTGTAATGGCTACGACATCGTTGACCTGGGCGTTATGGTGCCGGCCGAGAAAATCCTGCAAGTGGCCAAGGAACAGAAGTGCGACATCATTGGTTTGTCCGGCCTGATCACCCCGTCACTGGATGAAATGGTTCACGTAGCCCGCGAAATGCAGCGTCAGGGCTTCCATCTGCCACTGATGATCGGTGGCGCGACCACTTCCAAGGCCCACACGGCAGTCAAGATTGAACCCAAGTATCAGAACGACGCCGTGATTTACGTCACCGACGCCTCCCGCGCCGTGGGCGTGGCAACACAATTGCTGTCCAAAGAGCTGAAACCGGCATTCGTCGAGAAGACCCGCGAAGAGTACGTTGAAGTACGCGAACGTACCGCCAACCGCAGCGCCCGAACCGAACGCCTGAGCTATGCGGCATCTATCGCCAAAAAGCCGCAGTTCGACTGGGCCAACTACCAGCCGGTCAAGCCCACCTTCACTGGCGCCAAGGTGCTGGATAACATCGATCTCAAGGTGCTGGCCGAATACATCGACTGGACTCCGTTCTTTATCTCGTGGGATCTGGCAGGCAAATTCCCGCGCATCCTCACCGATGAAGTGGTCGGCGAAGCCGCTACTGCGCTGTATGCGGATGCACAGGAAATGCTGAAAAAACTGATCGACGAGAAGCTGATCAGCGCCCGCGCGGTCTTCGGCTTCTGGCCGGCCAATCAGATCAACGACGACGACCTGGAACTGTACGACGACAACGGCCAGCCGTTAGCCAAACTGCATCACCTGCGCCAGCAAATCATCAAGACCGATGGCAAGCCGAATTTCTCGCTGGCCGACTTTGTCGCGCCAAAAGACAGCGGCGTCACTGACTACGTGGGCGGTTTTATTACCACGGCCGGGATCGGCGCCGAAGAAGTGGCCAAGGCTTATCAGGACGCGGGCGACGACTACAACTCGATTATGGTCAAAGCGCTGGCAGACCGACTGGCTGAGGCCTGTGCAGAGTGGTTGCACCAGCAAGTTCGCACCCACTACTGGGGTTACGCCAAGGACGAACAACTGGCCAACGAAGAGCTGATCAAAGAGCAATACAGCGGCATCCGCCCTGCTCCCGGCTACCCGGCCTGCCCTGATCACACCGAGAAAGCCACTCTGTTCAAGTTGCTCGACCCTGAAGCCGAGGAAATGCGTGCAGGCCAAAGTGGCGTGTTCCTGACTGAGCACTACGCCATGTTCCCGGCCGCAGCGGTCAGCGGCTGGTACTTCGCACACCCGCAAGCGCAATATTTTGCGGTGGGCAAAGTCGACAAGGATCAAATCGAAAGCTACACAGCACGTAAAGATCAGGACCTGTCTGTCACCGAGCGTTGGCTGGCCCCGAACCTGGGGTATGACAACTAAGCCCCCGCCACGTAACGCATGAGCGCTGCCGCAGACTCTGTCAAAACAGAGTCGCTACGCCCCCATCGCAGCCTGCGGCAGCGACTACTGCAATAAGTGCCCTGAACTACACTCATGCCACTGCCATCTGCGCGAGTGAGTGACATGAGCGACCCGGCTGACAACAAACCTCCTACCTTCTGGCAAGTCCTGCACAGCGTGATGGCTGCCGCTTTTGGCGTGCAAAGCTCAAAAAACAGGACACGCGATTTCACCCACGGCAAACCCGCCCAGTTCCTGCTGCTGGGTTTGCTGTTTACCGGGGTATTTGCTCTGACATTGTTCGCAATCGTCAAGCTGGTGCTGTATTTCGCGGGGGTCTGACTATTGATGACTCACCCAGTACACGGCTGTCGCCACGACCAGAATTATCAAAAAAAGAATGGCCCACGCATCGACTTTGCTGTCGCTTTTACGCACTTTGACTGGAGTACTCATCGCATCGCCTTTTTTCGGTTTTATGGGTGAATGCTTCAAGACTCCACTGAGTTAAGCCCAGCAATGCCCTTCTCACAAGTAAGGGATTTAGAATCAGTCGCTTATAGTCGTTTTCGTTCTGTCCATATGCTTAAACATCACTTTTGCGCATAACTACAAACTGGTATCGTGCCCAGCTCCGTGGGGAGTGCGCGGCCGTGCGCGCAGATAAGCTGTTAGCAGCCTGAGAACAGGACCTATATGTACGTATATGACGAGTACGATCAGCGGATCATCGAGGACCGCGTCAAGCAGTTCCGAGATCAAACCCGACGCTACCTGGCCGGTGAGCTGAGCGAAGAAGAATTCCGCCCTCTGCGCTTGCAGAATGGCTTGTATGTTCAACGTTTCGCTCCGATGCTGCGGGTCGCTGTGCCCTATGGCCAATTGACTTCGCGCCAGGCGCGGATGATGGCAAAGATTGCTCGCGACTATGACAAGGGCTATGCCCACATCAGTACCCGCCAGAACGTACAGTTCAACTGGCCAGCGCTGGAAGACATTCCGGACATTCTGGAAGAGCTCGCTACCGTGCAAATGCACGCTATCCAGACCAGCGGCAACTGCCTGCGTAACGTCACCACCGACCAGTTTGCAGGCGTTGCCGCCGATGAACTGATCGATTCGCGTCCGTGGTGTGAAATCGTACGTCAGTGGACGACCTTCCATCCTGAATTCGCGTACTTGCCACGCAAGTTCAAAATTGCGATCAACGGCTCCGCGTCTGACCGTGCCGCGATTGAAGTTCACGATATCGGCCTTGAGCCCGTATTCAATGATGCCGGCGAACTGGGCTTCCGAGTACTGGTCGGCGGCGGTCTGGGCCGCACCCCGGTGATCGGGGCCTTTATCAACGAATTCCTGCCGTGGCCTGACCTGTTGAGCTACCTCGAAGCCATCTTGCGGGTCTACAACCGCTATGGTCGTCGTGACAACAAGTACAAGGCGCGGATCAAAATCCTGGTTAAAGCGCTCACACCAGAAGTGTTCGCCGAGCGCGTTGAAGCCGAAATGGTTCACCTGCGTGGTGGTTCAAACACCCTGACCGAAGCCGAAGTCCAGCGCATTGCCAAGCACTTCGTCGATCCGGAATACAAAACCCTGCCCGACTTCGGCGCTGAACTGGCTGAACTTGATCAGCAGCATCCAGGCTTTGCCCGTTGGCGCGTGCGCAACACCTTGGCTCACAAAAAGCCGGGCTATGTCGCCGTAACCTTGTCGCTTAAACCTACAGGCGTTGCCCCGGGTGATGTGACTGACAAGCAGTGGGACGGTATTGCCGACATGGCGGATCGCTACAGCTTCGGCCAATTGCGCACCTCCCACGAGCAAAACATCATCCTTGCCGATGTTGAAGAGAACCAGTTGTTCGCCATGTGGGGTGAGTTGCGAGAGCTAGGTTTCGCTACGCCTAACATTGGCCTGCTGACCGACATGATTTGCTGCCCGGGCGGCGATTTCTGCTCGCTGGCCAACGCCAAATCCATCCCGATTGCCGAATCGATCCAGCGTCGTTTTGAAAACCTCGACTACCTGTTCGACATTGGTGAACTGGACCTGAACATTTCCGGTTGCATGAACGCCTGTGGTCACCACCACGTCGGTCATATCGGCATTCTGGGTGTCGACAAAAAAGGCGCCGAGTTCTATCAGGTCTCATTAGGCGGTAGCGCCAGCCGCGATGCCAGTTTGGGTAAAATCCTCGGCCCATCGTTTGCTCAGGACGCCATGCCGGATGTCATCGAAAAGCTGATCGACGTGTACGTTGAACAACGCACTGAAGACGAGCGTTTCATCGACACTTATCAGCGTATCGGCATTGACCCTTTCAAGGAGCGCGTCTATGCAGCGAATAATTAAGAACAACGAAGTCATTGATGAAACCTGGCACTTGGTGCCAAAGGACACCAGCTTTGACGAAATATCCAACTGCGACGATCTGATCGTCCCGCTGGCGATGTGGCGTGAACACGGCCACGCCCTCAAGGCTCGCGATGGCGGCTTGGGTGTGTGGTTGGACAGCGATGAAGAAGCCGAAGAAATTGGCGAAGACGTGGCGAACTTCCAGGTGATTGCCTTGAACTTCCCGGCCTTCACTGATGGACGCAGCTACTCCAACGCCCGTCTTCTGCGGGACCGTTACGGCTTCAAAGGCGAACTACGCGCCATTGGCGACGTACTGCGCGACCAATTGTTCTACCTGCACCGCTGCGGCTTTGACGCCTTTGCCATTCGTGCCGACAAAGACCCGTATGAAGCACTGGCTGGCCTGAAAGATTTTTCGGTGACCTACCAGTCTTCAACCGACGAGCCGATGCCACTGTTCCGCCGTCGTTGAGACCTTGAAAGGTTCTGGGTCGGATGATCCAGAACCTTTCACTTAATTCCCTGCCTGAGCCTCAGCCTCATTTACGGCCCCTGCCAATGGATGCGCCTGCAGTTCTGAGGTGGTCAACCTGGTAATCAGCGCCTGCCTGGCTTGATTACGCTCTTCTCTGATCGCATTCAAACTCTCAAGATAGGCGCCGTTAGATTGGCCCTGCCGCTGCGAAAACAAAACATCCAGACGCTGTGCAAAAGGTTCGTCAGACAGACTGAAGGCCTCTGGGTATTTTTTCTCTAAGAATTCGTACCAAAAGTCTCGTGTTTCAATTGAAGCTTTCAATGCCGAAGGTGTTTCCTGACGCGCGACAGACGCACGGGCGGTTTCAACCTCGGCCTGCGTCACTTGGGCAATTTGTGCAAAACGCATGCTGGTTGGCCGCGCGGGCAAGTCCAGAGGATTGGCCAACTGGATGTGGTAATACATTTGTATCTCCAGCGGGTCGTGTCGGGCCAACCTGCTGCGCAATCCTGCTGCACTGAGTAACGGCGCCAATCTCAGGGCCTCGGGTGTGCCCAATCGATAGGCAACACCTTGTTGTTCTTCAGCACTCATTTCACGCAAGGGAGTGGGCGCAAAGTCAGGGCTTGCGGCATCAACAAGTGCTTGCAGTTGCTCAACGTACTCCTGTTGCTCGGCGAGGATGACTGCATGACGAGCATTGATCACCTCTGTGACATGCTTATCGAGCAACTCCAGGCGAAAGAGCCCACGTGCCAATTTCAAGAGTTCTTCTTCTGTACCGGACTGACGCAAAGCAGTACTTACGTGACGCTGCAACTCCAGGCTGGCGAACGTCATTGCGCTCCCATCACGGCAGGTTCGCGGGTTAGCTGCAATGTCGAATGACCGGCGCCGCAACTCGCTGTTTTCATGCATGGCTGTGAGCATTGTCCAGACACGCTCGGTGAGATCATCCTGAGTTCGCAAAAACTGCTCAGATTCACTCATATCCTCCAGCACCCGAAAAAACGATCTTGATTGCCTCAAGCTCGATAAATCATTCCAAATTCGCGTTTGATCAAGTGTCGGCTGGCGAGCCCAGTGCAGTATGCCTCTGGCCGACCTCGCATGCGTATGAAGCACTTCAACACCTAAATTGATGCCCTGTTCACGCCGATAAATATCAAGACGGCGAATCGAATCGGCATTCAATGGGTTGTCATGCAGGTTAGTCACACGATTGATTACAGCTCTTTGAGGCGTCAATACTTCGCTGGGTATATGAATAATTGCGTTATCTCGCAAATCCAGAACCTGTAAACGCGTGAGATTT
The DNA here is from genome assembly GCF_022496705.1 of Pseudomonas sp. TMW22091. Taxonomy (NCBI): domain Bacteria; kingdom Pseudomonadati; phylum Pseudomonadota; class Gammaproteobacteria; order Pseudomonadales; family Pseudomonadaceae; genus Pseudomonas; species Pseudomonas sp. TMW22091. Next base: position 103,460 of record NZ_SCFI01000003.1, read on the forward strand.
TCCACACCTTCAGGCCATTCACTGATCTGGGTATGCCGCAGTCGCAAGGCCTCCAGATCCGGTAGTTGGCCCACTGAAATTCGTCGCCCCAGTGGATTGCCCGTCAGGTTCAGCGATTTAAGTTTGTTCAGCCCTGACAACATCGTGACGGCATCAGAACTCAATGCTACCTGGTTACCTTGAAGATTCAGTTCTGTGAGGTGCGCCAGCGTGGCCAGTGATAAGGGTAATTCGCGCAGGTGATTATTTTCGAGCGACAGCACGCGCAAGTTGGGAAAGCGTTGCAGAAAATGAAATGGCAGGTTGCCGCTGGGAGAGTCGGCCAATCGCAGGGCACTTATATGGCTGAAATCGGCTGACAACACCGGCAAGCTATCGACAGACCAACTATTGAGATCGAGTACATGCCCGACATGATCGCCAAAATTGATCGTGGGCGTTTGCCGTCTCCAGGCCAGTATCAATCGCTGGCCAATTGCACGTTTTTCAGCAGCGGACATGAGCACCCTGGGGCCTGTGTGTGGCTGACTCCAAACAGGGCCTGAGGCCCACTGTTCGAGGTCGATGCGCAAGGTCTGTAATTGAGTCTTGAGCGCCGCGAGGGCCCGGGTTGCCAGAGCCGGACTGAGCCGCAAGTGGTATAAAAACTGCCCTGCTTGAACCTCAGTCATCAAGGGATAAAGCTCCAGCACAAGATTCTTGAGTAACCGTGATTTGTTTTCATCCACAAGATGCCCCGAGCGGCCACCCAAGGTGTAGCCTATACGACCATCCGCCAGGCGCATGGGGGGTTTTAACCAGGGCTTTATCGTCTGCAAGCCTAGCTTTTGGGCGCTATTGATGCGCTCATGAGCGGCCAGTGTGGCCACTTTATGGGCAAATGCCTGCCCGGCATTAGCCTCCGGCAGGCCCATGGCCGCCCGCGCCGATGGCGAAAGCGCTCTTACGACGCACTTCAAGAGTTGAGGGCTGCTGTACGTGTCTTCAGAGACAGTGCTGAAAAACTCATAATTGTCAGCGTTTTTGATAAGTTCCACTCGGTTTGGGGCTGACGCATGACCCAACCGGTCCAACTCCTGACCCGTGGTCTTGTCGCGAATCACAAGCCTCAAATTCTCTGGCCAGCCCGGCAAACGTTGCATGGTGTGCCAAGCCAGCTTTTGAGTATCAACATTGCTCAAACCTTCAAAATAAAGCCCTTCCAGCGCGCGATTCAAACGCAAGAATTGAACATAACTGCGCGCCTCTTCCAGAACATGCAACGGCAGGCGGTTGGTTTGTTCAAGAACGGACACTTCGCCAGGTGCAAGATGACTCATCAACTCAGTCATCACAGAAACCGGCAACCCGGAGAAGTGATCCGTGATTGCATTCACATAGGGCGTGACAGGTTCGTTGGCGTGGTACAACCGGGTCACCAACCTTTGTTTTACCGTTTCAGCATGATCGCCCAATGTGCGTGCCAACAACTGAACCTGCTCGTCGACACCGACCACATCCTCGCCTAATAATTGGGCACGTTGTTCTGAAGAAAGACACTCCAGGGTTGTCTTGAGCAAGTCCCCGTTATTGATCTGTGCATCGGTTATCTGCATCCGTGGGTGCATGGCTGCAAGTTCACTGCCGTATTCTTTGACAGTCCCGCCTTTTACATCCACTACACGCAGCACCTGACCGGAAGGCCACCCTGCAAGCTCGGTCAGAAGTTCCAGTTGCAAGTCAGTATTATCAGAGCCGGTAATAACGCCTTGCTTCATCTGCAGGATAAAACGTTCGACTCTTTCGCACAGACCTGCACGCTTTATGCTATCTGCGAGTAAAGGAGGAAGGGGCAAGTTATCTGTAAACAATGCACGCAGCATGTCGTCGGTTGTATTTGAAGCCTGCAACACAGCGTCCATGGAATGGCTTGAGAGCACCTGTGCATCAGGCCCCAAACGCCTGCACAACTGCTCGCGACGCCACAGTTGAGGGTTATCCAGTTCGTGAGTCCAGGCGCCGTGATTGTTATGGTGCAGTTTTGGGGTGTAGGCTTGGGGATCATTGGGGTGCTGGATATAGCTCTGTGTACTGAGGGGATCTGCCTTGATCCTGTAAACCTTGCCCTCCAGATTGATATATGACTGCCCTTCAAAAAAATACACGCCTTGAGCATCCGGTTTGATACCCCCAAGCGATATGTTTCTCACCTCATAGGGCTTCAAGTCCGGCACCCACAACCGCTTATGTCCTTGTACTGTCGTCACAGGTATTAATCCATCCACCACCGCAGAAGGCTTCAACGCTTTAGCCGCGCCAGCCGTACCCGCTGCCAAGGCCAGGTTCTGGACGATATCAAACAGGTACTCAAGTGCCTGTACACGATCACCCCGCCGCCAGGCCTTGATGCCTTCGTACACTTCGGTCCCCAGTTGAGCCACACTGACGGCCAATAACACCTCACCCAGTATGGGTACAAAACCCAGAGCGATACCGAGCAAACTGACGCCTAGGTTTAAATACGATGCCAAACGGGTAACACGGCTTTTAGTGTCTTCATCGTCTGTAGGTACGACTAATACGCGCGCATCATCCTTCATTTGCTCAAGTTGCAAGCGCCAGGCGACTTCAAATGGCGGTTGTGATTGAGGAATATGTTGAGTCTCTAGAAACAATGCCGGTTCATCGATGATGGGCGGCCGTCGAATCAACAGCGAATCCAGTGTCAGGTTTTTGGTGTCGATTCTGCGCATGAATTCGCTACGATGGCGCAAAGGCACAAGCCTTGCGAAGTAACGCGTGAAACCGGGTTCCTGGAGCCACTCTCGCAATTGCTCCTTGAAGGCCGTGAACGTTTGAAATAAATGAAATGACTGGCCGGGGGCCTGCGGCAAGTACACCAGGCAGCGTTGCACCTGTGCGATGGGTTTGCGTTCCGGCCACATCACAATTATTCCGGGAACTTCAAAGCCCATTATTTTTAAAGTACTGTGCCGGGGATGGCCTTGCGCAGCAGAAATTTTCGTAAGGGCCAGCAAATCAACCATAAACATATAGTTCGTCGGACTCATTTGCTTCTTCATGTAGGCAAGATGCAATGCTGACGCAAACATATGTTGTTGATTCAAGCTGAACAGGTAATTTAGTTTATAACGTGTCGACCTTGGGTCATCACTGGGCCATCGATCATCGGGTGGGGCAAAAATATTACTCAGGTGAGTTTGATACTGTTGACCCAAATCCAGATTGCGACAAATCCTGGCAAATACCTCTGGTTTCAGAGATGAAGCAATGCGCGCAGAAGCGCCCTCTACTTTATAAATCAATGATCCCTGGGCAAAACCATTTACCTCGGTCTGTACGGCCTCAAAATTTTGCATGGCTGCCTGTAGCAGACTTTGATGTGTAATGCTCGATACGATATTAACTTCCAGACTTTGGGGTACCAATAAGTCAGGTAACAGCAACCGGATGAGCGTGTCAGCCAGCTTGAACTGTTGCTGACTCAAAAAAACCAGCAAATTGTTCAGCAGGTGAACTTCTTTAAGACCATGCGCTCGAGGTGTTATAGCCCCCCACCCGTGTGCAGCCAATGCCGAATTCAATAACGGCTCGCAAAAAATTTCAATGGGCTTTATTTGCGACAAAACTTGCGAGACAGCCTGCTGAGTGACTTGCCCCTGCCTGATACTTTCACGCAATGCTTCACGAACAAACGAGGGCGCATCCTTGAACCACGATGGCAGCAGGGGCGCAATAAAGAGTTCATGCAGATTAGTGGCCTCTGTATTGGCCAGTTCCTGCACACTGAGTGTTTTAGATGCGGTGGAATCCGCTTCTAGTGCCTCTACAGGATTTTCCATAAAACAAACCTGAGTTATTCATAGAAGCATTAGCTTATAGTCATAACCCAGACTGATTGAGTCAATTAGTTGATCAGTCACATGCCTATTCAAGCAAGCATATAACGTTAGAAAACAAACATGTACCGCACAAAATAAACACGTAAACAAGTTACTTGCCAACAGCCCCTGGCGAGACATCACTGTCGCGCCAGGGAGTGGCTTGTCAGAAAAACCGCTGAGTCAGACGGCGCCATACCGAATCAATTACGTGTTCAGCCGAGGTGCTTGCCGCGAGCCCGACACGCTCTTGCAGACTTTTACGCTGCGCGTAGTGCACGTGATAGAGATGAGCGTTTTTAGCGCGTTCAGACAGGTATTCATCACTGGTTTTCAGCTCATCAACCAATTGTTTTTCAACTGCGGCCACGCCCAGCCAGACCTCGCCAGTGGCCACTTCGTCAATCGCCAGTTGCGGGCGGTATTTGGCGACAAAATTCTTGAACAACTGATGGGTAATGTCCAAATCCTGCTGAAACTTCTCCCGGCCCTTCTCGGTGTTTTCGCCAAACACTGTCAACGTCCGTTTGTACTCACCCGCCGTCAGCACTTCATAATCAATGTCATGCTTTTTAAGCAGACGATGCACATTCGGCAACTGCGCCACAACGCCAATGGAACCGAGAATCGCAAAAGGTGCGCTAATAATTTTTTGCCCAATGCAGGCCATCATATAGCCGCCACTGGCAGCCACTTTGTCGATGCAGATCGTCAGCGGAATACCCGCTTGGCGGATACGCGCCAGTTGCGACGAGGCCAGACCATAGCTGTGAACCATGCCGCCACCACTTTCCAGGCGCAGCACCACTTCATCAGCGGGTGTGGCGAGGGTCAACAAGGCTGTGATTTCATGGCGCAAACTTTCAGTAGCAGACGCTTTGATGTCACCGTCGAAATCCAGCACAAAAACCCGGGGTTTATCTTCCGGTTGTTTTTTCAACTTTTTATCAGTCTTGGCCTGTTGCTTATGCAAAGACTTGAGTTGAGCTTTTGACAATAAGGTCTGTTCGAGTTTGTCGCGCAGCCCTTTGTAAAACTCATTCATCTTGTTGACCTGCAACTGCCCGGTCGTGCGACGGCCTCTACCACGCAATGCGGCGACAGTGACCAGCACCACCACAATGGCGATTACCAGGGTTACGGTTTTAGCCAAAAAACTGGCGTAATCGGCAAGAAATTCCACAGCCTCTCCTTAAATTTCTGAGTGGCCCTGAGTTCGGGCCGCGTAATGTTGCCCAGCATACCGACGCGACCTTCGACCTGCCAGCCACGAAACACAATGCCCAGCACGCCCATACGGACGATTCAAACGAGCGTATGTTTTTTCATTGACAGGTTCTTGCCTACCTCCTAACCTCGCCAGACTTTCAGCGTACCGGGATAAAGCGGACGTGGGCAGCATCTATCTGATCAGACATGGCCAAGCCTCATTCGGTGCAGACGACTATGACGTCCTGTCGCCTCTGGGGGTGCGCCAGGCTCAAATCACCGGCCAACATCTGGTTGATCTTGGTGTGCGTTTTGATCGCTGCCTGTCGGGTGATCTGCTACGCCAACAAGATACCGCCCAGCATGCGCTGGCCCAGTTAACTGCCGCAGGACTCACTGCGCCGGAACTGGAAATAGACCCGGCGTTCAATGAGTTCGATGCCTTCGCGGTGCTTGATGCGTTGCTTCCGGGCCTCTTGCCACAAGAACCAGAAGCCCTGAACACGCTGAAAAATGCCGCGCATGATCCGGAAGAATTCCAGCGCATCTTTGATCTGATCATTGCGCGCTGGATCAGCGGCACTTACGACACCCCGCAGCTAGAAAGCTGGCTGGGGTTTGTCGAGCGTGTGCAAGGAGGCCTGAACCGTGTTCTCGACCTCGCCAGCCATCATCAAAACATTGCCGTGTTCACTTCTGGCGGCAGCATCACTGCCCTGCTCCACTTGCTGACCCAAATTCCTGCCAGCGAGGCCTTCAAGCTGACCTGGCAAATTGTTAATACCTCGCTTAGCCAACTCAAGTTTCGTGGCCGCGAGGTCACTCTGGCTTCCTTTAACAGTCATGTGCATTTACAACTGTTGAAGATGCCATCGCTGATCACTTACCGATGAGCGCTGGCAACCGTGACCTGCGGGTCGCAGTAACTCACCCTAAAAGGATCGAACCATGACTTCTGTAGCTGATGCCGTTCAAGCAATGAAAGCCAAATTCAACCCAGCCGCTGCTGAGGGCCTGGATCTGGTATTTGGTTTTCGCATTGATGACACCAAAAACTTCTCGTTGATTGTTAAAGACAAAACCTGCGAGCTGCAAGAAGGCGAAAACCCGGATGCCCAAGTGACGCTGGTCATGGACGGCGAAACGCTGGAAGGCATCGTCAGCGGCGAGACCGATGGCATGCAAGCCTTCATGGGCGGCAAGCTGCGCGCTGAAGGCGACATGATGCTGGCCATGAAACTCAGCGAACTGTTCCCGTCGTAAGCTATACGCCACACTGAAAACCGAAGCCCACGCGCTTCGGTTTTTTTTGCACTGCGTTTCGCTCAAGGGTTATCAAGATCGCTGATTGCCTGCTAACTACCGTGTCTATAAAGGCCGAGACTGGCTTGTAGCTGCACTAAGCGCCTATTAAATTAGCCCATGTTGTCCGGCCCCAACTATAAGTAGAAGAGATAATCATGGCGCTCACCGACTCATCCACCCGTATCCGCACCGGAGAAGAACTTGATGCCGGCGCAGTCGATGGCTATCTCAAAACGAAGGTGCCAGGTCTGACCGGCAAGCCCGTGATCAGCCAATTCCCGGGCGGAGCCTCCAATCTGACCTACCTGATCGAATACCCCGGTATAGAGCTGGTTCTGCGCCGCCCGCCCTTTGGGCATAAAGCCAAATCGGCTCACGACATGGGTCGCGAATACCGCATCATCAACCAGCTCAAGTCGGCCTTTCCCTATTGCCCGGGCACCTATTCCCACTGCACTGACGAATCGGTCATCGGCAGCGAGTTCTATGTCATGGAGCGCGTTAAAGGGATCATCCTGCGCTCAGATCTGCCACCCGAACTGAACTTCACCGTTGAAGGCACGCGTACGCTTTGCCACAGCTTTATCGACAAGCTGGTTGAACTGCACAAGGTCGACTACAACGCCTGCGGTCTGGGCGACTTGGGTAAACCGCAGGGCTATGTGCAAAGACAGATTAGTGGCTGGTGCGAACGGTACGATAAAGCCTTGACCCCGGATGCACCGCACTGGCAACTCGTCAAGGACTGGCTAAAGGCCAATATGCCAGGCGACTCCCCTGCTCCGAGCCTTGTTCATAACGACTACCGCTTTGATAACGTGATGCTTGATCCCGCCGATCCCATGAAGATCATCGGCGTTCTGGACTGGGAACTGACGACCCTAGGCGACCCTCTGATGGATCTGGGCAATAGCCTGGCCTATTGGATCGAGGCGGACGATCCCGCGCCCGTGCAACTAATGCGCCGCCAGCCAAGCCATGCACCCGGCATGCTGACACGCCGCGAATGGGTCGACTATTACGCTGAACGCTCCGGGATACAGATCGACAATTTCGATTTTTACTACACCTATGGGCTGTTCCGCCTGGCCGGTATCGTTCAGCAGATCTACTTTCGCTACTACCACGGCCAAACCCGGGATAAACGGTTTGCAGGGTTCGTAAAAATGAATCAATTGCTGGAGCACATGAGCCTCAAGGTCATTGCCCAGTCCAGTCTTTAATGACGCCATCTGCAAGGAATCAGCATGACCAAGACTCAACTGTTCGACCTCGATGGCAAAATTGCATTTGTTTCGGGTGCCAGTCGCGGCATCGGTGAAGCCATCGCCAAACTGCTGGCCCAGCAAGGCGCCCACGTGATTGTTTCCAGTCGCAAGCTCGAAGGTTGCCAACCAGTCGCCGATGCAATCATCGCCAAAGGCGGTAAAGCCACTGCCATTGCCTGTCACATTGGCGAGATGGAGCAGATCATCCAGACGTTTGCCCACATTCGCGAAGCGTTCGGTCGCCTGGACATATTGGTCAACAACGCCGCCACCAACCCGCAGTTCTGCCATGTACTGGACACCGACTTGAGTGCATTCCAGAAAACGGTTGATGTGAACATTCGCGGTTATTTCTTCATGTCGGTGGAAGCCGGCAAGCTGATGCGCACCCACGGTGGCGGCAGCATTATCAACGTCGCGTCAATCAACGGCGTATCCCCGGGTGAATACCAGGGTGTCTATTCGATGACCAAAGCAGCCGTGATCAACATGACCAAAGTGTTCGCCAAAGAGTGTGCGGCGTTCGGTATCCGCTGCAACGCCTTGTTGCCAGGCCTGACTGACACTAAATTTGCCTCAGCGCTGGTCAGCAATGACGCCATCTTGCAGACCGCACTGCAACATATCCCGCTTAAGCGCGTGGCCGCTCCCAGCGAAATGGCTGGGGCGGTGCTGTACCTGGCCAGTGATGCCTCCACTTACACCACCGGTGTTGCATTGAATGTGGATGGCGGCTTTTTGTCATAACACCTGCAGAACACAGCAAGCTTACTGCGACAACTCCCTGATCATGGCCACGGTCAGGTACAGCCGTGGAGCTACGCTGCCGAGTTCAATGTATTCGTTGTCCGCATGCAAACCCGCCCCCACGACGCCCATGGTTTCCAGCACCGCCGGTTTGGCACTGCCCGGTACGTAGGCGTAGCCGGCGTCCGTGCCAAAACGCATGGCGATAGGCTCAATGGTTTTATCGATCTGGCCATAAAGCTGCCGGGCGGTTTTGGCCAAACTTTCGGAACCCTCATTTTTCGCCAGCGGCGGCCTGCCTTTATTCAAGGTGAGGGTGATCTGTGTGTCCGGGATCAGGCTGTTTTTGGAAATACGCTCGGCGTCGGCCATCACTCGGGCATTCTCGCTGACGTCCGAGTAGCGCATATCCGCCTCAGCGGTTGCCAGATCTGGAATGATGTTGGCTTTCTCACCTGCTTTGGCCAGGGTCCAGTTGACAGTGGTGCCTTTGGCCGGGTCACCCAGGTCCTTGAGTTGGATAATCTGATGGCTCAACTCAGTGAGGGCATTGCGGCCGTTCTCGGGTGCGGAACCGGCATGTGAGGAGCGGCCCTTGACCTCCAGTTTGACCTGATTGATCCCGTTGGTGGCCACTGTCACCGCGTCTGTATCGGGTGGCTCGTAAGAAAAAACGTAATCATGTTTGCGCGCCAGCTCGGCGATGATGCTTTTCGATCCGGCCGAGCCCATCTCTTCATCCGGGTTGAAGAGCACGGTTAGCGTACCGTAGCCTTTGAACTGTTGGTCCTGAAGCAGCTTGATCGCGTGCAGGATCATCGCAACTCCGCCCTTGGCATCGGCAACACCAGGGCCGTATGCACGGTCGCCCTCTGTGCGGAACGGTCGTTTAGCCACGGTGCCGGGGCCAAAAACGGTGTCGTAGTGCACCATCAGCAAGAAGTCTTTAGTGCCTGTACCTTTAAAGGTGCCGATGATGTTATTGCCCGCCGAAGGCGTGGCCGGGCGGGTTTCAACCTTGGCCCCCAGATCGGTAAGGCGCTTGACCAGCAGTGCGCTGATTTGCTCAAGCCCCTCTTGGGTGCCTGTACCGGTATCGACCGACACCAGCGTTTTCAAGGTTTGCAGATAAGCCGGTTGCTCGGCTTGTGCTTGGGAGAGCAGTTGTTGGGGAGCACTCTCAGCGGCGTGAGTGGTTGCACTGGCACATAGCCCCAGCAGAGTGGCTGTGGCGATGCTTATGTGTGACAACTGCATAAGAAAGAGGCCTCGGTCCATGACAGGAAAGTAGCGTCTACCACGCTCGTACAATTGAACAGGTAGAGCCCCAGACTAGTCCGGTCTCATGTCGCTGTGGGTAACCGATTGCCAAAACCGCGACAGGTCTCACAAAACGATCCCTGCAGCGTTAGAGTCGCCTTGCCTGGCAAAGCGGATCGTATGGGGGCGATCCGCCGAGCCTCAGTTTACTCGCTGACTACTTTCCCATTCTTGGCGCGGATTTCCTTGATCACATTATTGACCCCGTTGACCAATACGTAATGGTTGTCTATTTGCACCCATTGTTCGTCTTTAACCGGTTCGGTCAGATTTTTGGATTTCCAGTCTTTTATCGCTGCTTTATCACGAATAAATTGATCCGGAGCCTTGTCACCGACCCCGTAGCAACTGAATTTGTCCATCGACTTCACCAGTATCTGATCGGCTTTGCAGTCGCTGGGGGCTTCATTGGCGGCTTGAGCTGCAAAGGGTGCGGCGCACATTAAACACGCCATTATTGATGCAGAAATAACATTGCGCATAATCACCTCGTCTTGGTTACCGGCCACGAGGCCGGCGATTTACTACAGACACAATGGACAATTCAGGTAGCCGGATCGTTCCATTTCTTTAAGCAGACCCAGAAGGTTGGTCGGCAGCGATCATTTGCTCAAGAAACATGGCCAGCGCCACTTCCTCAGCCTTCAAGCCCTTGCGAACACGCGGTCGTGGCAGCTTGGCCAAGTGCCCCGCTGCAAAACCGTCCAATACGGCCGGATGGATATAGCACTTGCGGCAAACCGCCGGCGTATTGCCTAACTGTTTAGCGACGCTTTTAACCATGTCGACCACATGCCGCTTGGCATCGGATTCGGGTTGCCAGTGCAACTCGCGCAGCACTGACAAGGCCAGCGCACTGCCGGCCCAAGTGCGGTAATCCTTGGCAGTAAAGTCGGCACCTGTCAGCTCATGCAGGTAGGCATTCACATCAGAAGAACTGATTGAGTGGCGCACGCCTTCTTCGTCCAGATACTGAAACAGGCTCTGACCGGGAATTTCCAGGCAGCGTTTGATGACTCGCGCCATCCGGCGATCCTTGACCGAAATACAGTGCTCTACTCCGCTTTTGCCACGAAACTGAAATTTGATGGTCGTACCACTGACCGCAACATGGCGACTGCGCAGAGTGGTCAGGCCATACGAGCGGTTATCGCGTGCGTATTGACTGTTCCCTACGCGGATCAACGTGGCATCCAGCAAGGTGATTACCGTGGCCATCACTTTGTCGCGGCTCATGCCCGGCGTTGCCATCAGCCCGTCCAGGTGTTTGCGCAGTTTAGGCAATGCCAGGCCGAAATCTCTCAACCGCGAGTATTTGGTGGCGTCACGCACCTCACGCCAGCGCGCGTGATAGCGGTATTGCTTGCGGCCCTTGGCATCACGCCCGGTGGCTTGCAAATGGCCACGGGGGTCCGGGCAAATCCACACATCGGTATAAGCCGGTGGTACGGCCAACGCGTTGATGCGCTTGACCTGATCCGAATCGGTTATGCGGTTTCCCGAAGGATCAAAGTAGCTGAAACCCTTGCGAAGTTTCTTGCGGGTAATGCCGGGCTGCGAGTCATCAACATAATGCAGATCGGCAGGCAGCACATCGCTCATGGCGAGCCTCCTTAAAGGGCAATCATGTGCCCATAACACCATTGACCGCACGGTGTACAAGAGGTGCCCTGTGATCCATCAGCCGTGGCGTACTGTACTTTCAGCAACGAGCGCGCATGCACTGGCCAACGTATTTTGCCCGGCCCAGTCCGCATAATTCCGTCAATGTCGTCGTTTAAGCGTGCTGGAGGGCAACTCGCCAAACTGCACACGATAACTTTCAGAGAAACGCCCCAAATGTAAAAAACCATAATCAAGCGCCAGTTCAGTCAGGCTGCGAACTGTACAACTGGGATCGCTCAGGCAGGCGTGAATTCGTTCCAGCTTGCGTTGGCGTATGTAATGCAGCGGCGTCACGCCAAGTTGGCGCTCGAACAGCGTGTACAACGAACGCTGACTCATGCGGGCTTGCACCGCAAGGTCTTGAGCATTGAGTTCGTGCTTGAGATTACGCTCTATGTAATCGAGGATGCGCTCCAGGCTAACGCTCGCCGAGGCCAGGTTCTCTCGGCTGATGTTGGTCTGCATCAGGGTCAGCAATTTACTGCCGATAATCTGGGTGTAATGCTCCTGCACTTTAAGTACCGGGTCGCGGGCCTCAGACTCTTGGCACACCATGCCCAGCAAACCGAGAAAGCCTTCCAGCTCATCCAGCCGATAGTGGTTGCGCATAAAGCGCACGCCCCCAGCCGGCCGCCGCCAACGCTGTTCGTCACAGACGGCTTCGAGCAGTTTGACCGGCAGTTTGAGGATGAATTTTTCACAATCCTGCGAGTACGTCAGGTCGACCGGATCATCCGGGTTAATGACTAAAAGCTCTCCTGGCAACAAATGGTGCTCACGGGTGGGCCCGCGCCACAGGCAATTCCCGTTAAGCAGGACTTGCAAATGGAAGATGCTCTCAAGCGCAGGAGAGGTCACGCGCACGCTGCCGCCATAGCTGATGCGGCACAAATCCAGTTCGGCAAATTTACGGTGGCTCAGACTGGCCTGCGGACGGGTCGTGCGAGTCAGGCCAATACAATGTTGCCCGACATGCTGGTTCACATAGTCGGACACGGCATGGGGATCTGCGTGTCGGAACACGCTACTGCGTTCACTCAGCAGGCGGCTTTCCATCGGCAAGGCACTCAATCGATATTTTAATTATTGTGGTTGTCACGTCAGCAAGAGTACCCATGTAGCCGTTGCCATATCAATTAGCCACGCGTCCAGTGCCCGATAACCGAACACTATTATGCTGCCCACCCTTTGTCGCCGCAGCGCACCGACTTACCCTGCCACATCCAAACAACTCTAAGAGCCGCTCATGTCCAAGCGCTTTCGTGCCACGCCCCTGTCTATTGCCCTATTCGCAGCCCTGACTGCCAACCTCGCCCACGCGGCAAACTTGAACTGGGTCGACCCCGCTGTAGCCCAAGTCAATCAAGAAGTCATCGATTGGCGCCACACCCTTCATCAAAACCCTGAGTTGGGCAATATGGAGGTTAAAACAGCGGCATTGGTCGCCGACCAACTCAAGGCCTTGGGCATTGAGGTGCGCACTCAGGTGGGCAAAACCGGAGTTGTGGGCGTGCTTAAAGGCGGCCTGCCCGGCCCGGTAGTCGCCCTGCGGGCTGATATGGATGCGCTTCCTGTCAAAGAAATGACCGGCCTGCCCTACGCCAGCAACGCCACCGGTGTACGCCTGGGCAAAACCGTACCGGTGATGCACGCCTGTGGGCATGACACTCACACGGCCATGCTGCTGGGTGCAGCCAAGGTGCTGGCCCAACATCGCGATCAAGTGGCCGGCACCGTGGTCTTCCTGTTTCAACCCGCCGAAGAAGGTGCGGCAGACGTTGACGACTTCCAGACTGACACCCTGATCGGCGCACAGGCCATGATCCGTGACGGTGCGCTGGATACACCCAAGGTCGAGGCCATTTTCGGCGTGCACGTAATGGCGGGTTACCCCACGGGGCACCTGTATTACAAGGCCGGCACCGTGCTCAACAGCAGTGACGGCTTTCGCATCACCCTCAAGGGCAGGCAGACCCACGGTTCGGCCCCCTGGAGCGGCGTTGACCCGATTGTAGCCAGTGCCGCTGTGGTCAACGGCCTGCAAACGCTGGTCAGTCGTCGCGCCGATTTAACTCAAGGTATGGGCGTGATCAGTGTCGGGACCATCAACGGTGGCGCGGCCAGCAATATCATCCCCGAGACGGTGGAAATGACCGGGACTATTCGCAGCAACAGCCCGGCCATCCGCGATACCTTGCTGAAAAAAATGCCGCCACTGGTGCAAGGTATTTCTACGGCCTACGAGACCGAAGCCAATGTGCTGGTGGTCAACCATGCCCCCGTCACCACCAATGACCCTGACCTGACCCGCTCAATGGTTAAAGCACTGGAGCTGGCTGCACCGGGCAAGGTGGAGGAGTTGCCGGCGTCGCTGTCGCCCAGCGAAGATTTCTCGTACTACGCGCAAAAAGTCCCGGGGCTGTTCGTCTTTCTCGGCGCTACCCCCGCCGATCAAGACATGAGCAAAGCGCCAAACAATCACAGCCCCTACTTCACTGCCGATGACGCAACGCTGGCAACCGGCGTGAAAGCTCACGTGCAGTTTGTACTCAACTACCCGCAGCGCGATGCCACACGTTGACCTGTAGCCGCTGCCGAAGGCTGCGATCGAGCGCGAAGCGTTCGCAGAATGGGCCGCCTCGGTGCGTCAGCGCACCCCACTACCGGGCTTGAGCGTTCTGCGACGATTGCATCGTAGAACGTAGCCTCGCACTACTCGTCAACTGCTACGGCGGGCAAAACCCCTGTAGCCGCTGACGAGCTCCGCGAGGCTGCGATCGGCGGCATCGCAGCCCTCGTTCCTCGTCAGCGGTTACACACACCACGTCAGATAAAACTGCGAGGTTCACGCAGCAGCCTTTCCAGCTCCTTAGCCGGCAACGGGCGGCAGAACAGAAATCCTTGCACTTGATCGCAGCCGTTGTCGGTCAAAAACTCCAGCTGTTCGCGGGTCTCCACCCCTTCGGCAATCACTTGCAAATCAAGACTGTGCGCCAGCTCGATGATGGTTCGGGCAATGGCGGCGTCCTGAGGGTTGTGGGTCACCATTTTGATAAACGCGATGTCTATTTTCAGTTTGTCGATCGGAAAACGGCTCAGATACGCGAGGCTCGAATAGCCCGTGCCGAAGTCATCAATCGAGATCTTGACCCCGATGTCTTTCAACGCCAGCAAACTGGCAATGGTATGCGGGGTACTCACCATCAACGAGCTTTCCGTCAGCTCCAGCTCAAGCCATTGAGCTTGCACCTGATGCTCTTTAAGCGAGCGCTCAATCTCCTGGCTCAGATCGTCTTGCGCGAGTTGCAGTGCCGAGACATTGACCGCCACTTGCACCAGCCCCAAGCCTGAACGTTGCCAATCAGCGATTTGGCGGCAGGCCGTGTCGATGACCCAACGGCCTACTTTTGAAATAAGCCCCAGGCTTTCCAGAACCGGCACGAATAGCGCCGGGGAAATCGGCGCCAACCCTGGCCGGTTCCAACGCAACAACGCCTCAACGCCGCATATCTGGCCGTCACTCAGGCTAATCTTGGGCTGATAGAACAACTCGAACGCTTGTTTGTATACCGCAGCACGCAGCATGTTTTCCAGCTCTTGGCGTGCCAACGCTTCGACGTTCATTTGCAGTGTATAAAAACGGTACGTGTCCCTGCCCACCTCCTTCGCCCGGCTCAGGGCAGTACTGGCCTGCTTGACCAGATGATGGGCATCGGCCCCGTCATTGGGGAACAAGGCAATACCCAGGCTGGCCGTCATGGGCACGTCATGCCCAAGCACATCGAAGGGTTCGCGCAGCGCTTCACGGATTCGATCAACCATCTGCTGTGCGTCAGGCTGGCCTTCGCGCAGGATCAGGATCATGGCGAATTCGTCACCGTCCATGCGTCCCAGCGTGTCACTGACATTCAGGCAGTTGATCAGGCGATGACTCAACTCCACCAGCATCTGATCGACTTTGAGCGGCCCCCAATTCTCGTTGACCGGTTTGTATTCGTTGAGGCTGATCATGACCACGGCCAGGTGCCAACCTCGAAGCTCCGCCTGTGTCAGCCCCATGTGCAGGGTGGTGTAAAACAAGTTTCGATCAGGCAAGCCGGTCAGCGTGTCATAACGAGCCATTTGCAGCCGCTGCTGCTCGGACTCCAGGGCCAAACGCGCCCGTTCCTGATCAACGCGTGGGGCGCCCGGCGGCAAAGTGTGATCGCTCTGATAATCACCAAAGGCTTTAAGCCTTAACAGGTTACGCACCCTCAGCCACAGTTCGTCACTGGCCACCGGCTTATTGAGGAAGTCTTCGGCACCGGCTTCAAGCCCCAGAATGCGGGCACCGGGGTCACCCAGGCCCGAAAGCATGATGATCGGAACAGGAGCGGTAGAGGAATTGCTTTTGAGCTGGCGGGCCACTTCGTAGCCGCTCAAGCCCGGCATCATGATATCGAGCAGGATCAAATCAGGCGCTTGCTGCGCGACCTTGACCAGCGCTTCTTCGCCCGAGCGAGCTGTCACGGTCAGATAACCCTGGCTCTGCAAGGACGCTTCGAGCACTTGGAGAACATTCACATCATCATCAACGATCAACAGCGTGGCGGGCGTAGCGGACATGTAAAGCCCTCGTCTAAAAGGCTGCTGGCATAGGACGGTGGGTACTGAAACACGCGGTTTGAGTAAAGCACTCTTATAAGGATTGCACCATGCAAGCGAGCCACCGCTCTTGTCGACGCGGGCTTGCCTGCACGGTGCAATCCAGTGTTACCGGCCCATATGCTTTACAGCGTCCGCCGCAGAACCGCTATTAGCGTTGACCGCCACCGCCATAGTGTCCGCCGCCGCCACCGCCACCGCCGTAGTGCCCGCCACCACCGCCGCCATGGTCACCGCCGCCACCATGGCCATGACCACCACCGGGGGGCATAAACATCCAGCAGCCCGACAACGACGATACCGCCATCGCTACAACAAGGGCTTTCACCAAAGACTTCAACATCATTACTGCGCACTCACTTTCAACAGAAAAAACGTCGCCCTTATATCAACGCCTGCACTGCGACAGGCAAAGGTTTACCTAACTTTACAGTCCCTGAGGGGCCACTCACGAAACCCGCCATAGCTGGTCAAGCCGAGTGGTATAGCTTTGGCTCATCAATTCCCGGCGCATGCTCCATGCCGGGTTCACTGGCACACTGGCTGCTCTCAACGTGCCCCGCCCCCAGCGCCCATTAATTTCATCCAGCACTGCCATTACTCGCGTGGCCTCCGCTGGCTGGTTCACGGCAAACAGGTCATCCGAAAACTCGCCGGGCTGGCGCAGGTCGAGCAACATCACCTCAGCCTTGCTGTATTTGAAACCCGGCCGAAAGACGCTATCCACCGCATCCACCGCCACTTTCGTCAGCAACCGCACGTCATCCGTGGGGTATGGCAACGTCACCACGACACCCTGAGCATATTTGGCTTCGTCGGGGTTAAACATGCCGGTGCGGATACTGACCCTCACCTTGCGGCAATAAGACTGCTGCGCACGGAGTTTTTCCGAAGCGCGCATCATGTACGTCGCCACGGCCTCTTTAATGGGCGCCACCGTGGTCAAGCGTTTTCCAAACATGCGACTGCAACAGATCTCCTGCTTGGGCGGATCGGGTTCGTCCAGCTCCAGGCAAGGGGTGCCGGCCAACTCCCGGGCCGTTTTCTCAATGACGACGCTGAACTTCTTGCGCAACATCCACGGATCAGCGCTCGCCAGGTCCATCGCCGTACTGATGCCCATGCCTTGCAAGTGAACGGTCATGCGTCGCCCTATCCCCCACACCTCGCTCACCGCCGTATTGCGCAACACCCAATGGCGCTGAAACTCGGTGCACAGGTTGACCACGCCGCCGGTCTGCGACTGCAACCGCTTGGCCGTATGATTGGCCAGTTTGGCCAGGGTTTTGGTATGGGCAATTCCCACCCCTACCGGAATGCCCGTGCGTTGCACAAGGATGTGACGCAAGTGACGGCCCAGTGCATTGACATCGTCAATGCCGGTCAAGTCAGCAAAGCATTCATCGATGCTGTAGACCTCCACGGCAGGCACAAGCGACTCGATCACGCTCATCACCCGCTCACTCATATCGCCATACAGCGCATAGTTCGAGGAAAACGCCACAATGCCCAGTTGCGCCAGCCGGTCTTTGATTTGAAAGTACGGCTCGCCCATTTTGATATGGGGCTTGGCATCATAGCTGCGGGCAATCACACAACCGTCGTTATTGCTCAACACCACAATCGGGGTTTTGGCCAGATCGGGACGAAACACCCGCTCGCAACTGGCATAAAAACTGTTGCAGTCGATCAGGGCAAACACCGGCGGTGCCTTAATGCCCATGGCTGCGCACGCTGTAGGTAATGACCCCCCAAATCGACAGGTCGTCGCCTTCCATCACATGGCGGTCCGGGTATCTGGGGTTCTCCGAGCATAATATGACGCTCTTGCCGCGCAGGCACAGGCGCTTGCACAGCGGATCATTATTGAGCAGCGCCACGACGACATGCCCATGTGCCGGCTCGATTGAGCGATCAACCACCGCCAGATCACCGGCAAAAATACCCACCCCCTGCATGCTGTCACCATCGATGGTCACCAGATAGACATGCGGGGCTCGAACGTTCAGCACCTCATCCAGCGAGATCTGCTTCTCCATATGATCTGTCGCGGGCGATGGAAACCCGGCAGGAATCTTGAACGCACACAGCGGCAAGCGAATCCCCCCACTTGCAAGGGGACCCAAAAGAGTGAAGCCCATGATACGCGCCCTCCAGTTAACTGTATGAATATACAGTTAACTTTGTAGGACGCATCCGGTCAATTCTTCTGACAGATGTTTCTGACAGGCGGCCTTTCTGTAGAAGGCGCTGTAAAAAAAAATGGATTTGAGTTCAACTGAGCGCCGCTGACTATCCGCCAGCCTGATGAGTGCTGTTGACTTCACTCAGACCAACGTATTCGTGGAAGAAAAGTCCTTAGATTTTTCCAGCTCAGGACGCTCTAATGATGACCCAAATTTTGCCTGTCATTCTGTCTGGAGGCTCAGGTTCCAGGCTCTGGCCCCTCTCGCGCCAACTCACTCCCAAGCAGTTTCTGCCCTTGACGGGTGAGCTGTCGATGCTGCAAGTCACCCTGGAGCGATTACGCGGGCTCAATACCGCGGTGCCGCAACTGATCTGCAACGAGCAACATCGCTTTATAGCGGCCGAGCAACTGCGCCAACTGGGTCTTGAGCAGGCCAATATTTTGCTGGAGCCGGTGGGCCGCAATACCGCGCCGGCCATTGCGCTGGCGGCCCTGCAGGCGTGCAGTGAACAAGCAGACCCCCTCTTGCTGGTACTGCCAGCTGACCACCTGATTAAAGATGTACCCGCCTTTGAGGCCAGCATTCACACAGCCCTGCCTTTGGCACAGGCGGGCAAACTGGTGACGTTCGGGATTGTTCCCAGCCATCCTGAAACCGGCTACGGCTATATCGAAAAAGGCGAAACCATTGGCGCGGGAGGTTTTCGCGTAAAGCGCTTTGTGGAAAAACCAGACCACGACACAGCACGCGAGTACCTGACCCAGGGCGGTTACTTGTGGAACAGCGGCCTGTTTATGTTTCGCGCCAAATGCTACCTGCAAGAGCTCGAACGTTATCGCCCGGACATTCTGGCCGCCTGCCGAACGGCATTGGCCGGTAGCACGCGCGATATGCATTTCACACGCGTCGACGAAGCCGCTTTTGCAGCCTGTCCGGAAGACTCGATTGATTATGCCGTGATGGAAAAAACCGCTAATGCGGTGGTCGTGCCGCTCAACGCTGGATGGAGCGACATTGGCTCGTGGACGGCGCTCTGGGAGGTCAGTGACAAGGACGACCACGGCAATGTGTTCAAGGGTGACGTACTGAATCGGCAGTCGCGCAACACCTATGTCCATGCCGACAGCAGACTCGTCGCGGCAGTGGGTCTTGAAGACCTGGTGATTGTTGAAACAACGGATGCGGTGCTGGTGGCGCATAAAAATAATGTGCAAGAGGTGAAGCACATCGTCGAGCAACTCAAAAGCAGTTCACGCACCGAGCACTTGAACCAGCGCACCGTGTACCGCCCTTGGGGGATCTATGAATGCGTGGCCAATGGGCATCACTATCAGGTCAAGCGCATTACCGTAAAACCGGGTGCCAAACTGTCTGTGCAAATGCACCGGCACCGGGCCGAACACTGGATCGTGGTCAGCGGTACAGCCCGAGTGACCAATGGCGAGCGAACCTACCTTATTGGCGAGAACCAATCGACCTATATACCGATTGGACAGGTGCATGCACTGGAAAACCCGGGCCTCAACCCTCTGGAGCTCATTGAAGTTCAATCGGGTTCATACTTGGGTGAAGATGACATCGTCCGCTTAGAGGATAAATACGGGCGCTCATAACAACTATAAACACTGGGCCCGCACGACAAACAGCAACATCCCTGTTCAGTCATGAAATATGACATTACACTCTCGTCATTCATGAATTTAGCGCAGGCGGTAATGCCTAAAAAGGCCGCCCCTCGGTAGGTGAGGTGGGACGTATGCTTTTTTCAATATACCGAACTGACATATTCCCCCCCTCGGCGATCAGTTTCGTGCAAAACGAAGCGCTGCTGAATCACCTGAGAACAGTTATCAGCCCAGACACTATGCCGCTGGGCACGTTTAATAAAACAAAGGACATGGACTATGATTTGAACAGCGTCAAAGCTGTTTTTATCGAAGCGGGTATAGCCAGTCACCTGGACGACAGTCTTGAAATAATCAAACAGGTTCGCACAGTCAATCAACGGGCCTGCATCTTTGTTTTGGTGACGCATCCCGGTACGTTATCAAACGTTGACTATCATATTGCCGGCGCCGATTACTGCATAAAGTTACCGGGTAATGAACAGGATAAAACACGCTTATTAGTACGCGCACTTAACGAGTCTCGCTGGAACTACGCCCCTGTTCAGCTAAGGCTTGACCGCACGAAGTTACGCTTGTGCAGCGCCACCCGCACACTCGAACTCACACACACCGAGATGATGATTCTCGACACCTTGCTGCGCGCACCGCATCAGGTCATGAGTTATGAACACCTCGTAAAAGCGCTGGCCGCGACCATTGTCTTTTACGACCCTAGAGCCCTGGAGAAAGCCATCAGTCGACTCCGGACAAAGATAAAAAACGCGCATCAGCTCAAACTGATCTCCAGTGTTCGCAGTTTTGGCTATCGACTGCGCCGCTCAAGCGTGTACTGACACTAAGCACGCCTGATGCCGTCATTCACGGTACAGGTCTTCACCCAATAACTCTTCACGCAGGGAAGCGCTGAAATATGGACACCGCATTAAGCACACGACCTGAACATTGGGTATTCGATTTTACCGCCCGAGAACTGCGTACAACGCACATCTGCATTCACCTGACCTCGACCGAATCCCTGCTGATCAAAACGCTGATGCACAGCCACTCAAGAATTTGCAGTAAACAGCAGCTCATTCTGGGTATCGACAAAGACATACACCGTTATAGCGGCCTGGAGATGTGCTTGAGCCGCCTGCAACTTAAATTCAAAGATGCCTTTGGCGAACGCCTATTCAGGTCCGTGCGCAACTGTGGTTACTGCCTGGTGCAAGATCTGCAAACCCCTCTCCCGAATGGCAAGGCGCTCGGCCGGTTGCACAGACATCAAGGTGCAGGCTCCTCACCTGTTTCTCAGGTATAGCAATTCCTCTGCCTAAGACTGCCACACCTGAAAGGCACACATCTTGCTCTGCTAACAATCAACATACCGATAGCTAGCAAAGAGTGAGTCTTTAACCATGATCGCTACCTCCAGTCGTGCCGTGATCTGTACCCCCCATGCTGATGCAAGCGCCGCAGGCATGCGAATTCTCGACGCGGGCGGAACAGCCATCGACGCGATGCTGGCAGCCAGCGCCATGCTTGCAGCGGTTTTCCCGCACATGACCGGCTTGGGCGGCGATGCCCTATGGATGCTCCACGACAGCAAGGTGCGCACCATCGTGGGGATTGGTCAGGCCGGGCAGTGTTTGCCTGAGGGTGCAACCATCACCTTGCGCGGGCCAGCTTCGGTTGCCAGCACGGCGGGCGCAATGGCGAGTTGGAAGAGCGCAGCGAACATCAGTCGCCATGAGTGGGGCTCCAGACTGGGCTGGGCCGATCTGTTAACCGACGCCGCGTACGTGGCGCAGGCAGGCGCCAAGGTTTCGCAATCGCAGCTGTTCTGGCAAACCCTGCGCCAGCCACTGATTGAGCAATTACCGGACCTGCATCGTCTGTGCAAGACCGAAGGGCGCTGGCTGCGCGAAGGCGACACCCTGCGCCAGCCAGAGCTGGCCAATACCCTGCAGCATCTGGCGAAAAACGGCGTCGACGATTTTTACCACGGCGAACTGGCCCAGGCTTTCGGGGCCGCTTTTGATCGCCTCGGTTGCGGTTTGACCGCTGCTGATCTGGCCGCGACCCGCGCGCTCGAAGTCGCTCCCCTTTCGGTACGTTACCGCGAAGGCCGACTCTACAATGTCGCGCCACCCAGCCAGGGCTTATACACGTTGCAAGCCATGGCCGCGCTGCAACACAAACCGCTTGCGCACATCGACAACGGCAGCGCGCGCTACTATCACTCGCTGGTCGAAGCCATCAAGCAAGGGCTGTTGCGGCGCAATGCTCAGTTGTGCGATCCACTGAGCAGGCCCTGGAATTTTGCGGCCACTCTGGAGAACCCGCAGACTCAAGCCTATGCCGACGCCATCGATGACCAGCAGGCTGCACCGTGGAACGAGCCGGGCCGCCCCGCCGATACGGTATGGATGGCTGCGACGGATGCCCAGGGCCGCACGGCCTGCCTGATCCAAAGTCTGTTTCATGACTTTGGATCAGGCTGCATTCTCGGTGACACCGGCGTGCTGTGGCAGAACCGCGCAGCCGGGTTCAACCCCAACTCGGAGCACGTTAACGCCTGGGCACCGGGCAAGCGTCCGGCCCATACCCTCAACCCGTCCTGCTACCTGGCAGATGATGGCCGACGCTGGTTCTTCGGCACCCAAGGGGGCGATGGTCAACCGCAAACCCAGATGGTGCTGGCGACCCAGTTGATCGACTACCAGCAACCCATTGATCGGGCCCTGCAAACCCCGCGTTTTCTGCTGGGCCGCAGCTTTTTCGACAGCACTGACAATCTGAAACTGGAAAGCGACATGGGCGCCTCGACCATTGAAGGCCTTGCAACGCTGGGCCATGAGGTGGAAATCATCCCTGCCCTCAGCCCGATGACCGGCCACGCCGGGATCATCGCCATTGATGCCAATAACCAACGCAGCGCCATGCATGACCCGCGGGGTGAAGGCACAGCCCTCGCTCAGCCACACTGATCGCTGGAAGCAGGCATTTGCCGGGCTCTGGCTGCTGGCGGATAATGCCGCCGATCGTCCACCCTCCACAGGTTTGTGGTGCGGCATGAGGCGTCTGGACAACAGAGGAAAGGATGGGCTTGAACACTGTCACCGCCAAACAGCTTGAGGTGCAACGTATCGTTGATGCGCTATTCAAGGCGATCGCCCAGCATCGCCTGCCGCCTGGCACACGGTTGATCGAAGCGCAGATTGTCGAGACCCTGCACGCCAACCGCAATCACGTGCAAGTAGCGTTACAGCGTCTGGCGATGCAAAAAGTGGTCACCATCGAAGCCAATCGCGGCGCCATGGTGGCCCAACCGACGGCAAAGGAAGCACGCGATATTTTCAGCGCCCGCCGAGCGATTGAGCGGGCAATCGTCGAAGCCATCACCCCTGCAGCCATGCGTAAACATCGCCAGCGCATCGCCAGTCACATGAACAACGAACGCAAAGCCACGAGCGACACAGATCGACGTGCCATCGTCCGCGAACTGAGCGAGTTTCACCTGCTGCTGGGCGAGATCAGTGGTAATGCCGTGCTCAGTGACATCCTGGCCAATCTGATGGTTCGCAGTTCATTGATCGTGGCGCTGTATCAACGTAATGATGTGCCCTCCTGTGCTTCAGATGAGCATCAGGAGATCATTACCGCACTGGAGAACGGCGATCACGCAAAAGCCGTAGCGGTCATGCTCGAACACCTTGAGGAACTTGAAAGCCAGTTAGCACTGGAAGAAAGTGCGCCTGAAGAGTTCAACCTCAAGCAGGCGCTGACTGATTAACCTGCTGGCGTCGGTTTCATCAGTTGCCCCGCCGGGCGACTGAACGTCTGCCTACCGCCTTTGAAGCCCATCAACGGTGCGCTTATTTCGGCAATGACCGCCGCGGGCGAAGGCGCGTCGAACACGATGAAATCGGCGCGACAGCCGGGCAGCAGGCCGTAATCGGCCAACCGCAACATACGGGCGGCCTCGCTTGACACCCACGCCAGGCATTGCAGCAACTGCGCCGGCGTACCCATTTGACTGACGTTGGCGAACAGATTGGCCTGACGGACCAATGAAGCATCACCATAGGGCGTAAACGGGTTGCCAATGTTGTTGGTGGAGACCGAACAGGTCACACCGCACGCGCTCAAGTGTGCCAGTGGCGCCAGCCCTCTGGGTTTGTTGTGGAACGCCTCACGACCCATCAAGAACAAATCGGTACTGGGCAGGCAGGTCACCTGCACGCCCACTTTCGCCAGGTGCAGGCCCAGCGCCGTCAGTGGCTCTATGGGCAAGGCTGATAACTTGGTCGCGTGGCCGATGGTGACGCGCGATCCCCAGCCGTACTCCTGCGTACAGCGAGCCACTTCCATGACGGTCATGCCTTCGGGGTTGAGGTCGAAATCCAGATGAAAATCCAGGTCACAGTCATAGCGCACCGCCAGCTCGAACAAGCGCTGGATCTGCCCGTTCGGGTCACTGTCCATGTAGGGGCAGCCACCGAGTACGGTTGCGCCACTGTCCAGTGCCTGGCACAACAGCGCCTCAGTACCCGGATTATTCAGCAACCCCTCTTGGGGAAATACACAGATTTCCAGGCTGATGGCCCAGGCATAATCGGCTTGCAAACGGCGCACGGCATTGAAGCCGGTCAAGCCAACCTGCGGGTCCAGCTCAACATGGGTACGCATGTGCGTGGTGCCTTGAACGATTGCTTTGTCGAGGACTTGAGCACCGCGCCGGTACACATCGTCCTCGGTAAACTCGGCTTTCGCTGCTCGGGTTTGAGCCACCGCTTCGGCCAACGTGCCTTCATGCAGATGACAGCGATGCATGATGCAGGCCTTGTCCAGATGAATGTGGGTTTCGACCAGGCCCGGCATCAAGAGCTGGCCACGCAAGTCCAGGGTTTGCCAATGGTTTACGTGGGCACTGAAGCGGGCAACGAAGTGACCGTTCTCGACATACAGCTCAGCCTCGCGGTTATCGCTTCCCAACCGTGCATTAATGATTTTCAACGCGTTCATGCAATGGCCCCTTCACCCAGATAAGCAGCAGCCAGCGCTTTATCATCGCGCAGCGCGGCACAGCTGGCGGCTTTGACAATAGTGCCGGTGTCCAGCACATACGCACGGTCCGCCACTTGAAGTGCCAGGTTGGCCATTTGGTCCACCAGCAGTATGGTCACACCTTCGTCACGCAGTACGGCCAGTGCGTCATACAGCTCACCGATCATGGCAGGCGACAAGCCCAGAGAGGGTTCATCCAGTAGCAGGATTTTTGGCTTGGCCATCAGGCCGCGGCCCACCGCAACCATCTGTTGTTCACCTCCAGAAAGCAGCCCGGCCGGGTTGTTGATACGGTCGCGAAGCCGCGGGAAGCGCTTGAGGATGGCCTCGATTTCAGCGTCGGCATCGAAGGTTTCGCGCCGTGAATACCCGCCGAGCAACAAGTTATCGCGCACGCTCAGATACGGGAATACCTGACGACCTTCCGGGACCAGCGCCAGCCCCTTGGCCGCTACTGTGCTGGCGTCGGCCTGCTCGATGTTTTCGTTGTCCAGCAGGATGCTGCCGCTGCTGGCGCGATGCAGGCCTGCCAGACACTGCAGGATGCTCGATTTACCCGCGCCGTTTGCGCCGAGAATGGCCACCAGTTCGCCGGGATTGACCAGCAGGTTGACCTTGTCCACCACCGCCGCCGCACCATAGTCGATGACCAGATCCTTAACGTACAGACGCGCATCGCGGCTGCCATCCCACAGCTGCTCACGAGGCGTGGCCTGATACTCGGTACCGCCCAGATACGCCGCGATGACCTGCGGATTTTGACGAATTGCTGCAGGCGAACCCGACGCAATAGGCTTGCCGGCGTCGAGTACCAACAAAGACTCAGACACCGACATCACCAGCGCCATGTCGTGCTCGACCAAAATCACCGTCAGACCAAAGCCCGCCAGTTTGCGCAGCAGCACGGCCAGCGCATCGGTATCGCGACGGCTCAGCCCCGCTGCCGGTTCGTCGAGTAGCAAAACGGCTGGGGCCGTGGCCAATGCGCGGGCAATTTCCACCAGCCGGCGATCCACATGGGGCAGATCCTCAGCCGCAATATTGACTTCGCCGCGATACCCCACCAATGCCAGCAAATCCAGCGCCAGACTTCGCTGCTCATCCGTCGCAAGACTGAACGGCAGGCCCAGACGCCCCTTCTGCATCGCAACCAGAAGGTTATCCAGGACCGTCATCTCACCGAACAGCAAGGTGGTCTGATACGTACGGGCGATGCCAGCTCGGGCACTTTTCCAGGACGACAAACCCGCCAGCGGCTGTTGCAGTTCAATCTGGCCGCTGTCCGGGGCATAAAAACCGCTGATCATATTGAGAACCGTGGTTTTACCCGCACCGTTCGGGCCAATGATGCTGGTAATGCTACCGGCAGGCGCAAACAGACTGACGTGTTGCGCAGCCTGCACACCGCCGAAGCGAATACCTATGTCAGTGACCCGCAAGCCTGAGGACACGCCACGACTACGCAAGTGAGCGGCGATGCGCTCCTGATTGATGTGTGTGGGCGCCAGCAACCGGGTCGGTTTGATCCAGCGTCGAGCGACGGCACCCAGCAGGCCGTTGGGTGCGCCCCAAAGCACTAATAGCAAAAGCACGGAAAACATCAGCAGGCGGTATTCGGCAAAATCCGACAGCAGTTCCGGTACCAGCACAATCAGCAGTGCGCCAATGAGCGGCCCGAACAGCATGCCGCTGCCTCCCACGATCACCGCCAGCACAAACAAAATGGACTGAGAGAAAGGAAACGACTCAGGATTGATGAACATCAGCAAGGGCGCGAGCAAGCCGCCCGCCAACCCGGTCAATGCGGCAGACAAGGCAAACGCCAGGGTTTTACTGATCACCGGATTGAAACCCAGTGAACGGGCAGCAATTTCCGAGGCTTTAACGGCCCGCATCGCCTTGCCCCAACTGCTGCGGTACAGGCGCTGATAAAACAGCAGCGCACCGATCATCAGCGCCGTAGCCAGCAGTGCCAGCAACACGGCGGGATCAAGACCGGCAACTTCCGGCAGCGGGATGCCCATCAGACCGTTGGAGCCACCTGTCACGTCCCGCCACTCAATCAAACCGTGATGAACCACAAAGGCAAAGGCAATGGTGATCATCGCCAGGTACGGGCCGCTGACCCGAAGGGCGGGAATCGCCAGCAGCGCACCAACCAGCCCTGCAACCGCACCCGCAATTGGCAGGGCTAACCACAGCGGCCAGCCCGCCAGGGTCAGTAAGGCCGTGATATAGGCCCCAATCGCGTAAAAAGCGATATGACCGAAGGAAATCTGGCCACTCAAGCCAATCAAGACATTGAGACCCACACCGACCACCGTCACCAGAGCGCACAGGGTGAAAACCAGCAGTGAGTAGCTGTCCAGCGTGAACGCCATCACGCAACAGGCAACGGTAAGCAGTGCAAGAAAGACAGGAGCCGCCAGGGTGTTGAGCTCTTTCATACTTTCACCACTGCTTGACTGCCGAACAGACCATTGGGACGAATAGCCAGCGCAAGGATGACCAAAGAAAACGTCAATATCTGAGTGAATGCGGATCCGAAATACAACGTAATGAGCGCTTCAGTCAGACCAAACAACAGCCCTGCGGCGAACACACCGCCCGCGCTGCTGATGCCTCCCAGAATGGCCACTGCAAACGCTTTGAGGCCGAACAGCATGCCCATTTCTGCGTTCACGCTGAACAACGGCGCAATCAGCAAACCCGCCACCCCGGCGAATACGGTGGAGACTGCAAAGGCGATGGCGACTACACGGTTGACGTTGATCCCCATCAACATCGCCGCGCGGGGGTTTTGCACGCAGGCTTCAAGCACTTTGCCCAGCCGTGTGTAGCGCCTGACCAGATACAGCGCCAGGGCAATCGCGGCACCGACCAAGGGGATCAGTACTTGCAGTGCGCCAACGCTGCTGCCAAACACATCGACATTCAGATTCAGCAGGCTGCTTTCAAATTGGCGTGGCTCCTTGCCGAAGGTAAAGAGCGCCAGGTTATCCACCAAAATGCCGCCCGCCACCGTTGCCATCAGCCACGCCTGCGACCCGCGACTATGAAAGGGTCGAACCAGCCAGCGTTCAATCACCAAGCCATACAAGGCACAGAGCAACAGGGTCAGCGGCAAGGCCAACCACAATGACCAGCCCCACGTTATGCAAAAGGTGTAACCCAGCACGGCGCCGACCATCATGGCACTGCCCTGGGCAAAGTTGACGGTGCGCGAAACGACGTAAGTCAGGTGAAACCCCAACGCCAGCAACGCGTACATGCTGCCCAGGCCAAGGCCTGTAACAATGGCGGCGGTGAGCATGGCTTACTCCTCAGGCTTGAGCGGCACTATCTGGTCGTTGACCACGTGAGTGAACTGATAGTCATCAGGCCCCAGCGCGTCATGGACGGATGCGCTAAACGGTTGCTTGTAGTGCTTGATCAAACCGTCGTACTCGTTGATCGCGTAATACCCGTCGCGTATGGCCTTACCGTCAGTACTGCCGGCTTTTTCTATGGCTTGAGCCGTGAGATGCAGGGCGTCATACGCGTTGGCAATGCCTACAGCCGGCGTGACATCCGCCAGCGTCTTGATCTGTGGGTAGGCCGTTTTCAGCGCGGCCAGCAGAGCATCGCCCTTGGCACCGTTGTGCTCGGTGAAGACGTAGGTTTGAATGAAATGCACGCGAGAGGCGTTCGGCCCCGCCAGCTCGCCAAAACGACCGCCGGCCGGCCCCCAGTGCGAGACCACGGGTACATCCCAGCCCATTCGATCCAGTGATTTGACGACTTGGGCCGAAGGCCCGACGTTACCGACCATCAGCAAGGTATCGGCCCCGGCGTTTTTCAACCGGGTCAATTGCGGTACCACATCAAGGTCGCTGTCCTGGATCCGCTCGACACCGGCATTGCTCAGGCCACGTTTGTCCAGTGCGCGCTTGAAGCCCGCCTCGTTGGACTCGCCCCAAGGGTTATTGATCAGAATCATCCCCGGCTTCTTCATGCCGTTATCGACGCCGTATTTCACCAGCGCCTCATCCACCCGCTCATCTACAGCTGAAACCCGGAACACGTAATTATCGGCAGCGCCGTTCTCGGTAATTTTCGTACCCGCAGCCCAAATGCCCATGAACGGCACTTTCATCTGATTAGCCAGCGGCACGATGGCCAGCGAAACCGGCGTATCAAGGCCACCGAACAGAACCGCGACTTTTTCGCGCTGGATCAGTTCGCGTGCAGCGAGCATGCCTTTGGACGGGTTACTTTCGTCATCGCGGCGCACCAGTTCCAACGGACGTCCGAGCACGCCGCCACTGGCGTTGACCTCATTGATGGCCATGGTCAAACCCCGTGTCAGGGCCTCACCGGATTTGGCCGACTGACCGGACAGTGCTGCCACCAGACCGACTTTGATCGGCGGCTCAGCCGCTTGCGCGCCACTGAACATCGCCAGGTTGAGCGTGACTGCCGCAGCCACGGGAAACAGCAGACGCTGCAGGTTTAAAAGCCGGATTGCCATGGTTAATCCTCATGATTGCTAGCAGTTGCATAATTATTGCTAGCAAGTAGGATGCCAGTCACCGCCAGGCTTTAAACAACAGTGTTTGCGGCAATTTCTGTCTTTTTACGCGCCATTTGAAGGCAGACCGCACTATACCGAGGCATTTTCATGAAGGCCTCCCCTACCCCATCAGGAGTAATAGCCATGCCAGAAATCAATAAAGATGTAGAAATTGTTAGCAACTTTCTTGAGGCTTCCATGGCCCCGGATCCCGTTCGAGCAGCGACCTTCATGAGTGACAACGTGAAAATCACGTTCACCGGCGGACGATCCATGCCCGACCCTCAGGCCATCACTGCGTTCAATGGCTCACGCTACGCCTGGGTCAAAAAAGCCTTGGGGAATTTCGACTGGATGGACCGCGGCGACCACACTGTGGTGTATTCCAACGGAACGCTGTACGGCGAGTGGTCGGATGGCCGTAGCTTCTCTGGCAACCGCTATCTGGATCGCTTTGAAGTGCGTGAAGGCAAAATCACCCACATGGACGTCTGGAATGACAGTGCTGAATGGTTGCTGACGCCGGAAATAGCCAAGGCTTGAGATTAGCCTTCTGAGGCTGGGCCTTCAGGCGCTGAACGTCCCTGCTGGGCCGGCCCAGACCAGTCGCCTTGGGGGCACCCGTTTTTTGCGAGCCCCCTGGTGACCCATCGAGTCACTCTGGCATTCAATATTCAATGCCTGCAGGCATCAACACGAAAAACCCCAAGAGCATCTGCGCCCACTGCGATAGCATGTGGCCAATAATCAATGAGTGCCATGTAACGCGGTGGCGATTTATGAACATCTCTAACATCTCGGACAAGACGTTTTGACCATGCCGAAACAACCACCTGAAAAGTCTGGTCCCGCGACAGCTGCGGATATAGAACGATCAATCCAGGCCTTGAACACGATGGCAGAGCGCCTTTGGGGGGACGGCAGAGAAGCTGAGGCTAAAGCGTTGCTCGACGCCCTGGATGCGTTGAATCGAGCACTGGATAGAATCAGGATTGGCGAACATCGTCGGGTGAAAACACTCCACTGATGCGCTCTGCCCGCCAAGCAAATGAAAAAATCCCTGTCCGTAAAGGCTCAGTCCGTGACATCGCATAGCGGGATATGTCGGCCGCTGGAAGCCTGAGCGCTGACTTTCTTCTCTCGGCGCTGGCTAATCCACTGATCCACTTGAGCTGGAAAATCAGAGGGTGATTTGCGCCCAACCTTTCTGGCCAGATCCAGAATCGTTTGTTGGGCCAAGGCTTCTTCCATGCGTTTTTGCGCGGTCAACATGGCCGCGTGAACCGAGCAATGCCCCTCTAGCGCCCAATCAGGCGCAGCCCCCTCGAACAGTGCACAGCGACCGCGAATTTCCTTGCAGTCAAAAATCATCTTCTGCCCGTCGATGGCATTGACGATGTCCAACAAGCTGATTTCGTCGGCAGGCCGGGCCAATTTAAATCCCCCGCGAACACCTTCAGTGGCAACGACGAGCGTGGACTTGGCCAGCTTTGTGAATATCTTCGCCAGATAATCCAGCGGCACCCCTTGCAACTCAGCAAGGTCTCGCACGCTTGCCTCTCGACTCTCGCCCCGATCCCCTACCAGAAATATCAGGCAGTGAATTCCGTACTCAACCCCAGCGCTGTAAAAGGACATGGGAATCTCCGACTAATTTAGTCGCAAATACTAGCTGCGATTCGTAAAAGGATCAAATTTTCCATCAGCGCTTCAAGGCCATTTGGCCGCGCACTTGCGCCTTATCAGGTGCGAATTTCGTGGCGCCCTACCTCAGCAGCACAGGAAAACGCTTGCGCCGAACAACTACGACCAATATAGTCGCCGTTCATTGGCGTGAAGGACAAATGCTTTTCACCACTGCCTTGCGCCAGCAACTCGTGCGTCCTCCCCATGCGAGGCGCCCTCACACATCCACGGGTTACGGCCTGGAGTAACACATGAAAAAGCAGATTTTGATTCTTGGTGCGGGCTTTGGCGGATTGTGGGCGGCGTTAAGCGCCACTCGGTTACTCAGCCTTCATGACTGTCACGATGTCGAAGTGAGTGTGCTGGCGCCACAGCCGGAGCTGCGCATACGACCCCGTTTTTATGAGCCGAATGCACATCAATTGTTTGCGCCTATTGGCGAGCTATTGAATGCAGTGGGCGTCAACTTCATCACAGGCACAGCTGAACGCATTGATGTTGAGCATAAAACGGTCGCTTACCATGATGCTTTGGGGGCCATGAAGACGCTTGCCTACGACAAGCTGGTACTGGCGACTGGCAGTCGGCTCGCGCTGCCCGATGCGCCGGGTGTTACGCAATACGCCTTTGACGTGGACCAGATTGAGCAAGCCATGCGACTGGAGCAACACCTCCTGCGCCTGGTTGATTTGCCAGAGAGCAAAGCCCGCAATACCGTCGTGGTGGCGGGTGGTGGATTCACCGGGATTGAAACCGCGACCGAAATGCCAGCTCGCCTGCGTGCAGTTTTGGGTGAAAACGCCGAAGTCGAAGTCATAATTGTCGACCGTGGATCGAAAGTTGGCGCCTCGTTAGGCACTGAAATCGCTCAGTCGATTGCTCAGGCCTGCGAAGCGCTGGGCGTAAAATGGCGCTTACAGACAACCGTGGTGGCCGTTGATGAGCACGGCGTGACACTCAGTGACGGCCAGCGCATTGAAGCCAACACCGTAATCTGGACAACCGGAGTACGGGCCAGCTCATTAACTGGCCAAATCCCTGGCGAGCGCGACTCCCTTGGCCGCTTACATGTGGACGGCAACCTTCAAGTAATGGGTCAGCCGGATATTTTTGCGACTGGCGATGTTGCTTATGCCGCCACCGATGACCTTGGCAACCACGCATTGATGACTTGTCAGCATGCCATCGTTTTGGGCCGCCACGCAGGCCATAACGTCGCCGCACACATGTTGGGTGAAGAACCGATTATGTACCGTCAGCCCAAGTACGTTACTTGTCTGGATCTGGGCGGCTGGGGAGCAGTGTATACCGAGGGCTGGGATCGTCAGGTCTTATTGACTGGCCCAGAAGCCAAGGCGCTCAAAACGCAGATCAACACAGTTTGGATATACCCGCCAGCGGCCAGTCGCGAAGCAGCGTGGGCAGCAGCGGATCCGCTGATTCCTATCGTGGCTTGAATGCGAGCCAACAGCCGGCGCACGAATGGGGAAAACCTCTGAACATTACTCCGGCTAATGCAAATCCTGTGACGGGTTCGCCAATAAATCGCAATGGAGCATGAACCCGTTGACGCTATCGTCTAGGCTAAATCGAGTTTGTTATTTATCGCGTATTGGTCAGGATGACTTCATCAATGTCAGCACCCTCAACCGCTATAGCGTCATTAGTTAAAGTAATGGCGTCAGCGTTCACCTTGTTAAGTGTTTTGCAAACGGCCAATGCCAGTGAAAAGTCACTTGATTCAAACCCTGAAAATAGCCAGTGGTTAGTGTTGGTGAGTCCATTTGCGTGGGGGCCATCGATGAAGGGGAACGTAGAACTCGGTGGGGTGCATACCCAGGCAGACCTCAGTGCAAACGAGATCCTTCATAATCTGGACTCTGTTTTCATGGGCAATGTTGAAGTCACCAATCGTACAGTCGGTTTTTTCATCGATGGGGTTTACGCCAAGACCAGCCAGTCCGATAGAGTCTTAGGCCGCAAAGTTGGCCTCGAAATCACGCAAACAACTTTCGCGGCGGGCGCTTACTACCGTGCCTACCAGTACGAATTGGGGGGAACCACCGTTTTTAATGAACCTCGAACGTGGCGCGTGGAACCCATGCTCGGGGTACGCTGGACAAAACTAACCACCACGGTCGATGTGGACTCTCTGGGTTTCAGCACCCATAAAAAAACCCATTGGACTGACCCTTTTGTGGGACTGCGCAGCCAAGTTGATTTAAATGATAGATGGACCTTGTCTGGCGCTGTCGACACGGGAGGGTTCGATACGTCCTCCAAAAAAACTTATAACGGGCAGGCTTATCTCGGGTACAGGCTATATCTGATGGAGCATCCGACATTAATTCGTCTGGGTTATCGTGTGTTGGCGCAAGACTATCGAACTAAGGATTTTACAGGCAAGACGTTCAAATACGATGTCACTCAGCGCGGGCCTGTACTGGGTGTGTCCATACGTTTTTAACGCCTGATAAAGGAGCAAGGGAATGAAAAAACAGCATCTGAAAGTTATGACGTTGGCTTTGACAGGCCTACTGACTTCTGCACAGCTGGCACATGCCTGCACACGGTTGGTTTACCTGGGTGACAATCAGAATGTGATCACCGCCCGGTCCATGGACTGGAAATCTGATGTGGGGACCAACCTGTGGGTTTTCCCTCAAGGTATGCAACGCAATGGAGAAGTGGGCACAAACTCCGTTAAATGGACGTCCAAATACGGCAGTGTCATTGCCACCGGTTACGATATCTCAACAACAGACGGCGTAAACGAAGCAGGGCTTTCTGCGAATTTACTGTGGCTCGTTGAATCAGAATACCCACCCCTCACAAAGGGCAAGCCCGGCTTGAGTATTGCGGCATGGGCTCAGTATGTACTTGATAATTTCAGCACGGTGACTGAAGCCGTAGAGGTTCTGAAAACTGAACCTTTTAATGTCGTGACTGCAGCGGTGCCGGGCGAGAGTCGTCTCGCCACACTGCATCTATCAATGTCGGATGCCTCTGGTGATAGCGCTATCATTGAATACATTGATGGCAAGCAAGTCATTCACCACAATCGCACTTACCAAGTGATGACAAACTCCCCTGCTTTCGCGGACCAGCTGGCGATGAACGCCTACTGGCAATCCATTGGCGGAACAGTCATGTTGCCTGGCACCAATCGTTCGGCTGATCGATTCGCTCGTGCATCCTTCTACGTGAACGCTGTTCCTCAATCACAGGATCCACGCCTGTCATTAGCCAGTGTGTTCAGTGTTATTCGCAACGTGTCTGTACCCTATGGCATCACAACACCAGGGGAACCAAATATATCTTCAACGCGCTGGCGCTCGGTGATTGATCACAAGCAGGGTCTCTACTTTTTTGAATCGGCTATAACGCCCAACACTTTTTGGGTGGATCTCAAAAAACTGGATTTTTCAAAAACCACAGGAGTGGTCAAGAAGCTGGATCTAGGTCCCAATCAAAGCACGATCTATTCAGGGGAAGTATCGAGTCAATTCAAAACAGCACCCGCCTTCAAGTTCGAAGGTGCTTAGACCTCATAATTAAGCGCTTATTAATTATCGCCACCGCTTTGTAATGCTCACAGCTCGTTGAGCAAGCGCATTACAAAGCGGTACGCATGATGGTGTATGACGGCTTCAGGCAAGCTTAGCGCTTAGGCCTGCGTAAGCGTCTGGCCAAGGCCCCTTGTCGTTGATGCCACCAGACTAACCAATCACATGAACAGGATCGCAGGCCTAGTCGGTTAACACGGTGTAAGTAACAGAATTAGGCCCTCTCAGGCGCCAGCGGGGACACTCATCCCTCCATCCTCCATGACGACGGCGCCTGGCTGTCTTGAAAGCGATGATTTCGCCGTTGTAGAGATCAAGTATCGGTGAGAGGTAAAGTTTCTGCCCGCCGCCCCGAAACTCCGTCACATCCGTAACCCATTTCTGATTTGGTCTCTTGGCATTTAACTTCTGATAGGAATAGGCAATGCTCTAAGACAAACCGGCATAGGTGACCGAGTTTTCGATAGATACCATGGCCTCGTCCCTACTTATTGGAAGTCGCCATGAACAGCAGAAAAACTATATTCATCACGGGGGTGAGCAGTGGCTTCGGCAACGCGCTGGCGCAAGAAGCTCTTGCAGCGGGCCACCGTGTCATAGGTACCGTGCGTAGTGAAGCCGCCTTGCGCGCCTTTCAGGCGCTCTCCGTGGATCATGCTCATGGGGTGATTCTGGATATCACTGACTTCGCCCGGATCGACAGCGTAGTAGCTGCTATTGAAGCAACCCACGGCCCAGTCGACGTGTTGGTCAACAACGCCGGCTACGGTCATGAGGGCATCTTTGAAGAGTCGCCGCTGGAGGAAATGCGTCGCCAATTCGACGTCAACGTGTTCGGCGCGGTAGCGGTGACCAAAGCTTTCGTGCCTTATTTTCGCAAGCGTCGCACGGGTCATATTCTTAATATCACTTCTATGGGCGGCACCATCACGATGCCGGGCATCGCGTACTACTGCGGGAGCAAGTTTGCTCTCGAAGGTATCTCCGATACGCTGAGCAAAGAACTGCTACCTTTCAACATCTTCGTGACCGCCGTGGCACCTGGCTCGTTTCGCACTGACTGGGCCGGTCGTTCGATGCAGCGCACCCCACGAAGCATTGCTGACTATGACGCCAGTTTCGACCCGGTACGTAAGGCCCGGGAAGAAAAGAGCGGCAAACAACTTGGCGACCCGCGAAAAGCGGCGCAAGCGATGCTGCAGGTTATTGCCAGCCCGATACCACCGGTACACTTATTATTGGGCAGTGACGCGCTGGGGCTGGTCCGTGACAAGCTGAATCGCACGGCCAGGGAGATTGATCAATGGGAAGCGCTGACCCTTACCACCGACGGTTGAGCGGCCAGCAGAGGGGACATCAATGAATCGGGCCGACTCACGCACCTCGCGCATGGTGCATTTGATGGAAACCCTCGCGCCGGTCGAGGGCTACAACCTCAGCGCGCTAGAGGATATCCGCTTTTTGCGTTCGAATCGGCCACTGACTCGCACTCCGGTGCTGTATGACCCGGGTATCGTGATCCTGTGCCAAGGGCGCAAACGTGGCTATCTGGGCGATGACGTATACGTTTATGACGCCCAGCACTATCTAGTGGTGTCCGTCCCAGTTCCTTTCACCATGGAGACCGATGCCAGCGAGGCGCAGCCAATGCTGGCGGTCTACATGCGCCTCGACTTACAAATGGCCAGCGATTTGATACTGCAAATGGATGAAGCTCTCGGGCCAAGTGATGCCCAGCCCAAGGGCATGTATGCCTCGCCAATGGACGATTTGCTGCGCGCCTCGACGCTACGCTTTCTTGAGGCGATGAGCAGTCCGGGCGAAGCGCAAATACTTGGGCCGTCGCTGGTGCGGGAGATCTACTACCGCATCCTAACCGGCGAGCAAGGGGGCTCGATGCGCGCCGCGCTCAATCGCCAGGGTCACTTTGGTAAGGTCACTCGTGCGATCCGCAAGATCCATAGTTGCTACCAGGAGCGCCTGGATGTGGTGTCCCTTGCCCAAGAAGCGAGCATGAGCGTGCCCAATTTTCATCTGCACTTTCGCAGCGTGACGGACTCGTCGCCGATGCAATACCTGAAGTCGACGCGCTTGCACCAGGCGCGATTACTGATGCTACGCAACGCTATGACCGCTTCGACGGCGGCGTTCAATGTAGGCTACGAAAGCGCCTCGCAATTCAGCCGCGAATTCAAACGTTTCTTTGGGCGCACGCCCCAGGCAGAGATCGAATGGATGAAGGCGACTTACGCACTGCCTGCGCCGTCCACACCATCTATGTACGTCTCGTCACATTAGCGATGAGCCGACCCGCTGCTCCGGCAACCCCAGTAGCAGCCGCGTCAGCACATCTTTGAGATAAGCATACGGATCATGCCCGTTGAGCCGCGCCGACTGGATCAAGCTCATGATCGCCGCCGCCCGTTTGCCGCTGCGCAGCGAACCTGCAAAGAGCCAGTTTTTGCGACCCAACGCCCACGGTCGGATTTGGTTCTCGCGCCAATTATTGTCAATGGGTACGGGCCCGTTATCGGGGCTCTTGCAAAAGACGTAGGACGCAGCGGTGATATGATCGCCAGTTAACTTGCCCTGAGCAATTCACGATACTCTGCCAGAATCAGCACCGAAAGTACTTAGCCAGTACAACGTCATTTTTACTTATGAATCTCTCTTTGCCCGCCCCCAAGACAAGGCAGTCACAACGATTGATTCCAATTGAAAACAAGAAAGAAAAAAACACAACACACAACAAAACACACCGGCTTTAAATTATTTTTTTTAATTTCCTTGCTCACACATTCACCTTGCACCCACTAAAAACTTAAACCAAAAAGAAAGCCACCTGGCGATACAGGGCAATAACACCCTCAAGATAATCAGCCGCTTCATTACCCTCAAGCAGTCCAGCATCATACAACGCCTCGATATAACCTGACGCCCTACCATAAAGTTCATCGAGTTTAAGCCTGTCACTGGCAGCACTTATTTCAGCCTTCAACCCTTTTAGCATTTCAATCAGCGAAGACTCAATTGATCCATCACACTCACACGTCCCATAAAGTTCACACTTTGACGCTCTAGCCTTACAGCAATGCATACACCTTCCTTAATGAAACCAGTCACTTAAAGCACTGTATTTTTAACGCAAAAGCCGATCCAAAACCACGTTAGACATTAAA
Source organism: Pseudomonas sp. TMW22091 (assembly GCF_022496705.1). NCBI lineage: Bacteria > Pseudomonadati > Pseudomonadota > Gammaproteobacteria > Pseudomonadales > Pseudomonadaceae > Pseudomonas > Pseudomonas sp. TMW22091. Next base: position 141,348 of record NZ_SCFI01000003.1, read on the forward strand.
ATCAGCAACGACAAAAAACAGGTTCAACCCAGGCAAATGATAATCGCCACCATTTCCAAGTATTGACCTAATATTTTTCAGACCTTCCACTTACTAACTATCTACCCACTTCAACCAGAAAAACCACTCATGCGACAGTCATCGCCAACCTGCCAGTACACTGCGTTCACAAACGCGTTCAGTTTTCCTTGCTTCTGCACACCCACACTTTATGACCTGAGCACATACCCAGGTGAACATGAATGTTTGATAGGCACGTGATATACGGCTTAACGTTTGCAACGTCCTCCAAGTGTAAATGACTTTCATTTAGTGTGGTTATTATTGATTAAATTGACCTTAAATAAAATGAGGGAGATCTGTCAAGACTATTGCGGCCCTGGATGTAGCTGAACACCCTTTGGAATGGCCTATGAACGAGCTCTCCAAAGGCGGCAGAATCATTGAACAACAGGGGCGGGACGACATGATTGGCGCCCGCTGGAACAAGGATGAGAGCCTTGTGATGGCGATGATTGCTTGATTACCACAGCTGTCTCTGCCAACCCATTTACGTCGGCATTGATGGGTCGAGTGATGGTTTCAAACTTGCCTTCACAAGCAAAATGGGCACAGTTTTTTCCAGACAAAAAACACCCAAACTCAGCTGAGCCCTGTGTTGAACGTAGAACCGCTCGCTGTTTGTATTTCCCGATCGACGGAACCTCAACCTGTCATTTCTCTCAGTTGTGATTCAGCTCAAGTCATCTCACGATAAACGCTCAGGCATAAGATAACTTGAGGTATAAAAAATGCCCACAGGAACTGTAAAAGTTATTAAAAACGGCGTTTGCTTTATTTTACCCGACGACAGCGACGGAACATTGATTGCTGGCCCGGTCGCCGATAACGCACTCTCCCCCGAACAGCGAGTTTCGTATACAGTCAGCCCAAACCCTAACAAGCTTATCGATCAACCTACTGCCACAAGTATCAAGTTAGTTCAGTGAACACGGCATGACAGACACTGAGCATAACTCACTGAGATGCCGCAATTAATCGATTGCGGCCTGCCAGCTCTTTTTGCAGCGTAAGGATACCTGTCTGCGCCCTTAATGCCCGCTGAACCCAAGGTTGCGCCGATGCCGCAAGCCGCGACGAGCAATACAGATTTACGCCCTAGGCAGCGTCCTGCAGACTGAAAATTCAAGCGCTTAACGCTATGTTTTGATCTGTCAGGAGAGTCAACAGCTGACTACAAACGTTCAATCCCCGTCTGGTTTATTGTGCTTTAGTCATTTGCTGCTACCGTTCGTACATCCTTGGAGCTCTTTGCTCGAAAAGTAGTATCGGACGAGAATCCTTAAATATGGAAATAATTTATTTTCGTAATATTCTGACAGTGGCTCTGTCTCTTGCGTTTATGCAAACCAGCGTTGCAGATAATGCGGACACCGCCAATAAAAGTAATAATCCCTTGAACCTAGCTCCCGGTCTTAATATCCAGGACTATTACACGCCCCAGCTATACGACACTAATATCCATACCAATGACACGTTACTGCGTGGGACGTTGCCAGTTGCCCCGAACGATTTTATTGGAGTACCGCAACTACTGAGAGCCACGTTGCCTATCAGTACACGCCCGGATCCTCACGGCGGATACTCCACTGGCATAGGCGACTTGAATCTGTTCGATATCTTCCTGTTGAAAACAGAGGGCGTTCAGTTGGGTATCGGGCCACAAATTACAGCGCCCACAGCTGCTCACGATGAATTGGGTACGGGCAAATGGCAGGCTGGCCTTGCAGCAGTTGCAATAGATTCATCACCCAGAGGTCTTCTGGGTGCCTTGGTTCAATATCAAAGCTCCTTTGCAGGTGACAGCGACCGTCAGCATGTGGAGAGCGCAACGTTCCAGCCCTTCATCATTCACAATCTTCCCAAAGGCTGGTACCTGCGCTCCACAGGCACCTGGACGTTCGATCTAAAAAACAACACCCATTACATTCCCATCGGATTCGGCGTTGGCAAGGCGTGGAAATCCGGGAGCAATATTCTTAACGCTTTTGTGGAGCCCCAATGGACCGTGGACCGAAAAGGTGAGGGCCTTGCGCAATTCACCCTCTTCGCCGGGATCAATGTCACCTTCGGTAAATAAATTCACCCTTATCCCACGCGCGACCAAGCGAGCAAAACCAAACTGCTTTCTCCTTCTGGCAAGCCTTGGGAGCGCTGCATCAGATAATCCAGAAGGAACCCGTGAACGAAAGAGATCGCCTCTACAGGGTGTTCTGAACAGCTTTCAGGCCATCGCCTGCTGCACATCGCCAATAGTCGCGGCCAGGCTGTTGAAGTGCAGGCTCAGCACCCGCTCTACCGGCGCCTCATCCATCGGCCATTGCAGCGCCATACTGCCGACCAGTCGGCCATCGGCATGGATCGGCAAAGCGACCGCGCGAATCAGGAACGGCAGGCGCACCGGGTATTCCCAATAGCCTTCGGTACGCTGACCAAAGCCTTGGTGCAACACCTGTTCAGTTGCGTTGAAGAGTGTTTCGTCGGTCAGTTGTTCACGGCCAGCCAGGCGCTCCACTTCATGACTCTCCAGCTCGCCGAGGCAAGCCCGACCCATGGCCGAATGAAACAGGCTGGCGTGCTGGCCGACGATCTGCCAGTTGTTCGGATAACGCTTGCGCAACACCGTGGGGATCGCGCTTTCCAGGACCTCCACCCGCTCGCCGTCAAAGCACGACAGGTCGGCCACCAACCCGGTGCGCTCGCTCAACGCCTGCAGCAACGGCGCCGTGTTTTCGACCAGACGCCGTTTGAAGCGTTGCTGACTGTCGCCAAACAGGCGCCTGGCGCACAAGCGGTAACGCCGGTCGCTCAAGCCGCGATAGATCCAACCCTGCTCCTGCAAGGTCAACAACATGCGCGACACCGTGGCCTTGGGCAGGCTCGTCAGGTAGTGCAACTCTTCCAGGCCCAGAGCCTGATGCTCACCCAGCAACTCGACGATCGCCAGGGCGCGCGCGACGGAACGTACGCTGCCGGTTTCTGTCTTGCTATCCATGTGTACGACCTCCCTAAACCCGAATCGAATAACCCGGATGGATGATCGCTTTATGCAGCAAGATTCAGGCCTGTGCGCCGTGCTCACGCGTCTTGCAGACAACCCGGCGGCCGACGCTTGACCCATTGCGTCAGCTGTTCATGGGCATACGCCAGTTGCAGCACCGCGCGGTCGGCCTGGGCCGGGCCAATGATTTGCAGGCCCATCGGCAAACCGGCCGGGTTGAAGCCTACGGGTACGCTCATGCTCGGCAAACCGGCCAGGGTCGGCCCGATGACCACTTCCATCCAGCGGTGGTAGGTGTCCATGCCCTGCCCGCCAACGACGCGCGGCCAAGGGGTTTGTGCATCAAAAGGAAACACTTGGGCAGTGGGCAACAGCAGAAAATCGTAACGTTCGAACAACTCGTTCATGGCCCTATACCACTCGCTGCGACTGACTGAAGCCTGATAAACATCCGCCGCCGTCAGGTGCAGCCCACCTTCGACTTCCCATTGAGCTTCGGGTTTGAGCTGCTCGCGTTTCTGCGGATCGGCATACAGCCCACCCAGGCTGCCTTGCACCAACCAGTGGCGATGCACCAGCCAGGTCTGCCACAGACGCTCCATGGAAAAATCCGGCTGGCAGGCTTCGACCTTGCAACCCAGTGTCGCAAAGTCCTGCAACGCCGATTCGCACAGGTTCATTACGCCTGGGTCCATCGGCAGGTAGCCGTTGTAGTCGCCCAGCCAGCCCAGTCGGACATCGCTGAAATCCCGTTGCAGCGACTGGTGGAAAACCTCCGGATTTTGCGTCAGTGACAACGGCGCACGCGGGTCATAACCGGCCTGGGTTCCGAGCAAGCGGGCGACATCCGTGACGGTGCGGCCCATCGGCCCTTCGGTGGCCAGTTGCTGGACGAATACCTCCGGCCCCGGACCAAACGGCACGCGGCCCCGGGACGGGCGAAACCCGAAGACGTTGTTGAAAGCCGCCGGGTTGCGCAGCGAACCCATCATGTCGCTGCCATCAGCCACCGGCAACATGCGCAATGCCAGCGCCACCGCCGCCCCGCCGCTGCTGCCTCCAGCAATCAGCGACGGGTCGTAGGCGTTGGTAGTGGTGCCGAACACGCGGTTGTAGGTCTGGGAACCGAGGCCGAACTCCGGCACGTTGGTCTTGCCGATGATGATCGCCCCGCAGTCGCGAACCCGCGCCACGCTGAAGGCGTCGTGTTGCGGGACTTGCCCGGCGAACAGTGGCGACCCCATGGTGGTGGGCAAACCGGCGGTGGCCGCCAGGTCCTTGATCGCTTGCGGCATACCGTGCATCCAGCCACGGGACTGACCCTGGTGCAGTTGTCGGTCGCAGGTGTCGGCTTCAGCCAGCAGTTCCTCGGCCGGGCGCAGGGACACCAGCGCATTGACCTGAGGATTGAAGCGCTCGATCTGCGCCAGATAGACCTGCATCACTTCTCGGCACGACACCTGCCGCGCATGAATGGCACAAGACAACGCATTGGCATCCATTTCAACAATCGAATTGACACTCAAAGCTTCACCCCCAGGTTAAGTTCGACGGGTCTCTTGGCCCGGGGTGCTTCCTGCATGCAGTAAGTACCCAGCAGCGTCAGCACGCACGCGAACAACACGTAGAACGACGGCGCCACCGGTGTTGCCAGTACATTGCTCAGCCAAGTGACGATCAGCGGGGCGAAACCGCCGAACACCATGACGGCAACGTTGTACGCCACCGAAACCCCGGTGGAACGCACTTCGATTGGAAACTGCTCGGCCAGCGCGGTCGGTGCCGGGCCGAAAAAACCGCCGATGGCACTGCATAACAACAGCTGCATCACCAGCAGGCGCTCAATCGACGGCGCCGCAGCAATCCATACATACAGCGGATACACCATCAGGAAAAACGCCAGGGTGAAGGCCATCAACACGGGGCGTCGGCCAAGGCGATCCGACAGCGCGCCGGACAGCGGAATGACCACGGTCATCAGCGCCACAGCAAGCATCTGCACCAGCAGCACCTGATCCAGGGGCAGGCCGAGATTCTTGTGGGCGAAGGTCGGCATATTCACCAGCACTACATAAAACGACACGGTCGCACCACAGGCCAGGCCCATCGACACCAGAATGCTGCGCCGATGTTCGCGGATCACTTGCAGCAGGCTCGGGCTCGCGCCTTTGGCCTGTTTGCGCGCTTCGAGAAACTCTTCCGGTTCTTCCATGTGCTTGCGAATCCACAACCCGACCGGGCCGATCAACAAACCGAGCACAAACGGAATCCGCCAGCCCCAGCTGTCCAGCGCCTCAGGGGAAAGCAGGTGCGTGATCAACGCCACCATCGCTGCCCCGCAGAATACCGCCAGGCATTGCCCGACCAGTTGCCAGGAACCATACAAACCCTTCCTGTGCGCCGGTGCACTTTCCACCAGGAATGCCGTGGCGCTGGCGTATTCGCCACCGGTGGCGAAACCTTGGAGCATCCGCGCAACCACGATCAACAGCGGCGCGCCCATGCCGATGGCGGCGTAGTTTGGCGCGAACGCGATCAGTGCGATGGACACGGTCATCAGGCGGATGATCATCTGCATCGCCGCCTTGCGACCTTTTCGATCCGAGTACATGCCCAACAAAATGCCACCCACCGGGCGCATGAAAAACCCGACACCGAAGGTCGCCAGGGCCATCAGCAAGGATGCGTATTCGTCCTCGGACGGGAAAAATTGCCGGGCGATGATGCTCGCCAGAAAGCCGTACACGATGAAGTCATACCATTCCAACGCGTTACCGATGACGGCGGCAACCACCTGCCGGGTACGCGAAACGCCAGTGCTCGAAGTCTGCATGGGGAACTCTCCGGAAACCTGTTGGGCGACGGCGGGCACGATAGCGCGCCCGGTTCAGCGGCAGTTGAAAGCGAGAAAATCAGGCCGGCTTGAGCCAGCTCTCGGTCAGTGCGCCCCAGTACGCCGCACCGGTCAGCAGAATGTCGTCGTTGAAGTCGTAAGCGGGGTTGTGCACCATCGGCCGCGACACGCCGTTGCCGATGAACAGGTAGGCGCCTGGGCAGCGTTGCAGCATCCAGGCGAAGTCTTCGCTCCCCATGAGTTTGGGTGTATTGCCATCCACCGCCTCCTCACCCAGCAAGTCAACGCCGACCTGGCGAGCGAACTCGGTTTCGGCAGCGTGATTGACCAGCACTGGATACGCCGGACGATGTTCGATGCGTGCGGTACAACCGAAACTCTGGGCCTGGGTTTCGATGATCGAGCGAACACGCTCGAGGGTCAGCTGGCGCACCTCAGCGTTCAAGGCCCGCAGGCTCAGGCGCAGGATGGACTGCTGCGGAATAACGTTGGCCGCCTCCCCGGCGTGCAGCGCGCCGACTGTTACCACCGCTGCCTGCTGCGCATCGATGTTGCGCGCGACCACGGTTTGCAGGGCCATGACCACACTGGCCGCAGTGACCAGCGGATCCACAGCCAGATGCGGCATCGAGCCGTGGCCACCGACGCCTTCAATGGTGACCGTGAGCAGATCCTGCGAGGCCATCATTGGCCCTTCGCGAAACCCCAAGTGCCCTGCCGGCAAGCCCGGCATGTTGTGCATGCCGAACAGCGCATCACACGGAAAACGCTCCAGCAGACCATCCGCGAGCATCGCTTCGGCGCCGCCCTGGCCTTCTTCGGCGGGTTGGAAAATCAGAGTCAGGGTGCCGTCGAACTGACGGGTTGCCGCCAAATAACGCGCCGCGCCCAACAACATTGCCGTGTGGCCGTCATGCCCACAGGCGTGCATGCAACCCTGATGCTGGCTGCTATAGGCAACGCCGGTATTCTCGATGATCGGCAGCGCGTCCATGTCTGCTCGCAGCCCGAGCTTGCGCGTGCTGCTGCCGTTGCGCAGAACACCGACCACGCCGGTCTTGCCGATTCCGGTGTGCACCTCGTACCCCCACTGCGCAAGTGAACTGGCCACCAGCGCCGAGGTACGGTTTTCCTCGAAGCCGAGTTCCGGATGGGCGTGAATGTCCTGGCGGGTGGCGTGCAGATCGCTGGCCACATCGCTAAGCCAGGCAAAAATGTGCTGATGTCGAGTCATGACGATTTCCTTGGGTCGGGTGAATTCCCGTTCTATTTATTCGCAGTAATTTCGCGGCACATCAAAGGCAGGTCGCGCTCACCGCCAGATAACCGCGAGTCGCGCACGAGGGCAATCGAATATGGTTCCACTCTGCGGAACCTTGGGTTTGTCAGAGCTGCAAGCCACAGCAATGACGCGCGTTGACCCCCACGGCGCCCAACGCCTAGCCGAGCCCACAGCGCGCACCACCAAGCAACCTCTAAATCCGCGCGACGACATTCAATTAGCGCTCGCCTCCTCGGACTGTGGCTTGACCAAATCAGGCAGCGCAATCGTTGGCACACCACATGCCTGCTGGCCGCCGAATTGGAGAGAACGCAAAGCGGATCATGCCATTTCAGCGTCGTGATATCAGGGCAACTACCGTGTCGTAAATTGCAGATATTTAAGAGGCGAGCGCACTTCTTAGGCACTCAAATAGAAGGGATTACGGAACGGGTTTCCCGACGTGTCGGCGCCCTCGCAAAGCCCACAAAATGAATAAGTGATGGAACACCTTTGCCGCCCAACTCTGGTACTAGAGCGCCATGACCATCTCATGCCAGGACATTCCACCGTGGTTAGAAGGCGAGGGCTGAACGTAGCGATAGCCCATTCGCTCATACAGCTCCACATGGTGCTCCTTACACATCAGGTGGATGGTCTTCTTATCCAGCGCTTTCATGCCTCGGACAAACTCGCGCATCAACAGTGTTGAGTAACCCTTACCCTGCTTCGCAGGATCAATCACCACTGACATGATCACCACGTTCGGCGCCTCGGCCGAATGCCCCACCAGTTCCTTGAAGGCCTCATCGGACATCACCACCTCGTGGGCGCAGCCGCTATTGATAAAACCGACGACCTCACCAGCATCTTCCATAATCAAAAAGCCATGCGGATACTGAGCAATGCGTGTCGTGATCTTCTCCTGAGTAGCGGCTTCGTCGCCTTCGTATGCACAAGACTCGATTTGGTAGCAGCGGGCAGCGTCTGACAGTGCGGCATTACGAAAGCTGAGCGTGGACATTTCAGTTCCTGATGTTGAGTGGCTTGAGGGAGACGAGAGACGCTATGTTAGAGAAAGCGCAGAATGCAGGTACTGCAATTTACTCAGGTTGTAATGAAGTTCATGCATTCCGTTCTCCACCGCCTTGATCTGAATCTTCTGCTTGTTTTCGACGCGATTTAGCGGTGCAACTGCCCAGTGTATTGGCTGCTCCATACATAGTCGCCAGTACGGACTTCCTTTTCACCCTGCCCCGCCGGGCAGTCATTCCATTCAGCCGTGCGGCTTCGTTGGTAGTTCTTCCCGCACCGTTCGAAGCTCCGCGCTACACGCTTGGCTTGTTATCCAATAAGCAGCATTCAAGCTCCGCCGCGCACCTATGGGTGCGCAAGCAAATGCTAGCGACCTTGAGTACGTTGTGACGCGAACTGAGTGGCCAGAAGCTACCTTTTCACCTGCCCGCAGAAAGACGTTCAACGTATCCTGCTGAAATAGAACAATGAAAAGGGATACTTCTTGCCTTCACACCTTGATCTTGTGCCGGGACGCGTAGAGGCAAACCATCCCAAGGCATGGCCGATACCTTACTGGGCGAATTGTCCATCGGTTTATCGGAAGCACTGGATTCACATGTGCTTGAGCGGGTAGCCAATGCCATCGGCAACTTTCGCAAGCGCCGGCAAGCGGTCCAGATAGAGTTGATCAGCGCCATGCCGGCCGAGCTGGAGAGACGCCTGCTTCAAGACCAGTTGCATCTGGCGATCGGCTATTTTTCGGGGCATCAACAAGCCTTGAATTACCAACCCCTGTTCGATGAGCAGCAACGCCTTTACTGCGCCAAGGGACACCCGTTATTTGGCGTGAAAAGCCCAGACCAGTCTCAATTGGAGGCATGCGACGGAGTCCATCACCCTTACCGCTTCAGTGTCCCGGCCGAACCTTTTCTCCCGAGTCAAAGCACTGCGCGTACGGAACAAATCGAAGGCACCTTGACCTTTATTCTCTCGGGCGCCCACATCGGATACCTGCCCCGCCACATTGCCGAGCCCTGGCAGGCACGTGGTTTTGTGCAACCGCTTGGTGCGGAAACTTTGGGGTTCAATGTGCAATTTCATTTAGCCAACCATCGCGGGCGCAATCCTACTGAGGCGCAGCTCGCCCTAATGGAAGATTTGAAGCTGGCGTTTGCACAAACCTGATTCAAGCTCACACCTGCGGATAAGACAGGCAGGTCGACACTTGAAGTCTTGCATTGCTCAATTGGCCGCCAGCTTCTGGCCTGCTTGGTTCGCCTTTTTGCTCAGTTTCGCCCCGGGCGATTTCAGCCTGTTTTGTTTGAAAGCGCTCCCTGCCGCAAGCGCCTTGAATATCACAGGCTCCGAGCCATCTCAGAGACAAGCACCAGTCGCTCAAGCCCGATACCAAAACCAGCACCTTCGCGATAAGCTCCGCCGCCGACAACTTGCTGCTGTGCCCCCAGCACAGGGCAACGCACCTCAAAACCATTCCCCTCAAGGTAATAACTCAGGCCACGCTTCACTGCGAGATTGAGTTCATATTCCAGTCCCAGCAAGTCAAGAAAACCGGTGCAAATTGCTTGGCTACGCTGCAATGCCTGCGCGGGTGTGGAACTAAGAATTTCAAGTCCCAGTTGAGTGAATTCGCGATACCGACCGGCTTGAGGTCGCTCATACCGATAACATCGCGCCACGTAGAAAAACATCGCTTCGTCTCGTGACCCGAGAAGTGCGTTGTTGCGCTCCTGAAAAAGCGCGGTTGCTTCTGGGATGAGACAACAAGGACGCCCGGCCTTGTCATCAAAGGCCCACATTTGTCCAATGACTTCACTTCCACCGGCTTTCTCAATAAACGTGTCTTGGCCCCACAATGCAGGAATTATGGCCTCCTCAGCCCCGGCATCGATGAAGGTAGCTCCGAAATCTGTCTTCTATCTCACGCATGGTTGCAGCTTCTTTCCCTGTCACTATTCGAGTTCCGCGAAGCATGGTCATTTATAGATCTCCATTTTACAGGCAATAAAAAAGGCGCCATTGGCGCCTTGGTTTGATTCATTGATTGGTCAGAATGAATGTTTAAAATTCTGAGCATTCGATGAGCGTGAGCAACCGCGGCACCCTAAGTGAGGTCCGTGATGATGACGGTGATTGCTTGGAATGAATTGATTCATAGCTGATCCTCGCACAATTCTGGAAGCGCTCACAAGCGGCTGTATCTGTTTAACCACCACAGACCAATGACGCGTGCCGATTCACCCGGACTTGAGCGTGACCTTGCCTCGTCTGGGGTCCGCCACGAGCCAGGGCCAAGTCATGGCCGGATTTACTATAAACGCCGTTATTCGCACTCAGCCACGCCAACAGCCAGCCGTATCGCCGCCACCGATTATTACTGTTCTTCCAACAATGCTTTCCAGTATTTGGGATTTATCAAAAAACCCAGAGGCATAAACTAAACACAGCTTCCAAACAAAGCCACGAAACGCAGAACCAGCAGGGTCCAAGCAAACCACCCTCCCACGTTTCGTAGAGCCTTCGGCCTTACAGATTGCGACTGAAGACATAAATCGTTTGCATCGTTGGGACATTTAAAATGAAACTGTTTAAAACGTTGATTGCCGCTTCTTTTATCATGGTAGGCAGTCAAATGGCTTTTGCCGATGAACCAGCAGTTGAGCAATACAGCTACAGCTCACACCTCGACATCGCCAAAGTGATTCACATGGACCCAGTCCCAGATGTCTGTGAAGTGGTTCCAGTACATATGACTTATTTGGACCATCAAGGTCAGCAACACGTTATGGAATACCGAGTAATGGGTAACGGTTGTTCAAACAACTAATACTGAGTCCCAACGAGGCCTGCTCGTTGCAGGCCAAGTTATAACGCCCCTTGATGAGGGGCGTTTTTTTTGGGCCGCTGTCAATGACCGTTAGACTTCTCAACGTTGCCCTACTGCACCACCAGAATTCACAAGACACTGCTTTGGGTGTCGTAGACCACTGGAAATCACCAGTGCGATAACGTCACTATCCCCCAATGGGCCGGTTAAGGCCTTGCCCGTATTTATCGGATCATTATGCCCAACTACATGCTCATCGATGAAATCAAGGATGCGCAACTGCGTCTTTGCCCTATCGGTGTAATCAATCGGCCTTACGCAAAGCCGTGCAGAAAATGCTGAATCAATAATTACTCAATTTAACTAGCCCGAATACGAGTATCAGATCTGCTGCGCAAAAAATAACTTGAGCCCCATAGCAGTGCGTAAACACGGTGATCATCAAATGCTTTTGCGTCGCGGCGTTAACCTGTTGAACTTGTTCGTGGTCACTAACGGTGCGCAGAACGCAACGAATCATGGCATATCAGAAATGAATAACCTCTGACAAAATAAGTATTTACCGGATGTTGCAGTGGCTGATAGCTTCATCTACATCAACTTTCCGTGAAATAAGATTTCTACATGATGACTGCAAATCTGCCCGTGGCGGTCTGGTCTGACATGTTCAAGCTCGGACGTCCATTTCTAAAAATGCACGGACTGAAGAACCATTTCATTATTGTCGATGGCCGTGAACGATCCTTTGCCCCACCGCCTGACGTCATTGCGCAAATCTGCAGCGTTGACGCAGGTGTTGGCGCGGATCAGTTGCTCGTTATTGAGCCTGCGACCTTAAGTGCTGCGACCTTGGGTGCGTATGCTCGCATGCGAATTTACAACGTCGATGGTAGCGAAGTGCAAACTTGCGGCAATGCCACGCGCTGTCTTGCTGATCTTCTTTTAAAGGAAAGTGAAGCAGACCAGGTTTTGATCGAAACAGGCGGTGGCAACCTGCGATGCTGGCGCAACGAAGCCTCAGGTCAGATAAGTGTTGCGATGGGAACAGTCAATCTGGAATGGCATTCCATCCCACTGGCACAAGCCACTGACACCCTGAATGTCAGAATGAATCACGGGCCGCTTCAACAGGCAGTTGCCTTGAATATCGGCAACCCGCATCTGGTGTTCTTTGTAGATGATTTACAAAGTATCGATATCCCACGCTATGCCGCCCAGGCCCAACAGGATCCACTCCTGCCAGAGTCCGCCAATATAGGCGTTGCTCAGATCATTGGCGAAACCGCCATGCGCCTGACCGTGTGGGAGCGGCCGGGCATTCTTACCCAGGCCTGTGGTAGCGGAGCATGTTGCGCCGTGGCCGCGGCCAGAGCGAAAGGGCTTATTCAGTCCAGTATTGTGACTGTGTATATGCCGGGGGGAGCCCTGACAATCGAACAAGACGATATGGGGCAACTCATTCTCACGGGGCCTACTGTCGTTGCGTTTGCTGGACATTTGCTGGAAACACACGAGGCTTAAAATGGCTGATGAACGCATGTCGTCATGCATTATAAAAATAGAATCGGTTTCGAAAGTCTTCAGCGGCATTAATGGTCGCCAGGAAGTGTTTGCACTTAGAAATGTGGACAATCACATCAACCGGGGTGAAGTGGTCGTCATCATCGGCCCGAGTGGTTCAGGGAAAAGTACCTTGCTGCGTTCACTTAACGGGCTAAACACCATCAGTTCTGGGCAGATCTGGATTGATGGCGTCAGTTTGACCGATCGCAAAACAGACATTAACAAATTGCGCGCAGAAGTCGGCATGGTGTTCCAGAATTTCAACTTGTTCGCCCATAAAACAGCGCTTCAAAATATTGTCATCCCGCAAACAATCGTGCTGAAACGATCGAAAGAAGAAGCCGAAGGTATCGCACGCACGTTACTGCAAAAAGTAGGACTGCCGGATCGTGCCAATAACTACCCGCATCAACTTTCCGGGGGCCAGCAGCAGCGCATTGCAATTGCGCGTTCGTTGGCGATGAACCCGAAGGTCATGTTGTTCGACGAAGCCACATCAGCACTGGATCCAGAAACCGTGGGTGAAGTACTTCAACTGATGAAGGAACTCGCCGCCGAAGGGATGACCATGGTCGTGGTCACTCACGAAATGGGCTTTGCTCGCGACGTGGCCGACCGGGTGATTTTCATGGAGGCCGGACAGATTGTAGATGAGGCTCCAGCTGACAGGTTTTTCGCTGCCCCCAGTGATCGGGTTGCAAGTTTCCTGGGCCGGGTGTCAGCAGCACCGTGCATGTAAACCGCCGCAACGAAAACAAGACGCCGAGGAAGGCGCACTGAGATGAACGATAGCTCGCCCCAATAAACTGCCGATTAATCACAATTAAAGAAAGGCATATTGCGATGTACTTATTGAAAAGCTTTCTGGCAAATGTTCTTGTCGCTTCTGCATTAGCGACCGTGCCGATGTTGGCACAGGCCGACGCCATGGACGACATCAACAAAAATGGAACACTTACAATCGCCGTGCAAACCCAGGGCCCTCCCGTTAGTTTTATTGATAAAAACGGTGAGCGTGCTGGCCTGGCGATTGATATTGCCCGTATGTTCGCCGATGACATGGGCGTCAAACTGGTCATCCAGGACTACGACTGGAAAGGCCTCATTCCAGCACTGACGTCAGGTAAGGCCGATCTTATCGCCGCTGACATGACACCGTCTGCAAAGCGCAACATGCAGGTGCTTTTCACCAATCCCGTCTTCTATCTGGAGACAGTGGCATTCGCCAACAAAGACAAGCACTTCAAATCGTGGCAAGCCCTCAACAATCCTGAAATTACCGTGGGCGCGACCCAGGCTTCCAGCTATGCGGATGCGGCTAAAAAATTCCTGCCTCAAGCACAGTTGAAGGAATTCGGCGGTGGCAACGCCCAGACGGTTCAGGCGGTTGTTTCCGGCCGTGCGGATGCTGGCATCTCGGACCGAGCGCAAATCGCAACCTTCGTTAACGCCACGCCTGAACTGGAAGTACTCGACGGAACCATGACGAAAGAGCCATTGAGCTTCGCCACCCGCCCAGACTCTGTGCACTTGCTGTTGGCACTCAATAACTATATTCGCCTGATCGAAATCGACGGACGATTGAAAGAGCGTACCGACTACTGGTGGAACTCTACGGCATGGGAAGCTGACCACAAGTAAACGTTAGAGCGCGGTGAAGCTGGCCGTCCTTTCAACCGGGCGGCCTGCTGCGTGCTGTTACCGCGCACAAAAGAGTTCGGCTTGCTGGATGAGGTTACGTCGCAATGAGTTTTGCACTGGATAGTTTCAACTTTGGCATCGTCTACAAATACCGGGATACATTCTTAAACGGCGTACTGACAACCATTGAAATAGCATCAGTCTGTTTATTGCTTTCGGTGTTTTTTGGCATATTTGTAGCACTCATGCGCATGTCCAAAAACGGTTTATTGTGGCGGCCGGCGGCAGCGTATATACAGTTTATCCGCGCCACACCGCTGTTGTTGCAGATCTACCTGGTTTACTACGGCCTTCCGGCTCTGTTTGCGTTCGGCAAACACATTAATGAACTACAGACTGGCCTTATCGCACTGACGATCCACACGACCCCCTACATGGCAGAGATTATTCGTGCCGGTATCGAATCGATCCCCCGCGGCCAGTTCGAAGGTGCGATGTCCGTCGGCATGACTCCATTTCAGCGGATGTTCCACGTTGTGCTGCCTCAGGCACTGGCGAACGTTACGCCCCCCCTATTAGGACAGACAGCCATCCTGATCAAGGATACGTCGCTGCTGAGTATCATCGCGGTAACCGAGTTAATGAGCGCTGGCCTGTACATGTTTTCGGACTCGGTAGTGGCGACCGAGAGTTACCTGACCACTGCCGCATGCTACCTGTTCATCTATGTACTGCTGCTGCTGCTCTCTCACCTGGTGCGCCGAAAATGCGGCGCCAACTGGCAAACTCGGCAGGGGATCAAATAATCATGGAATGGATCATGACCAAAGCAACAGTGCTACAGGCGCTGTTGCCATTCATGCTCAAAGGGCTGTGGATGACCGTACAGATATCCCTGATCTCCATTGCACTCGGCGTATTGTTGGGGATCGTGTTAGGGGTCATCCGCTCACAGAGCAAGTTTTTCTTCAAAAATATCATTGGCCTGTACTTGCACCTGTTCAGGGGTACCCCATACCTGGTGCAGGTCTACATCATCTATTTTGTACTGCCTGCTACGGGGCTTGAGATATTCAAGTTCGATGCCTACACCGCCGCCATCGTATCGTTGACGCTCTACACGTCGAGCTATGCGACTGAAATCGTGGCCTCCGCGATTCTGACTGTACCCAATGGCCAGGTTGAAGCGGCGCGATCAGTCGGGATGAGCAAATTTCAGGCGCTGTTTCACGTCGTATTACCGCAGGCCATCCCGCTGACCCTGCCGCCGCTGGGAAGCGTGTATGTCAATATCATCAAAAGCACCGCGATTTTATCCATCATCGGCATCACTGAACTCACGCGCCAGGGCGAAGTTTTAATTGTCCGCATGCCACAACACCTGATGTTCATTTACTGCGTGATCGCCCTGCTCTATTTCGCTTACTGCTACCCGCTTCTCTACTTATCGAAGTTGGCAGAAAAGCGCTTTGGCGCCCTCGAACACCGATAAAACCAATCACCCGATACGCGCCAGTCTTATTTTCAGTCCGGATCGGGAAGCAGGATCTGAGACACACTATTTTTCTTGAGTTGGGCCTATGAAAACCGTACCCGTGAAGCGCCTTCAGTACCTGGCCGAAAAATTCGGCACGCCCTTGTGGGTTTATGATGCCCAGACCATTCGTGACCGCATCAATGATCTACGCCAGTTCGATACCATTCGTTTTGCACAAAAGGCCTGCTCCAATATCAACATCCTCAAGCTCATGCGCGAGCAAGGTGTCCAGGTAGATGCGGTTTCTCGAGGAGAAATCCTTAGAGCACTGGCCGCAGGATATTCGTGTCAGGACAACGAAGAAGCCATCGTTTTCACCGCAGATCTTATCGATGAAGCGACGTTAGCCACTGTGGTGGAGCATGCCATTCCAGTTAACGCCGGTTCGATCGATATGCTCGAGCAACTGGGCGCCATCGCACCCGGGCACAGAGTCTGGCTGAGAATCAACCCGGGCTTTGGCCATGGCCACAGCAAGAAGACCAACACAGGGGGCGAGCACAGCAAGCACGGCATCTGGCATACCGATCTGGGTGCGGCGCTATCGGTTGTCCGCAAGCACAACCTGCAATTAATCGGGTTGCACATGCACATAGGGTCCGGGGTGGATTATGAGCACCTGGCCAGCGTCAGCAAAGCCATGCTCGATCTCGTGCAGCAAGTCAAAGACGCAAAAGCAACCCTCTGCGCCTTGTCAGCAGGCGGCGGGTTGTCGGTCCCTTACACCGCGGATGAACCGGAACTCGATACTCGCCACTACTTCAGCCTGTGGGATGCTGCGCGCCAGAAAGCCGAGCACATTCTGGGTAATAAGCTGCGTCTGGAGATCGAGCCCGGCCGGTATCTGGTGGCTCAGTCAGGTTGCCTCTTGAGTGAAGTACGCGCCACCAAGCAGGTCGGCAGCAATCACTTCGTACTTCTCGACGCAGGCTTCAACGAGCTTATGCGCCCGTCCATGTACGGCAGTTATCACGGTATCGAATTGCTGGATGCAAATGCATCCGGGCGCCCCCTGCAAGCCAGCGTGGTTGCAGGGCCGTTGTGTGAAGCAGGTGACGTCTTCACGCAAGCGGAGGACGGAACAGTACTCTCCCGACTGTTTCCCCAATGCAAAGTGGGCGATCTCATCGCCATTCGCGACACCGGCGCTTATGGTGCCTCGATGTCTTCGAACTACAACACCCGCCCATTGATCGCAGAGGTGCTGATCGAAGGGGCCGATGATGTACTGATCCGCCGTCGTCAGCGAGTGGAGGAGCTCTTGGCACTGGAAGAGAGAAATTAACCACTATGAAAAGCAGTGACCACGGGACCACAACAGCAATAGCCGAGTTCGGTCCCAGAAAAGTGATATTTGCGGAGCGATTTGCAGATATCAAAACTTTGGGGAGATGTAGTGAAAGGTTGGAATGTATCCTGCCTCTGAAGGTTACGAATGCATATCGCTGGTTTAGAGCGCTTTTATGATCAACTTGCGACATATCGAAGTTTTCCGCGCCATTATGACGGCGGGAAGTGTCACCAACGCCGCTCAAATGCTGCACACCAGCCAACCCACCGTCAGCCGGGAGTTGGCGCGCCTGGAGTACCTCGTAGGATTCGAACTGTTTGAGCGCGGGCGTGGCCGCCTGCACGCAACGGCACGGGCAGTAGTTTTGTTCCAGGAGGTAGAGCTCGCGTTCATTGGCCTGGACCGCATCGTCTCGTTCGCAGAGAGCCTGAGTCGCTTTTCACAGGGCGCATTTTCTGTGGCCTGTATTCCCGCCTTTTCTCATGCGCTGCTCCCTCAGGTTTGTAAAAACCTGATAGCCAACCATCCGGGTGTCAGTGTCGAGATAGCGCCCCTGGAGTCGCCTTGGCTTGAGGAACAACTGACACTTCAGCGCCACGATGCCGGACTCACAGAGCATGATGAAGCCCCGCCCGGCACTGAGTTGCAACTGCTGATGAGCGTGGACGAAGTATGCATCTTGCCTGATGGCCACCCTTTGCTTGAGAAACATGTCCTGTCGCTGGAAGATATCAGGGATCAAACGTTCGTCAGTTTTAGCAAGGGGGATCGTTACAGGAGAGTGCTTGATGTCATGTTCAAGGACGCGGGAATCGATCGATTTATCCAAGTGGAAACCCACAGCGCCGTTTCAGTGTGCTCGATGGTGCAAGCGGGGCTGGGTATTGCGATTCTCAACCCCCTGACCGCGATCATGTTTCAGGGGCAAGGTGTCAATATTCGTCCTCTTGCCTTTTCATTACCCTTCCAGATCAGTCTGGTTAAACCGCTTTACCGCTCTCCAACTCCCTTCCAGCAACATTTCGCTGAATCCTTGCAATTAGAAATATCCCTGCTCGCCAAACAACTAGCCATTCTAGGCGTGAGCGTGACCCTTGAAAGCATGGATAACTTGCCAACAATAGCCCCCTTATAAAATCCGACCCGCCTATAACATCGCCCCCTGACTTTAAATACATCTCGCAAGAACAGGGGGCACCCATTTAGTGCAACCAAATACTTAGCGATGGTTGTTCATGCCTTACCACACCGCCCCGCCGGGGGTTGCCAAGGTCAATTAAGGTGCGCGGCATGCGCCCTAATTGCAACATATCGAGAGTGAATGATCGCCTAACAAATAAGCATTTTCCGCCTTTCCCAGTGACTGATAATTTCATCCGAACACGCTAAATAACGAAATAACTATTTTATATACATCGCTCTAGTGCGCCGTATTAATCCGCGCACGTTTAAATTGATAACTACCAATACCCCCAGCAATGCTATTCCTCTTATCAGTCAAGGATCCATACTAATGAACCCACTCATCAAGAGTTGCTCATTGTTGCTACTGCTGTGTTCAAACTTGGCGTTGGCACAAATTCCCGAAACCAGTAGCCAACTGGTCGTGGTAACCACTTCCGACTGGGACGCCACTCAAGGCAAGGCACAGCGCTATGAGCGCAATGGCCAGGACTTTCAGAAAGTCGGTGACGCGTTCCCCATTGTGGTGGGTAAAACCGGGTTAGCCTGGGGCAGCGGCATCATGCCTATCGGCCTCGGCGAACAACCTGTAAAACGTGAAGGCGACGGTAAGGCGCCTGCAGGCATATTTACCTTCGGCAGCGCGTTCGGGTATGAACCTACGGCCAATACCCGGCTGCCCTACACCGTCAGCACCGACGCCCGAGAATGTGTGGATGACAGCCAATCGAGTCACTACAACACGTTGGTCGACAGCTCAGCCGTGAGCAAAGACTGGAACAGCTCAGAGCAAATGCACCGCAAGGACGAGTTATATCACCAAGGCATTGTCGTGGAACACAACACGTCAGCAGCAGCCAATAGCGGCTCATGCATTTTCATGCACATCTGGCAATCCAGCAGCACCCCAACTACTGGCTGCACCGCCATGGACCCGCAGAATATCCAGCTCTTGTTCACGTGGTTGAACCCTCAGAAAAACCCGCTGCTGGTACAAATGCCTGTGGCGCAATATGAGCTTTACAAGGATCGCTGGAAACTTCCGGAGCGTTGAAAATAGCGCAGCAGCGGGCACGATACAGAGAATCATCTAACCATCGCGCCATGCTTCCCTGCCTCGCGCCCGCATGCTGTTACTGCGCTGGCCTAAAACGATACCGGCAGCGTTCAAAACCCTGCCGGTATCAACTCCTGCGCGTCACCTTCACATACTGCTCCTGGTCAGCTCAGGCTTACCGTGAACCCATCTCCTGAATTTGAACCGTGCACGATGAGACGCTCTGAATTCACCGGGTCATGCCTCGCCCTCGCACTTACTAAATTGCAGCGCTGTTCGACATGGAACGCTTTTCAACACCGATGGATATAGCGAAAAAGATGATGCCGAGAACGGCCAGACCGGCGCCAACCCATCCCGTTGATGCCCACCCGAGCCCACCAGCGATGGCGAGTCCGCCTAGCGATGCACCGACGGCGTTAGATATATTGAATGCACTGTGATTGAGGGCAGCGGCCAGGGTTTGAGCTTCACCAGCGACATTCATCAGGCGCACCTGAAGGGCTGGCACCAGTGCGAATCCGCAACCGATCAGAAACAGTACAGCCAACGTGCCAATTCCAGAGGATGCAAAGATAGAGAAGCCCGCCAGGAACACCGCATTCCAAATCATGATGTAGAAGATTGCAGGTACTAGAGCGCGGTCTGCCAACCACCCGCCTATCAGGTTGCCCACAATCATCCCGATTCCCCAGAGTGCCAGAACCATAGGTACTTGGCCGGATGAGAAACCTGTGAGCTCGGTAAGCGTCGGCGTGATGTAGCTATACACAGAAAACATACCGCCGAAGCCGATTGAAGCGGTGGCCAGCGTTAGCCAAAGCTGAGGCTTTTTGAGGCCACTGAGTTCAGATTCAGGACTCGCAGACTCGTCGCGAGGGATGGTTGGGATGAATATCCAAAACAGGATAATGGCAATGGCTCCTCCCGCAGCGAGAGCCGCGAACGCACCTCGCCATCCGAAAAGCTGACCAACCCACGTGGCAGCAGGTACACCGACGACATTGGCCGCTGCCAACCCCGCCATGACATAGCCGGCAGCTTGGGCTTTTCGGTTTTCAGCCACCATGGTCGCGGCCACTAGACAGGCGACGCCGTAATAGGCTCCATGCGGCAGACCGGCCAGGAAACGTGCTCCCAGCAATGTCGTGTAGTTCCAAGCCAATGCGCTGGCTCCGTATCCAACTGCAAATAGCGCAAGGAGCGCGATCAGCAGTGCCTTTCGCGGCCAACGTGCGGCGAGAATCGCAATGAGCGGTGCACCGACCACGACCCCAAGTGCGTAGGCAGTGATGTAGCCGCCCGCAACGGGTATGGAGACGTCTGTGCTCGACGCCAAATCCGGAAGCAAACTCATGGACGCGAACTCACCCGTCCCGATGAATAAGCCTCCCAGGCCAAGCATCGTGATGGCCATGCCTGTGCCATGCGGGACGTCGATGGCCGGCTGGGATTGCGAAATGTTTGTATCGATACTGCATTGACTGGTCATCAACTATGCCTGCGATGAAGCGGTACCGAGGGCACCCTATAACAATGAAGATGAATGGCACCTACCTAATGGAGGTGCCAACAATGGGCTTATGCGCACGCTACCTGCGCCTACTTGTCGGCAATATCTGCAATGTAATCAGCGAACTTGTCCGAATACCCATCGTGCCAGCGGGACAGTGCTGGACGATTCTGGATCATGTCGTCTGCCGCCCATTGCATACGGCGTTGATCAAGCTCCCAGCCAGCTTCGTTGTCTTCACAGAAAATATAGAAATCCCCCTCCGCCATTCCCTTGACCAAACGATCCGCGACTTGATCAGCAGTCCACGGGCTGTGCGGCTTTTGCGTATCACGAGTCATGCCAGGGAAGTTCATAGGTGTGAACGTGTACCCAGGTATCAGGAGGTGCGCAGAAATACGATCACCAACCTTCTCGCGCAACTCGTGCGCCAGTTGTTCAGTGAGGACTTTGACCGCCGCTTTAGAGAGCGAATACGCCGCGTTTCCAGGGCGAGTAGTGATGCCTTCCTTCGAGCCAAGGTTGACGATGGCGGCAGCCCCACTTTGGGAAAACATCGTTTCCACGAAAAGCTGCTGAAGCGTCAACACACTCCAGAAGTTGATATCCATCAGCGTTCGCCATTTGGATATGCCGTCCCATGGGCCGGCGCCCTTGATGATGGCCGCGTTGTTCACCAACAGAGACACCTCACCAAACCCACATGATTTCTCATAGAGTTGGTGAAGATCGCTTTCGCAGGTGACATCGCCCTCGATCGCCAGCAGCTTCACGTCAGGGAATTCGTTGCGTAGTGCCTTGGTCGCAACGTCCAATGCAACGGCATCGCGATCAAAAAGAACGATGTTCATCCCCTCACGGGCAACGCGACGTGCAATGGCGTACCCAATACCAACGGCTGCCCCGGTAATGACCGCAACGGCACCTTTGCGAATGGCTGGATGATTCATAGGAATGTTCTCCTGGCTGTATGTTCGTTAAGAGTTGGACTGGCCCGCAGTACAAACTCCGTAATTTCGGCAGGGACACCGAGGCGGATCGGAAAACCATTCCACAATGCAGTGCCGTTGCTGACGTAGAGCTTCATTTTGCCGACGTCATAGCTGCCCGAAACAAAGCCCTGATTGGCGTACCCAGCTACCAAGTCCAAGCCACTGATCATGCCGCCATGGGTGTGTCCCGAGAGTTGCAAACCAACCCCAGCAGCAGCCGACGCCGACGCACCCGCCGGGCGATGTTTCAACAGAATCGTCGCGGTACCCTTCGGCGCGCCATCAAGCGCCTGGACCAATTCAGGGCCCTCATGGCCGTATGCTTGAGCAACCTCATCTGTCACTCCTGCAACCACTAACTGATCTGCGCCTTTACGAAGAATGGCGTGCTCATTCACCAGAACGCGCATACCCAAACGCTGGAATTCCGCGATCCATCGGTGGGCATCGAAGTAATATTCGTGGTTTCCGGGAACAGCGAAGACACCCAAGGGAGCAGTCAGTTTGCTCAGCGGCGCCACGTCCTTCTTCCGGGCGTCGACGGTGCCGTCAATGAGATCTCCAGTGATAAAAATCACATCGGCGTTGAGTGCATTGGCACGCGACACAACACCCTCTACCCAGTCAGCCTGGAAAAGACGACTGATGTGCAGATCGGTGAGCTGCACTATGCGCAGTCCATCAAAAGATCGAGGCAGGTTCTCCACCGTCACATCAATGCGTCGGACCCCTGGCAACTGCACCGCTTGATAAACACCCACTGCCGACAGGACCAGCGCCGAAACTGCGATAGCGGTACGCAGTCGTCCACCAACAACATTTTTCCAAGGCACCTTGCGACAGGCAGCGACAATGCCACTGACCCCATCAGTTAACAGCGTGAGCACCAGCACCAGAACAAAAGCGCAGAAAAGCCAGCCATTAATCAAGACAATCGCTCGCGGCACCTCAGGCGAAAACATCGTTCCGTAAACTGCGATGAGAACGAGGTGATACTTTGAAATGATGAGCAGCACTGCCGCCAAAAGCACACGCCAACCGCGACCGATAGGCAGCGGAGCGACGAAGCGCCATAGGACGTACAGGTAGGCAACTGTCAGGTAGATATGGAACACAGTTAAAACACCACCCTGTGGGTTGACGCGGTAATCGTTGAGTGGAATTAATAGTAACCGAGATGAATCCCGCGATTGATTAGCGAGATTGCATCAGCCATTGAATTCAGCTCAACCATGGATGCGTCATGCCTGTACTGCCCACCACACGGCTATCTCGTGCAGACCTCGCCGATCTAAATTCCTTTCTCGCAGTTGAGAGGATGCGAAGTTTTACCCATGCGGCAGTCGAACTCGGTATCACGACCTCCGCGCTGAGTCATGCCATCCGCAATCTGGAAAGTCGGCTTGGGGTTCGGCTGTTGAATCGCACAAGCAGGACGGTATATCCAACCGATGCAGGAGCCGCTCTTGCCAAGCGATTGGCCGTGGGTTTCACCGAGATAAGCGGCGCTCTGGCGGCGCTGGATCGTCACCGAGATAGGCCTTCGGGCAGACTCCGTCTCAACGTGTTGGCTGATGGCGCACGTTTACTGTTTACGAAGTTTCTTCCTCAATTTCTGGAGGCCTACCCTGAAGTCTCAGTCGAAGTCGCAGTTGACGACAGGATGGTAGATATTGTGTCTGCGGGCTTCGACGCAGGCATTCGTTTCGGCGACACGATCCCCGAGGATTACATTGCCGTTCGACTCAGCGAGGAGTTGCGTTGGGTGGCAGTAGCTTCCCCTAGATATCTAAATGCTAACGCTCGCATCCTGATTCCTGAAGACTTGAAGAACCATAACTGCATTCAGATTCGAACGGGCAACGGAGTCATCTACCGCTGGGATTTTGAAAAAGAGGGTGATCACCAAACCATTGATGTCCCTGGACAGCTGTGCGTGAACGAAACGACCTTCGGAATTGAGATGGCACTTGCAGATCGAGGGATCACGTACTGCCTCGAAGAACGCGTCAGTGGTCACTTGGCTCGCGGGGAGCTCCAAATTGTGCTCCCGGACTGGGCCCCCATCGAACCGGCGTTTTATATTTACTACCCTGGTCGTCGGCAAATGCCGCCTGGTCTTCGTGAGCTGGTGGATCTGTTTCGAGCCGGCCTACCCTCTTGATCCAATGATCAAAGCTGACGGCGTCGGTATCTTGCTGGTAGCAGTCGGGGGACTTCCTTGCCCGATCTCGACCAAATGACCGCCGAACAACTGAGCACACTGGCTGCGCAGCTGATGTCCAAGGTCGATACCCAGAGCCGAAAACTCGAAAGCTTTGAATGCCTGCTTTTGGTCGACTCTGTTGGTGATTGACCGCACCTTCCCGTTTGAATCAACGGCCGAGGCGTTAAAGTATGTCGAACAGGGACGAGCCAAAGGCAAGGTCGTTGTTACGATTAAATGAATACTCGACTATGGATGAGTAGACCGAAGTACCCGAGCAACTTTTAGTACACCGGTATTCTTCATCCTGACTTAGCGAGTTGACTCCACTTGAGTTGCCGTAACGGGTAGCGCAGCAAACAGACGCCTTGCCTGTTGCAGGCCGTGGCCGGAGTAAATACAGCGCCTCGCCGCCGACGCTGGAAAAGTACCGCCAATTTGGGTCAAGCCGCACTTGGTCAGGTGAGGGTTTTTTCGAAGTAAACGCGCTTGAACCCGTCTTTCGTACGTTGTCCCACCTTCACATACCCAAGCTTAGGATAAATCGAGAGGTTGTCGGTCATCTTCTCATTGGTATAGAGATGTACGCCGTTGATGCCGCGCTGCCGAGCAGCATCTTCACAAAAGCTGATCAACGCCCTGCCTACACCGTGTCCGGCTGCGCTGGGCAAGACGGCCACGTTTTCCAGCAAGATATGCTCCTCTTCGGCATAGAACACAATGAACCCCTGAAAGATGGCTTGGTCATCCGTCGCCACGTACACCATTCCTGCCGCTATCTGAGTGACGAAATCGGCGACCATCGGAGCTGGCTTGCGCCCGATCATTGGAACATAACGAGCATAGGCCTGTTCGGCACAATCTCTGATCTCGGGCTCATCGTCTGCTTCGGCTAGCCGGATCATATCGGTCGCTTGAGTTGGAGGAGATTCTATATTGTTCAACTCACGTCCCTGCCGCAACATCTAAGGCGTCTACCATGACCTTCACGATTTAGCGCCTCCATTCGACAGCCATGCGCACGGCCAAGCCCGCGAGAACCGTCCCCATCAGCCCGCGCTGCACGATCTGCCACGAGGGTCTGCTTGCAAGAAATATCGCGATAGAGCCAGCCATCACGGCAATCAGCGCGTTGACGCTCACGCTAATGACGATCTGCGTAAAGCCAAGCCCGATGGATTGCGCCAGGACGCTGCCGTGGCTGACGGGGCTAATGAACTGGGGCAACAGCGACAAATACATTACCGCGATTTTTGGATTCAGCAGGTTGGTTACAAAGCCCATCATGAACAATTTACGCGGGCTGTCCTTGGGAAGGTCGCGCACCTGAAACGGAGAACGGCCACCGGGCTTGACCGCCTGCCAGGCGAGGTAGAGCAGATAGAGCGCGCCGCCCAGGCGCAGGGCGTCATACGCATAGGGAACAGCCAGTACCAAGGCCGTGATGCCAAATGCGGCACAAAGCATATAGACGACGAAACCCAATGCCACGCCGCCTAAGGAAATCAGTCCAGCCATTCGTCCCTGGCAGATCGACCGCGAGATGAGATAGATCATGTTTGGGCCGGGAGTCAGCACCATGCCAAGTGAGATCAGGCCGAAGGCAAACAGGTTTGACAGTTCGGGCATGGCGTAACTCCTAGGAAGAAATAACGAATCGAATGCTTCGCTAAATCAGCATAAAACGGCTTTCGCCATCTCTGATGGTATGCACCTGGATGGAGCGGGTGATAGTAGTGAAGCCTAAGGGGCTGTGTTAGATACAGATTGACGAGCAAAACGTCATACAGAAGTCGCTGTAGCTGGTATCCGCCCCCCCAGAATACGTAGCGACTTCATATTGAGCGGTGGCTTGCTTCATAGCGCATCTAAAGCGCTCTGACATAGTCAACAACGGGCATTATGGATGACTGCTTTTGGTGGATTCGCGGCGTCTGCCGCCAGTTCGTTTTGCTCTGCCAGCAGTTGGGGTTGTTTAGCGAAAATTTGGTCGCTATCGACGGCAGCAAATTCAAGGCGGTGAATAACCGCGACCGCAATTTCACTAGCGCCAAACTGAAGCGGCGCATGGAAGAGATTGAGACGAGCATCAACCGCTATTTGGCCGCGCTAGATGCGGCTGATCGGCAAATACCTAGCGCCTGCGCGCCAGACACTGCGAGCCTGGAAGATAAAATCGCCAAGCTCAAAGCGCAGATGAAAGAGCTTCAGGGGATTGAATCTCAGCTGAACGAATCGCCAGACAAACAGGTTTCACTGACCGATCCGGATGCCCGCTCAATGATGACGCGCGGCAGCGGTATCGTCGGCTACAACGTGCAGACGGCGGTCGATACGCAGCACCATTTGATCGTTGCCCACGAGGTCACCAACAGCGGTTCCGACCGTGACCCACTCAGTTCAATGGCGAAGCAGGCTCGTGAAGCCATCGGCGCAGAAACGTTGTCGGTAGTCGCGGACCGAGGCTACTTCAAGGGTGAAGAAATCCTGGCATGTCACAACACAAACATCACCGCCTACGTGCCAAAGCCGATGACCTCAAGCGCCAAGGCTGAAGGTCGATTCAACAAAGATGCCTTCGTTTATGACGCAACGAAAAACGAATACACCTGCCCGGCTGGAGAGGCGTTGATCTGGCGTTTCTCCAGCGTCGAGAAAGGTATGAATATGCACTGCTATTGGAGTTCAAAATGCCAGAGTTGCACGCTGAAAATCCAGTGTACTCCAAGCACAAATCGTCGAGTAAGGCGCTGGGAACATGAAGCTGTGCTGGAGGAAATGCAGGGCCGGTTGAACCGCGCGCCAGAGATGATGAAGGTTCGAAAAAGGACTGTTGAGCATCACTTCGGGACGCTCAAGCAATGGATGGGGGCAACGCACTTGCTGACTCGAAAACTTAACGGGGTGAGTGCGAAGATGAGCTTGAATGTGCTCGCCTACAACTTGAAACGCGTGATGAAAATCATCGGCACCGAAGGTTTGTTGAAGGCGATGGCGGCGTAAAAAGCCCAGCTTTTGCTGCTCTAAGAGGTGCCCAAGCGCTTCATAAACGCTCTGGCGCGTTACCGACGCTGATCATGGCAAATGCTCGAGAAACCGCCTAGCCCAGGAGCACTGGGCTGAGGAACCCAGGCTACGAAAGTGTTTTTACACACTCTGGGCCAATAGCGGTCATTGCGATGTGGATGCCTCAAGCCATATGCTTAATCTCGTTTAGATTTGTAATGAGCAGATGATGAATTTAATCGATTTCGAAACAAAGCACTTCCCGGTCCTTCGCAGTTGGCTCAGCAGCGAGCGCGATGTGGTGCAGTGGGGCGGACCTGAGCTGACTTATCCGATCACCGACGATCAGCTTGAACAGATGATCATCGACGGGACAACGGCACCACCAAAGCGCCTATCTTGGATGGCTGTTAACGCCACTCAAGCTCTGGTAGGCCATGTCCAATTTGCTGTGGACTGGAGAAATGGCGTTGCAAGGATTGGACGCGTCATGGTCGCGCCAACAACGCGGGGGGCAAGGACTAGCTAAATCGTTGCTGAAAGCGGCATTGCAACAGGCATTCTCTCATCCGGAAATTGAGAGAACTGAGCTAAACGTATATAGCTGGAACAGTGCCGCTATCCGAACCTACAACAAAGTCGGCTTTTTTCACGAGGGAGTGAGGCGGTCGTCTGCCAAAGTTGGTGACGAGAGATGGGACACCGCAATCATGAGCATGCTCCGTTCGGAATGGGAAGCGGGACTACCTAAATGACCGGTTTGGGTCGAAAGCAGCCCCTTAAGGCCGGCAACTATCGACCCTCCGCTGCCACCTGCTCAAAGCTATGCTGCCAGTGCTGCTGTCATTGATTCAAGTGCGCAACCAAGCTCAGTCAACGCCATCATCGAAATCGAAACCGCCTTCTGCAACGCTTAGGTGGTCTGACTCAGGATGGTCGAACAATTCACCGAGATAACTCATCAAAATGCGAAGGTTTCCTGCTGAATCCAGGAGCCACTGTGAGGTTATTGATGCCAGGTGTGTCGGCTTGAGCTTGGGAAAGCTGTCTTCGTGGGTGACGTCGGGCTTACCAGGCCGCCACGGACCGCATATCTTTTCAGGTTTTCCATGTGCCAACTTGTCTTGAATTTTAAAAATATTTACGGCGAACTGTAGGGGGCCTTGAGCCCAATTCGCCTGCGCACCTGCCGCGCTATGCAAAATTTCTATCTTTTTGCGCCAAGGTAACCTTTCAATTTCGTCCCAAAACGAGATCTGACGAGAGCCTGGGGTATTGACGTAAGCCTCGATGGAAAAGGCCATGAACACAACGACACAGGGGTATTCTCCTTCAGTCAGCTCTCTTTTCTTCAATCGGCCAATCATCAGGTAGAAGGCTTGCAGTGCTGTTGACTGAGCCGTGAAGTGCATATACGGCCGCCACTGAACTGTCCCCATGAAATTTTTCTTCCATTCGAAGTGAGCGAGGATAAGTGCAATTTGGTAAACCGAGAAGGCTTGGGAAAGTTTCAACTTTTTCGGCAGCAGGTAGATCAGCCGGCATGATGCCGCAGGGTGGGCAACGTTGTTTCAGCCCCTTAGGTAACGACGAAAGTCCTCCAATTTAAGGATTGAAGTGGCTACTTGCGGAAGCGATCCTAAAAGTTGCGGAAGTGATCCTCAAATCACAGACATAAAAAAACCCCGTAGACCTTGATCTACGGGGCTTTCGAATGTGGAGGCCGAAGCCGGAATCGAACCGGCGTGGGCGGATTTGCAATCCACTGTTTTTTTATATAAATCATAAATTTAGCTGATTTTCAATTCCGCAGACACTTCTAATTTGCTCGGCTGAATCTCAGGTAAATAAAGGGTCGCGTTTTTAGGTGCGGAACTGATTTAGATCCTATGAGCCAGATGTCAAAGGATAGGGATTCGAACGTTTTCTGCGTGCATTCCGCGCCGCTACAGACCGTGAAGGCGGAGTATTTAGTGCACTATCTAAAGCCTATACCGGCCTGATGAGGGCTCACATTGCCCTAATTAACGGCTTTTATAAGGTTTGTTATCCGCCTGCCTGGACAGCGGTTCATGATAGTCATGAACTCTGCCATTAGATGACGTTATTGCAAGGGTGGAGACTTTCCAGACCATCAGCGAAATGAGCCACAGTAAACGTCATGTTTTAAAGAGCAAAAATACTATCCACACAGGTAGCAGGATCACCACGGGGAGCACGATCAGAAGAACGAGGCCCTGAACGACATACCTCCAACGGTAGAGTCTGGTCCCTTCAGTAGCGTCCCTGGCATCCTTCCAGACATCCCAGAGTTCGAAAATTCTGAGAAATTCAAGAAGGTCTAGAATAGTAATAAGCACTTATGATCCTTCTTCAAGAATGATGACAGTGATAGCGCGCCGGGCAATTATCGGTCAATCGTAACTGCTGGCGAACGATCGATTTCGACCCATAGCGGATATGCTTAAATGCCGTTACGGTGTTGGCAATCCTAGTCGACGTGCCTCCTCACTCACATTCATTTTTTTTACGCCCATGAGCGTGGGCCGATGGCCAAGCAGGTGAGTTGCAGGTTCCATACTGTCATTCGCAGGCACGAGTAATGCCTGCAAGCTCTCTGCATCGATAACTCCCCAGTTGGATAAGTCGAAACAACCGCTGCCGCTGCATACCGCTTGGTAGACGATTCGTGGGGCACTGCTTGCATCTGTGTCACACGCGCCGCCAATGAAATCGACGTTGCTGTACCGTAGGAGTGTCGAACGTGAGCCTCGTTCTACACGCAGCATGACTTCAGCGCCTTCAGTCGATCGTAATGGCGGGGTCGTGTCGACGCTCATAGTGACTGTAGCTTCACCACACTGGAAAATCTGATCGGCCAGAACTGATTGAGAAGCTATTGTGAGCAGGAGTGAACAAGCGAATTTTCGTAGCATGCTGGTAGCTCAGAAAACAAAAACGGATGCTAGCAGACCTGCCTGCTAGTCGGATGAAATCCATATACATGCAAATTTATTAAGTCTGTACTAGGCAAAAAGCGGACGTTAGCGAGTGACCGCTTTCGGCCAATAGCGGACACTCAACCAACTATCCCGCAGTTCTTAAAAACCGCCCATCTACCCTAATAAATACAGCTACCTTCATAGCAGTGCTCCTTGGAACGACATTATTGTGTGATAAGTTTCAGTTTATTTTAGTGGTGTCGGTTTTAACCACACCACACCTCAAGGAAGGTTCATTGAATGAACGCGTCGTATAAAAACAGCCATATCAACGAAACGATGGACGTCCTCAAAGAACTCAGTCAATACAAGCCCCGATCAGCAGCCGAGCGGCGAACCGGCTTCGAATCAAGATGTGAGCAAATTTCCAATTGGAGTATGGGGGTAGCTTTCATGCTGATGATGCCGGCATGGGGCTTGGCATCATGGGCCTACTTCGGGGGCTCGCTACATGAATGGGTAAAGCTTGTTGCACTGATAATAGTGACTCTTTCATGCGTGCTGGCAATTTTGGCATTGCTACTGCCTATCCTGGTGTCCGGCTTGTTATTATTTCGATGGAAGGATATTTCGCTTCAAAACCTGCTGGATGACATCAAGCACGAGCAAGCTATGGTTTTTGTCCTGTCCAACCATAACGATGAAGCTCTCGTCGATGCAAAATGCTGGCTTGAGTTGAAAATCAAACGTATTGAGGCTCGTATCACTCACATTTTCGGCGATAAAAGTGCAGTACTGGGCTTACTCGCTTCCGGGTATTTTTTTGCCAAGGAATTTGGAGGTGCCGCCGGTGGTCTCAAATGGATAGGGGGCACGATCAGCTCCGAAGTGACGCTACAAAACTTTCCCAACTTGGTGTTAGTGATGATATGCGCGGGGATTGTCGGACTATCGCTTGGCTCCGTGATGGTGAGGCACCTTGCGGCACGTTATCGTTATCAAGTGGAGTTGATTGATATGGCCAAGCGTTAACAGATTCTATGGCAGCAATTGACGGTAATGCAGTCTTGGGAGGCTAGGACCTGGAGCACTAGCGGAGAAATCCAAGCTTTACATCTCATATCCAACACAGGGAAGCGACGAGTGCAGAAGATTTTAATAAGTCAGCAAGAGCTTGACGAGGGTTCGGGACAGTTCAACGAATACATGCAGTATGTAAAGCATCGACTTTCTGTTGATCTGGATCCTCGGACAGCTTTTTTTTCAGTCGTGTCGCTGATTAGCAGGGACGGACTCAAAGTTGAACTTGGCTCATTTCGGGATGCCGCCGCGCATGGCCCCCAGATCTCTTTCACGTACTTGAGCTGGCCGGACTCATGCCCGATCTGGGCAATGAATGCCGCTACGCGCTTCAGGCCAACGATCTGGTAGTGGTTCATGGAAGTGTTTAGGGCAGACACAAAAACGCCGGCTGATTGGCCGGCGTTGGGGAGGATCTGCAGGAGTTGTTGCTGTCTTATCGGCATGGGGTTCGTCCTTACGAAGAAGCCCATACAAGGCGGGCTGCTTGTAGAGCTGCTGCGGGTTACAGTTGAACGATTTTCAGCGGCGCTTTCGGCGGTTTGCCTTTGGCCTTGGCTTTGCCTTTCTTGCCGCCATTGCATTCAACAGTAGTGCTCCAGCCGCTTTGGGTGAATACCTGCTCGACCGAGTCGACCTGGTATTCACCATCAAGTCCGACCTTGAAGCCTTGGGCATTAATGCTGCGTTCGGCAAACAGGTCGGTGCGCCCGGGCATTTCCAGACGAACTGCATCAGTCGAACGGTTGAAGGCGGATAGCCGAGCCTTGGCCGCTTGTTCTGCGGCGGATTTGTTGGGGTAGATATGGCGGTCGGTATGCACTGGCGGCAGGCCGTCCGGGGCGTCGTCGTTGGCCAGGGTGATGATTTGCAATTTGCCCGTCTTGGGGGCCTGATGCTGTGTGCGCACGGCTTTGTGGGTGCTGCGATCGGCAAGGCGAAACTGCCAGCGGCTGACATCGCTACGGGTCAAGGTGATCGCGCCCAGTAGCTTGCCGCTTGCGCTTTGTCCGGGCTGGCGTTGCATGACCAGTAGTTTGCCATCAGCCACTTTGGCGGTGCAGTCGTACTGTTTGGCCAGGCGGGTGATGAAGTTGAAATCCGACTCGCTGAGCTGATCCGCACGGGGGACGGCAATGGCCAGCGGGCACACCGGCTGCCAGCCGTTGCGGGCGGCCACATCACTGACGATGCTGGCCAGACTAACGCCCTCCCAACTCCCGCTGCGGGTGGTTTTGCCACTGCCGCGCATGTCGCTGGCCCTGCCCCTGATCACCAATGTGTCCGGCGGGCCGGACAGTTCGACTTCATCCACGGTGTAACGTCCCATACGGCTCAGCGCGGCACCGGTGTAGCCGAGGAATATTTCGATAGTGGTCCCGCGACTCGGCAGGGATACGGCGCTGTCGCGATCATCTATGCGCAGTTCAAAGTCGTCGGACTCCATGCCGGGCTTGTCCGTGGTCCGCAGTAACAACAGGCGGTCGTTGATTAGGGCGGTGATGTCGGCACCGTCGGCGACGATGCGAAAGGTGGGGGTCATACAGGCTCCTGCGGGGAAAAATCCCACACGATAATCGGAGTAAAGAAAGATTTAAAAGGCTCTAAAACAAGCTAGTTTTGCTGCACGTCATCGGTCTATTTCTCGCCAGACGCGACTTGCCTGCTTATTTTTTTGTGAGTACGATAAAATAATGATCGTTTACGACGAAGCCAAACGCCAAGCCAACCTTGCCAAGCATGGTCTGGATCTGGCGGATGCAGGCTTGGTGTACGACGCGCCAAACAAGATCACGCTCTGCTCACCTCGCGAGGGTGAAAGCAGATTGATGGACGTGGCGATGGTCGAAATTGTGGGTATCGTACTTGTGCTCGTCTACGTTGAACGCGACCAGGACATCCGGGCAATTTCATTGCGCCGCGCGTCGAAACAGGAGAGAAAATATTATGCAAGCCTCCAGCAAGACTGACTGGGAACGGGTCAAGCGCGAAGCGGCTGCCGATGCGCCGATCGCACAGGACTCCCAGGCGCTGTATGACCCCAATGACCCGGCGGCTGTAGACGCCTTTTTTGAACAGGCAACGGTGCGCCGTCGTGGCGAGCGAGGCCCACAGAAAGCGCCGGTCAAGGAGCGGGTCACTTTGCGCCTTTCCCCCGAGGTGGTGGATTACTTCAAGGCAGGCGGCAGTGGCTGGCAAACGCGACTGGATCAGGCGTTGCAGCAGTATGTGCAAGAGCATCAGCGTTAATGAATTGCCCAGTTTGCGGCGCGGCAGCGAGGGTGATTCAAACCCGGGATCTGCCGTATGCCTACAAGAACGCATCTACATCGATACCAGTCGTTACTGGCGCCTTCTGCCCGACCTGTGGAGACGCTGTGCTGGATGCCAGCCAATCAACCCGTGTCAGTGGTGCAATGCTGGCCTTCAACAAACAAGTGAATGCCGCGATTGTAGATCCGGGCTTTATCACCACCGTGCGCAAAAAACTGGATCTTGACCAACGTGAAGCGACCGAGATTTTCGGCGGTGGCGTGAATGCGTTTTGTCGAATTCAGCTCATTAGCAAGGCAATTAGCGCTGGAATGCATGCACTGCATAATCACCCGAACCATCGCCTAAATTTCGCAATAAAAGCCAGATTGCGGAACTGATCCTCAAATCGCAGGCATAAAAAAACCCCGTAGACCAAGGTCTACGGGGCTTTCGAATGTGGAGGCCGAAGCCGGAATCGAACCGGCGTGGGCGGATTTGCAATCCGCTGCATAACCATTTTGCTATTCGGCCAAATATTTTTGAACTCAGATATTCAAGATCAAAAATAAAATCTTGCTCGTACGATCAAATCGTCTCAAGCCTATGAATCTTCAGACATTCAGGTGGTTGCCCTGAGCTGATGGCGCGCATTATGTACGAGAAGAACGATGCTGGCAACCCCCTGAATTCTAATAATTTTTAGTAGATCACCCAGCCCGCTGTCTCACGTCATTACCCTCCCGTTTTTGCAGGCTCGCATCAATCTACAAGGTGGATCTGCCTGTCCTACTAAACGCGTCACTTTTGCCCACAGCCTCTGACGTTGGCCGACTTCCACCCACTAAGTGCTGACGTAAAGTCTCGCCGCCGTTAACGAACGGACTGACGCACTTTTTTGGAGCTTTGCAATGAACAAATTATGGATGTCTGCAGCTGCTGCTGTAGTGGTATTGACTACAACAGGCTGCATGAGCCACAACGTTAGCCAGCCTAACGCTCCGATAGCAGGCACTGTAACTGCCGACCTGAAGGCAAACATTGACGTAGGCGGGGAAATTACTGGCCAGTCAACTTCAAACATTTTGTTTGGCGTGCTGAAAATCAGTGGCGACAGCGAGTTCGCAGACGGTGTGACCTATGGCGGTCCTGCTCCAGCTTTCAGCCTGCCAGATCCAATATC
Source organism: Pseudomonas sp. TMW22091 (assembly GCF_022496705.1). NCBI lineage: Bacteria > Pseudomonadati > Pseudomonadota > Gammaproteobacteria > Pseudomonadales > Pseudomonadaceae > Pseudomonas > Pseudomonas sp. TMW22091. Next base: position 175,832 of record NZ_SCFI01000003.1, read on the forward strand.
GGCGACCAAAGCCGCCGCTGCGTACAAAGCGGTCAAGAGCTCAGGCTCTGATTTGATCGTTGCCCCGCGCTATGCCGTGTCTGTTGAAGACTATTTCATCTTCAAAAAGGTGAATGTGACCGTGACCGGCAACAAAGGCAGCATCAAAAACATTCGCTAAGTGATTGTATGCTCCAGTCTGCTGTGCAAATGGCTCTCGGGCTGATTCCCCCAGTCAGTACATACCCCGCTTGCGCAGTCTCAGCTGAGGAGCTGCAAGAGCCGCGAGCGCCTATTGTCAGCAGCCTGGTTCGGCGGGACTCATGTCCCGCCACCTGCCCTCATATCACTACATTGCGGATAAAGCGCAGGACCACATCACCATCGTTGCGGTAAGCATGAGGCTTGTTACTGGGGTACATGTAAAACTCGTTCGCACCTACCAGCAGTACTTGATCGTCAATGACCAAGGTCAAGCAGCCTTCAAATACGTAGAGCTGTTCGCTCCAGCCTTCGGCATCTGCCTGAGACTGATACTGCTCCCCCGGCTCCAGTGTCCATTCCCACAACTCCACTTCTTTTTTGGCCACAGCCTTGGCCAATAACACGGCTTTACTTCGTGCTGTTGATCCCGTCCAGGCCACTTCATTGATACGACTGGTATCAGCGGCCCCCGGTGCTTGTATCAAGTCACTGAATGCGACATCCAACGCTTCGGCTACACGATCGAGGGTGCTCAAACTGACATTTTTCTCGCCCGCTTCTATAGCCACCAACATGCGACGACTGACCCCCGACACTTCGGCCAATGAACTCTGGCTCATGTGCGCAAGCAGTCTCAGACGTCTTACGTTCTGGCTGACATGTTGTAAAACCGATGCGCGCTGTGAATTTTCTTTGGGCACTATATTGCTCACCTTGTGGGGCTGCGCAGTATACTGCTCAGCTTTGGCGCATTGTGCGTCCCACCACCGGCAGCGTGCAAGGCAATGACGATGTTGAAACATTCCAAACTGTTATCTCTTACGTCCCGTTTCAGCAAGGCCGAGTGCGTTCTGATCCTCATTACTGTGGTCTGGGGCATGACATTTCTACTCGTCCAGAACGCGTTGACGTCAAGCGGTCCGATGTTTTTTGTCGGCCTGCGTTTTGCTGCTGCTGCCCTGTTCGTGGCCTTGTTTTCGATTCGCAACCTGCGCGGCTTCACGGCGCTGGAAATAAAGGCTGGGGTGTTTATCGGCGTGGCTATCATGCTCGGTTACGGTTTGCAGACCATCGGTTTACAAACCATTCCCAGTAGTCAGTCAGCTTTTATTACCGCCCTCTATGTCCCTTTCGTACCACTTTTACAGTGGTTGGTACTGGGGCGCCGGCCAGGTCTGATGCCGAGCATAGGGATCGTTCTGGCATTTTCAGGATTGATGCTGTTGTCCGGGCCTGGCGGCGCATCGCTGAACTTCAGCCCAGGTGAAATCACAACGCTGATCAGCGCTATTGCCATCGCCGCAGAAATAATCCTCATCAGCGCCTATGCTGGCAAGGTCGATGTTCGCCGAGTCACGGTCATACAACTGAGTACGGCGTCTCTATTGGCGTTCTTGATGACAGTTCCCACACAGGAGGCCATCCCTGATTTCTCATGGCTTCTGTTAGCCAGCGCGCTGGGGTTGGGTGCTGCCAGTGCCGTGATTCAGGTTGCCATGAACTGGGCACAGAAGAGCGTTTCGCCTACTCGGGCCACGCTTATTTATGCGGGAGAACCGGTCTGGGCGGGGATCGCAGGGCGTTTGGCCGGCGAGCGCTTACCCGCCATTGCCTTGCTTGGTGCGGTGCTGATTGTTGCGGCAGTCATCGTGAGTGAGTTAAAACTCAAGGGTAAAGCTCTCGGTGATACGGAGGCGAAGCCTAATAATAAAGCCTGTGACTGATGCTCTAGGCACAACCCCACACTCTAATGCGCATATACAGGGAGGTAATTGAGCAGTGTCACTGACTCTTTGCACACATTTTGTAGGATTCATCTCCAGCTTGCTTATTGGTGATCGACCTGCCGCCACGTATGATCGCTCACAAACTCCTGCAGATTAGAAGCCTATGTCCCTGATAGTTCTACTGCTTCTGCCCTTTGTAGGCAGCTGTCTGGCGGCTGTTTTGCCGCACAACGCGCGTAACAGTGAATCCCTGCTGGCTGGTCTGATTGCTCTGATCGGTACAATCCAGGTTGCCCTGCTCTACCCACAAATCGCACACGGTGGCGTGATTCGTGAAGAGTTTATGTGGCTGCCCAGTCTTGGGTTGAATTTCGTCCTGCGCATGGACGGGTTCGCATGGCTGTTCTCGATTCTGGTATTGGGTATTGGCACGCTGGTGTCGTTGTATGCCCGCTACTACATGTCCCCTGATGATCCGGTACCGCGCTTCTTTGCTTTTTTTCTAGCCTTTATGGGGGCGATGCTCGGCCTGGTCATTTCAGGCAATTTGATCCAGATCGTGTTTTTCTGGGAGCTCACCAGCCTTTTTTCTTTCTTGTTGATTGGTTACTGGCACCATCGCTCAGATGCCCGACGCGGCGCCTATATGGCGTTGATGGTCACAGGCGCGGGCGGGTTGTGCTTGCTGGCGGGGGTCATGCTGCTTGGCCATGTCGTCGGCAGCTATGATCTGGATGCCGTGCTGGCAGCAGGCGACAAAATTCGCGCCCACAGCCTGTATCCGATTCTGCTTCCTCTTATCCTCATCGGCGCCCTGAGCAAAAGTGCGCAATTCCCGTTTCACTTCTGGTTGCCCCATGCCATGGCGGCACCGACACCCGTCTCGGCTTATCTTCACTCGGCAACCATGGTCAAGGCCGGTGTGTTTTTGCTCGCCCGCCTCTGGCCCTCGCTGTCGGGTACTGAGGAGTGGTTCTGGATCGTCAGCGGGGCTGGCGCCTGCACTCTAGTGCTCGGCGCCTACTGTGCAATGTTTCAAAACGACCTCAAGGGCCTGCTGGCTTATTCGACCATCAGCCACTTGGGCCTGATAACGTTGCTGCTTGGTCTAAATAGCCCTTTGGCTGCCGTCGCTGCGGTGTTCCACATTCTTAACCACGCGACCTTCAAAGCGTCACTGTTTATGGCCGCGGGCATCATCGACCATGAAACGGGTACACGGGACATCCGCAAACTCAGCGGTCTGTTCAAGCTAATGCCCTACACCGCGACGCTGGCCATGGTTGCCAGTGCCTCGATGGCAGGCGTGCCGTTGCTGAACGGTTTCCTCTCCAAAGAGATGTTCTTCGCCGAAACAGTGTTTATCAACTCCACCGCCTGGGTTGAAATCGCCTTGCCGGTGATCGCTACCATCGCCGGTACTTTCAGCGTTGCCTACGCCCTGCGCTTTACCGTGGACGTGTTCTTCGGCCCACCGCCCACCGACCTGCCGCTAACACCCCACGAGCCGCCGCGCTGGATGCGTGCCCCGGTTGAGCTACTGGTGTTTACCTGCCTGATGGTCGGTATTTTTCCAGCGCATACCGTAGGCCCATTACTGGCCGCTGCTGCGCAACCGGTGGTGGGGGGTGAACTGCCTGAATACAGCCTTGCCATCTGGCACGGTTTGAATGCACCGATGATCATGAGCCTGATCGCCATGTCCGGCGGCATCCTGCTGTATGTAGTACTGCGCAAACAACTCAAGCTGGGCCGTTATGCGTTGCCCCCACTGATCAGATTCTTCAATGGCAAGCGCTTCTTTGAGCGCAGCGTGGTGGTACTGATGCGCGGGGCACGGCGCATTGAGCGGCGCATCAGCACTCATCGCCTGCAAAGCCAGCTATTCCTGCTCATCATGGTCGCGGTCATTGCAGGCCTGATTCCCATGTACAACGGCGGTCTGAGCTGGGGTGATCGGCCGAAAATACCGGGGTCGATCGTCTTCGTGACCCTGTGGCTGCTGGCAATTGCCTGTGCATTGGGCGCTGCCTGGCAAGCCAAGTATCACCGTCTGGCAGCGCTGACCATGGTCAGCGTCTGCGGTCTCATGACCTGCGTGACCTTTGTATGGTTCTCGGCGCCTGATCTGGCGCTGACCCAATTGGTGGTCGAAGTGGTGACCACCGTGCTTATTCTGCTCGGCCTGCGCTGGCTGCCTCGTCGTATCGAAGAGGTCTCTCCACTGCCCGGCACGTTGCGCAGAGCGCGTATCCGTCGTCTGCGCGACTTGCTGCTGTCCGCTGCAGTAGGCGGCGGAATGGCCTTGCTGTCTTACGCCATGCTGACGCGACAGACCCCAAACGATATTTCCTCGTTTTACCTCAGTCGCGCCTTGCCTGAAGGCGGCGGCAGCAATGTGGTCAATGTCATGCTGGTGGACTTCCGGGGTTTCGACACGCTGGGTGAGATCACCGTACTGGTCGCTGTGGCGTTGACGGTATTTGCCCTGTTACGTCGCTTCCGCCCTCCAAAAGAAAGCATGCAATTGCCCGCCCAACAGCGCCTGCTGGCCAAGGACGTCGTCACTGACCTGGTTAATCCGCGCAGCGCCAGCGATACCGCCCTGGGCTTTATGATGGTGCCTGCCGTGCTGGTGCGCTTGCTGCTGCCGATTGCTTTTATGGTGTCGATGTATCTGTTTATGCGAGGCCATAATCAGCCAGGTGGCGGCTTTGTCGCCGGGTTGGTGATGAGCGTCGCGTTTATCCTGCAATACATGGTGGCAGGTACGCAGTGGGTCGAAGCGCAGATGAGTTTGCGACCTTTGCGCTGGATGGGCACAGGCCTGCTGTGCGCCACTCTGACCGGGGTTGGCTCGATCCCGCTGGGCTATCCGTTCCTGACAACCCATACCGCGCACTTCAATTTGCCACTGCTGGGCGATATCCACGTCGCCAGCGCACTGTTTTTCGACATAGGCGTTTACGCCGTCGTAGTCGGTGCCACCTTGCTGATCCTCACGGCACTGGCGCACCAGTCTGTTCGCGCCCATCGCCCAGGTAATCAGCCTGGCGCTCAACCCAAGACGGGAGCCGCCTGATGGAAGAAGTCATTGCAATTGCAATTGGAGTACTCGCGGCGTCCGGGACCTGGTTGGTCCTGCGCCCGCGTACTTTTCAAGTGGTCATGGGCCTGTGCCTGCTGTCCTATGGGGTCAACCTGTTTATCTTCAGCATGGGCAGCCTGTTTATCGGCAAAGAGCCGGTGATCAAGGACGGCGTGCCACAAGACCTGCTCAATTACACAGACCCGCTGCCACAGGCTCTGGTTTTGACCGCCATCGTCATCAGTTTTGCCATGACCGCGCTGTTTCTGGTGGTCTTGCTGGCCTCTCGAGGCCTGACCGGTACCGACCACGTTGATGGCCGGGAGCCTAAAGAATGAATTTGATGCCCCATCTGATCGTCGCGCCCATTTTGCTGCCGTTGCTCACAGCGGCATGCATGCTGTTACTGGGTGAAAAACGTCGCCCGCTCAAGGCCCGAATCAACCTGATCTCCACCTTGACGGGTGTGGGCATTGCGGCCTTGTTGCTGCTCTGGACTCAACAACAATCAGCGCCAGCCGCGATCGGCGTATACCTGCCCAGCAACTGGAATGTTCCGTTCGGGATTGCCCTGGTAGTCGATCGTTTATCCGCCTTGATGCTGGTATTGACCTCAATCATGGCCAGTTGCGCACTGCTGTTTGCCATGGCGCGCTGGGACCGGGCCGGCGCCAGCTTTCATGCCCTGTTCCAGATACAGCTGATGGGCCTGTACGGCGCATTCCTGACCGCAGACATTTTCAATTTGTTTGTGTTCTTCGAAGTGCTGCTCGCCGCTTCCTATGGATTGATGCTTCACGGTTCAGGCAAGGCACGCGTGTCCGCGGGCCTGCATTACATCTCCATCAACCTGCTGGCATCTTCTTTGTTCCTGATCGGTGCGGCCTTGATTTACGGCGTCACTGGCACGCTGAACATGGCGGATCTGGCGCTTAAAATTCCGCTGGTTACGGAAGCCGATCGCGGCCTGTTGCATGCTGGCGCGGCCATTCTGGCCATCGCCTTTCTGGCCAAGGCAGGCATGTGGCCCCTTAACTTCTGGCTGGTCCCTGCCTATTCGGCTGCCAGCGCACCGGTCGCCGCCTTGTTCGCGATCATGACCAAAGTCGGGGTGTATACCCTGCTGCGGCTATGGACACTGCTGTTTTCAGGGCAGGCTGGGGCTTCGGCCTACTTTGGCAGTGACTGGCTGATTTACGGTGGCATGGCCACTATTGTCTGCGCCGCCATTGCCATTCTTGCGGCCCAGCGTCTGGAGCGCCTGGCCAGTCTGAGCATTCTGGTGTCCGCAGGCATCCTGCTGTCGGCGATCGGTTTCGCCCAGCCCAACCTGACCGCTGCAGCACTGTTTTATCTGATCAGTTCTTCGCTGGCCTTGTGTGCCTTGTTCTTGCTGGCTGAGTTGATTGAGCGCTCACGCTCTTCCAACGAAATGATGCTGGAGGACGATGTCGGTCAACTGCCAAGTCTGATGGAGTCATTGAACCCACCAAGGGGCACCAATCTGGATGACGAGCAAAAAGCCGTCGTCGGGCAGATCATTCCCTGGACCATGGCCCTTCTGGGGTTGAGCTTTATCGCCTGCGCGCTGCTGATCATTGGCATGCCACCCCTCTCCGGCTTTATAGGCAAGCTCAGTCTGCTCAACGCATTGCTCAACCCTTCCGGGTTGGGAAATGCACCCGACGCACCGATCTCGACTGCCGCGTGGTGCCTTGTGGCCCTATTGATACTCTCAGGTCTGGCGTCCTTGATTGCGTTTTCGCGAATGGGCATTCAGCGTTTCTGGACTCCTCTTGAGCGGCCCTCGCCCTTGCTGCGTCGCTATGAGTACATCCCCATTGTGCTGCTGCTTGGTTTGACCGTGGTGTTGACCTTCAAGGCCGAGCCCGTTTTGAATTACACACAAGCCGCGGCCGACAGCCTGAATAATCCCGAGCATTACGTCATGTCGGTGATAGGCACGCGCCCCATACCGAGCCCTGAAGCCAAGGCGGCGATGCTGGAGGTACAGCCATGAAGCGTCTTTTTCCCGCGCCATGGTTGTCTTTGTCGTTATGGGTGCTGTGGCTACTGCTCAATCTCTCACTGAGTGCCGGTAACCTGTTGCTCGGTGCAGTGCTGGGCTTTCTCGCGCCACTGATGTTCGCGCCGCTGCGACCGCTGCCCATCCGTATTCGCCGCCCCGGGGTGATGATCAAGCTGTTCTTTATGGTGGGCCGTGACGTTGTCATGTCGAACATTGCCGTGGCCTGGGGTGTGCTCAGGGCGGGCCACCATCCGCCGCGCTCGCGTTTTATAAAAATTCCGCTGGATTTGCGCGATGCCAACGGGCTGGCTGCCTTGTCGATGATTACTACAGTGGTGCCGGGCACTATCTGGTCAGAGCTGGCGTTGGATCGCAGCGTTCTTCTGTTGCATGTGTTCGACCTGGATGACGAAGTGACGTTTATCGAGCATTTCAAAACTGCCTACGAACGCCCCCTCATGGAGATCTTTGAATGAGTGCCCTGCTCTCCAATGCCATCTTGCTCAGTCTGTTTATATTCAGCGTGGCCATGGTGCTGACCGTGATCCGGCTGTTCAAGGGACCGTCTGCTCAGGATCGGGTACTGGCCCTGGACTACCTGTACATACTGGCGATGCTGATGATGCTCGTGCTGGGCATCCGTTACGCCAGTGACACCTATTTTGAAGGCGCACTGCTGATTGCTCTGTTCGGCTTTGTCGGTTCGTTTGCACTGGCCAAATTCCTCTTGCGAGGCGAGGTAATCGAATGAATTCAATCAGCGAGTTATCACTGTGGATCGAAATCCCGGTGGCCGGGCTGCTGGTGTTGAGCAGTGTGTTTGCTCTGTGCGGCGCTATCGGATTGCTGCGTCTTAAAGACTTTTTCCAGCGTATGCACCCACCCGCACTGGCATCGACCCTGGGCGCCTGGTGCGTGGCACTGGCTTCAATCCTGTACTTCTCGGCGCTCAAGTCGACACTGGTACTGCACGCGTGGCTGATCCCGATTCTACTGGCGATCACGGTACCCGTGACGACGTTGCTGCTGGCTCGAACGTCATTGTTTCGCAAGCGCATGGCTGGTGAAGATGTACCGCCGGAAGTCAGCAGTGGCGGGGGCAATGAAGGCGGGAGCTAAAATTTTTAGCCCCCGTGCATCTCTACATCCAGCCCAACCAACTCCAGTACGTCGCGCCAAACAACAACATCAGCAAGTAGCCTACCGCCGTAACAATCAGCCCAACCTTGGCAAACTGTTTGGCGGTAAAGGTTTGCGTACCGAGACAGACCATGTTTTGCGGCGCATTGATGGGCAGAATAAATCCGTAGCTGACCACAAAGCCGAGCAACATGGTCATGCCTAACCGATTGAATTCCCCCGGCAGGGTTTGTAGCACGGCAATCAAAATCGGCAACAGCGCCGAGGTCAAGGCCGTTGCACTGGCAAAGCCCAAGTGAATCAGTATCAGAAACGCGCCCAGAATGGCGAAAATCCCCAACGGCCCGACCTGATCCAGCCCGGTATTTTCAACTACCTGAGCACCCAACCATTGTCCGGCTTGGGTGGTCAGTAACGCAGTACCCAAACTGATCCCGACCCCGAACACAATGACCGTGCCCCACGGGATACGCGACTGAACGTCTTTCCAGGTCATTACGCCGTAGCGCGGCAACAGTAAAAACACCAATCCCGCGTAGGTCGTCGAGGTGGTGTCAAAGCTGTGCAGTTTGCCTTCTGTGGCCCATGCCAGCAGCAAAGCGATGGAGACCGCCATCAAGCGTTTCTGCGGCGCCGTCATCGGGCCCAATTCGGCCAGCGATTGTTCAACCGCTTCCTTGCCACCGGGAATGCTGTCGCTTTCCGGTGGCAGCATCTTAAGCACCACAAACAGCAACACCGCCGACATGATGATGGCCCACGGCGCACCTGCAATCAGCCAGTCGAGCCAGTTCACCCGCTCTCCCAGCATTTTGTCCATAAAGCCCACGGTCAGCAGGTTCTGCGCAGCGGCGGTTTGAATCCCGACGTTCCAGATGCTGGTGCCTTGAGCCACGACAATCATGATGCCTGCGGCGATATTGGAGCGTTTGTCCACGCCAAACGCCAGGATCACGCCCATCATGATTGGCACCACACACGCACTGCGAGCAGTGGCACTGGGCACCACCAGGCTAAGCAGGATGGTCACCGCAATGGCGCCCAGCAAAATGCGCCGGGTACTGGTGCCGATACGCGACAGCGTCACCAACGCAATACGCCGGTCCAGTCCGGTATGGGTCATGGCGGCGGCAATGAATAAAGCGCCGGCTACCAGCGCCAGCGCGGCATTGGAGAACCCGGTCAAGGCCATGGTGATGCCGGCATTGGTGCCATAAAGCTTGCTCGGGTCTTGCAATGTGGGGGCCATGCCAATCAAGAACGCCATGAGCGACGTGATCATGATCGCACTGGCTTCGTAGGACACCGCCTCGGTGATCCACACCACTACGGCGAAAGCCAGAATTGCCAGCATGCGATGCCCGGCAACGGGCAAGTCGGCGGGCAATGGCAAGAGCAGCACCCCCACCATCACCAACACGGCAATCACCAGGCCCAAGGGCAGCTTCATTTTTGCCGCGGATGGCTGCGGTGTAGTTGCGGGGGCGTTCATGGCCTTCTCCTGATCCCTGAAAACGCATGGAGCATAGGCTAAGAGTGAGGCATTGGCCTTGATACGGGTCAAGCACCCTCACCGGGCGCAGGCTACTTGGTCAGGCGCACTTCCTTGGACGGCCTGTAGCCAAAGTACGCGCTGTAGCATTTGCTGAAATGACTGGGTGAAACAAACCCGCAGGCCACCAACACATCGACCTGCGACAGCTCAGTGTGTTGCAACAACCGCCGCGCTTCCGTGATGCGCAGTTCCAGGTAATAGCGCTGTGGCGTAGTGCCCAACTGCTCTTTGAACAAACGTTCGAGCTGACGTCGAGAACGCCCCACGTAGACAGCCAATTGTTCCAGCTCCAGCGGCTCTTCCAGGTTGGCATCCATCAACTTGACGACTTCACGCAACGGCGCACTCACGCAAATGTTTTCGGCAGGTTTGATGCGCCGATAGCGTGACTCTTCGAACGCGAGAATATCCTCAATTCCCTCGATCAACGCCTTGTCATGCAGCCCCTTGATCCAGGCCAGCGCCATCTGAAAGGCCCCCGTGGGGCTTGAGGCTGTCAGTCGATCACGATCAATCACAAAAGACTCGCTGGTGACCTGTGCGGTCTTGGCGACTTCCGCCAACGCAGGACGGTGTTCGGGATGAATGGCGCATCGGTAACCGTCAAGCAGTCCGGCGCAGGCCAGAAACCAGGCGCCGTTCCATAAACCGCCCAAGCTGACCTTGGCCTGTGCAGCCGCCCTGAGCAGGCACGTCAGTTCGTCGTTGGTTTTCAATTCAGTGCGGTAGCCACCGCAAATAACCAGCAAGTCCAGTTCGTTCACCATCGCCGGGGAAATCCGCGCATCCGGTCTGATCACCAGCCCCAAGTCACTCACCACCTCACCATCACTCAATCCATAAGTACGCGATGAGAACAGCCCGGCGCGCAGCAGGTTGGCAGTAATAATCGTGTCCAGTGCCTGGGTAAATGCGGGCAGCGAAAAATGCTCAAGCAACACAAAACCCGTGCGTACCAGCGGACCCGTTGTGCTGGGTGTGTCTTTCACAAAGCGCAGGTTTTTGCCCTGCATGCCGCCGCTGAATTGACGTCGCTCGGTCAAGATCCGATCCATTTTCTGAGGTGGGCGATCACGCATTTAGATGCGTTTACTTGTTGGCGCCATGCTAACCGCCATCCCGCTAAAAAGCTCCTGCTGGCGGTAAGCGAATGCTCTGAATCGCCGGCGACAAAAAAACCCGCACCACGTCCTGCTTAATGCAGTGCGTGATGCGGGTTTTCAACGACGACAGCATTTTGAACGCTGTAGATGCTTCCTTACAGAACCGCCGCCAAACGCGAGCCCTGATTAATCGCGCGCTTGGCATCCAGCTCAGCCGCCACATCCGCACCGCCAATCAGGTGTACGCTCTGCCCTGCCGCAACCAGACCGTCCTGCAACTCGCGCAAAGGATCTTGCCCGGCACAGATCACAATGTTATCGACCGCCAACAGCTGCGGCTCACCACCGCCAATACTGATATGCAAACCTTGATCGTCGATGCTCAGGTATTCAACGTCGTTGAGCATGTGCACATGCTTGCTTTTCAGCCCTGCGCGATGAATCCAGCCCGTGGTCTTGCCCAGCCCTTCACCCACCTTGGTTTTTTTGCGTTGCAGCAAAAACACTTCGCGTGCCGGTGCTGGCACTTGTGGCTGGATACCGGCAACACCACCACGGGCTTCAAGCTTGCAATCAATGCCCCACTCCTTCCAGAACGCATCGCGATTCTGGCTGGTGGCAACACCCTGATGAACCAAGAACTCGGACACATCAAAACCAATGCCGCCCGCACCGATCACAGCAACCTTGGTACCCACCGGCTTGCGCTCAAGGATGACATCCAGATAACTCAACACTTTAGGATGGTCGATGCCCGCAATCGCCGGTGTGCGCGGGGCAATGCCAGTGGCCAGAATAACTTCGTCATAGTTGGCCTCCAGCAATTGCTCAACATTGACGCGGGTGTTGAGGCATACCTCTACGCCGGTGGTTTGCAACTTGCGCTTGAAGTAACGCAGGGTTTCGAAAAACTCTTCTTTGCCCGGCACACGCTTGGCCACGTTAAATTGCCCGCCAATCTCGCTGGCCGAATCAAACAGTGTCACTTGATGGCCACGTTCCGCCGCCACGGTAGCCGCCGCCAAGCCCGCAGGGCCAGCACCGACCACGGCGATATGCTTCACCGCCACGGTCGGCAGGTAGTTCAGTTCAGTCTCATGGCACGCGCGCGGGTTGACCAGACAACTGGTGAGCTTGCCGCCAAAGGTGTGATCCAGGCAGGCCTGATTGCAGCCAATACAGGTGTTGATCTCATCACTGCGCCCCGCCGCTGCCTTGTTGACGAACTCCGGGTCGGCCAGGAATGGACGGGCCATGGACACCATGTCCGCGTCGCCCTCGGCCAATATCTGCTCGGCAATTTCCGGGGTGTTGATACGGTTCGTAGTGATCAACGGCACCTGTACCGCGCCACGCAGCTTGGCCGTTACTTTGCTGAAAGCTCCCCGGGGAACCTTGGTGGCAATGGTCGGAATACGCGCTTCGTGCCAGCCAATGCCGGTGTTGATCAGCGTGGCACCCACCTGTTCCACCGCTTGCGCCAACTGCACGATTTCTTCCCAGACGCTGCCACCGGCGACCAGGTCGAGCATCGACAGGCGATAAATGATAATGAAGTTCGGGCCAACGGCTTCTCTCACACGACGCACGATTTCCACCGGCAGACGCATGCGGTTTTCGTAGCTGCCGCCCCAGCGGTCGGTGCGATGGTTGGTCTGAGCCGCCAGAAACTGGTTAATCAGATACCCCTCAGAACCCATGATCTCAACGCCATCGTAGCCCGCACTCTGAGCCAATTTGGCGCAGGTCACGAAGTCACTGATCTGCTTCTCGATACCGGCTTCGTCCAGCTCTTTGGGAGTGAACGGGTTAATGGGCGCTTGAAGCGCGCTGGGGGCTACTTGCCGCGGGCTGTAAGCGTAACGCCCGGCGTGGAGGATTTGCAGGCATATCTTGCCCCCGGCATCATGTACCGCGCGAGTCACGACCACGTGTTTTTCTGCTTCTTCAACCGTGCTCAACTTGGCCGCGCCGCTGTACACACCGCCCTCGTCATTAGGCGCAATGCCGCCTGTGACGATCAAGCCGACGCCGCCTCTGGCCCGCTCGGCAAAGTAAGCCGCCATGCGCTCAAAGCCGCCGGGCTTTTCTTCCAGACCGGTGTGCATCGAGCCCATCAGGGTACGGTTGCGCAACGTGGTAAAGCCCAAATCCAACGGGGCCATCAAATGCGGGTAAGGCTGGGCAATCATCAGGTCGCTCCACAACAAATCGTTCACGGAACGAGGAGGCTCTGCGGCCCCCGTCGTTGAATATCAGGCACATTAAAGACCTGACACCGCTCGCTCAATGCCCCAAAGTGACAAAATAATAACCTTACTGCACACCGCCCTCTTCTCATTCAGGTTCAGGGTAAGCAGCAAATACTGACTTGACCTCCAAATACTCCTCAAAGCCAAAGCGCCCCCACTCACGACCGTTACCGGATTGTTTATAGCCGCCAAACGGTGCCGAATTATCTGCCTTGCTGCCATTGAGGTGAACCATGCCGGTACGCAACTGACGGGCCACTTGCAATGCACGTTCGGTACTGCCCGCCGTCACATAGCCCGACAGCCCGTAAACCGTGTCGTTGGCCATGTCGATGGCGTGGGCTTCGCTGTCATACGGCATGATCGCCAACACCGGGCCAAATACCTCTTCTTGAGCGATCAGCATGCCCGGCTCTACGTCGGCAAAGATCGTCGGTTGCACATACAGCCCATGTTCATAGCCCTTTGGCCGCCCCATACCGCCGACAACCAAGCGTGAGCCTTGACTGATCGCTTCGCCGATCAGCGCCTGAACACGCTCGAATTGTGCGTGGTTGGCCACCGGGCCCAGGGCCGTGAGCGGATTTGAATCATCGAAACAGACTTCACTGACGACTTGCCGGGCGATCTCGATCACCCGAGTCTGTAATGCTCTGGGCACCAGCATGCGCGTCGGGGCGTTACACGATTGCCCACTGTTGCGCAGACAACCGAGCACGCCGTGGCGAACCGCCGCGGTCAGGTCGGCGTCGGGCAAGATGATGTTTGGCGATTTGCCTCCCAGCTCCTGCGCCACGCGCTTGACCGTATCGGCGGACGCCTTGGCCACCGCCACACCAGCGCGAGTCGAGCCGGTGAAAGACATCATGTCAATGCCGGGGTGACGTGAGAGTGCCTCGCCAACCACCGGCCCCTCACCATTGATGAGGTTGAAGACACCTTTGGGTACACCGGCTTCGTGCAGAATCCGGGCAAAAATCAGCGCCGACAAAGGCGCCCGTTCGCTGGGTTTGAGCACCACCGTGCAGCCTGCGGCCATTGCCGGGGCGACTTTGCACGTCATCTGGTTCAGCGGCCAATTCCAGGGCGTAATCAAGCCACACACACCGATCGGCTCGCGAGTGATCAGGGTCGACCCGCAGACCTGGTCGAAACGGTAATCGCGCAATACCTCGAATGCTCGCTGCAAATGCCCCTTGCCGGCAGGCACATGAGCACTGCGCGCCAATGACAGGGGCGCCCCCATTTCCAGGTGCACGGCCTGAGCCAACTCTTCGGCACAGTGCTCGTACCCCTGGATGATCGCCGCCAGTACCTCCAGCCGATCCGCCCGCGCAGACACTGACCACGTTGAAAACGCCCTGCGTGCCGCTTGCACGGCACGCTCCACGTCTTCGGCATCACCAAGAGCCAGACGCCCGATCACTTGTTCAGTCGCGGGGTCGACTACCTCAAGCGTCTGCTGACCTGAAGGCGCGCACCATTGCCCGTCGATATAGAACGTGAGCAAATCCATTTTTGCCTCCTCTTTTCAGTCGTCTCAGGCAACGCCCAAGATCGCACTGCGCAGCGTGTCGAAAATTTGTGCGACCTGATCACGGGTGATCACCAGCGGCGGCGATATAACGATGGTGTCACCTGAGCCACGCACCAGCACGCCGTGCTCGAAACAGCTTTGCGCCACGGCTGCACCGCGAGCGCCAACGGCACCTTCACGCGGTGCCAATTCAACCGCGCAGAGCAGGCCAATAGCCCGAACATCGACAACCCATTGCACCCCTTGCAAGGCCAATGCACAGGCCTGCCAAAGCGGCTCGATAGCCCGGGCCTGTTCGTTGATGCCTTGCTCGGCATGCACCTCAAGCGTGGCCAACCCCGCAGCGCAAGCCAGTGGATGGGCCGAGTACGTGTAGCCGTGCATCAACTCGATGGCATTTTCGGGGCCTTGCATAAACGCTTGATACACCGTTGCGCTGACGATCACCCCACCCATGGGCACTGCACCATTGGTCAAGCCCTTGGCCGTGGTCATGATGTCCGGCGTAACGCCCAATGCCTGCGCGGCAAAGCTGCTGCCCAGTCGGCCGAAACCCGTGATGACCTCATCAAAGATCAGCAGAATGCCGTGCCGGTCGCAGATCTCGCGCAACACTTGCAGATAACCAACAGGCGGCGGGTAAACACCGCCGGAGCCGGTCACGGGCTCAATGATGACTGCCGCCACAGTGCCCGGATCTTGAATCTCCAATAATTGAGTGAGCGCGTGGGCGTACTGCAGACCACCTTCCGGCTGGCCGGCACTGAAACGCATGCTGGCGTCATAAGGGAGCGGCAGATGAGCAACCTCACCCAGCAAAGGGCCAAAATCACGTTTCTGCCGACCGATACCCGACACGGACAGGCCACCAAAGCCCATACCGTGATACCCCTTGGCACGGCCAATAAAGCGTGTTCGGCGGCAATCGCCACGGGCCTGGTGGTAAGCGCGGGCGATTTTCAGGGCGGTGTCCACGGCCTCCGACCCGGAGTTGGTAAAAAAGACCTGCTCCATGCCTGCCGGGGCAACGTCGATCAAGCGCTCGGCCATTTGCAGAGCGGCGGGATGACTCATTTTGAACGAGGACACAAAATCCAGTCGCCCAGCGGCTTCGCGAATGGCTTCGGTAATTTTTGCCTGACCGTGGCCCGCGTTCACGCACCATAGACCGGCCATGGCATCCAGCACCTGACGGCCGTCCGTGGTGGTGTAGTACATGCCTTGGGCCGAGCTGAACATCATGGCCTGCTGCTTAAACTGACGCATGGGCGTGAAAGGTGCCCAAAAGGCCATTGAATCGCGGCCACTTTCAAGGTGGGCGAGGTCAGTCATAAAAACTCCTGTGTGCTTGAACGGGGGAAATGAAGGCACTATTGAACGGACGTACCGGTCAACGTAGGACGCCATAAAGGGCCAGCATTGGCATTGACGCTGCGGTCCAGAAACAATTGGCCCTGCTCCACGCGACACACCACGCGGTCACTAAAGGCCGTCTCGACAAAACGCCAGTTCATGGTGAACTCATGCTCTGCAGTCCAGCGTCCCTGAGCCACGACAGGCGTGAGGTCCGGCTGATATTGATGATGCAGATAGTTGCCGGTCATGCTGGTCTGGCTTTCAATGCCCTGCGCCAGCCCGACCGCAATTCGATGGGTGCCGCGATGATCGCTCAGGGTGAATTCGCAGGCGCCAGCGCTGAAGTCAAAGCTGACATGCGTGACCTGATCTTCGTTGGGTTCAATAGCGAACCGTCCTTGCAACAGAGACCGCGCCGGGGATTCGCACGCGCCTGCGAGTTCGGGCAACTGCAGTCGCTTGATCAATGCCTGCAGCTGTTGTTCATCAAGGCCGGGCAACCGAACAGGAGTATCCAGCGCAGGAAACAGATGCTCCCACATCAGCGTATGCAAGCGCCGTTCACCCAGGGGTAAACCACAGGTGAAGGCAATCACCGTCTGCTGGTCTGGCAACACAATGCATTGCTGCCCAAATACACCGGAGGCGTAATAACCGCCGTGACGGGTCATCCACCACTGATAGCCGTAGCCATCACGTTTGGCCACGGCCCCTAGCCCGCCTTCTTCACGGCCCAGGAACCTTTTGCCGTCGAACTCGCCCATCCACACATGCTCGACATGATTGCGGGTGGCCTCATCGACCCATTGACCAGAGAGCAGTTGCTGGCCCAGCCACTGACCGCGGTTCAAATGCAACACACCGAATTTGAGTGAATCTTCGGTGGTACAGGTCAACCCGTTGCCCCCAGTGTTGTAACCGTCGGGGGCCATGTCCCAGTCGATACGGCCCATGCCCATCGGCCTGAACAAGCGCTCGGTACACAGTTCATGCAGGGTTTTACCCGATACCCGTGTGGCAATTGCCGAGAGCATGAAACTCGAACCGCTGCTGTAGATAAAGTGCTCGCCCGGTCTGTCCGCTACCGGCTCAGCGAGAAACGCCCTGACCCAACTGTCTTGCAGACCTCGCCAGGCACCACCGGAAATGCCGCGTTGATGCCCGGTACGCATGGTCAGCAAGTCCCTGATAGTCATCGCCGCCAGGTTGTCGCTGATCACGGACGGACAATCATCCGGAAAAAATCCCACCACCTTATCGTCCAGCGACAAACACCCGTCATCGACCAACAAGCCTACTGCGGTTGCGGCCCAGCTCTTGGTGGCGGAATGCTGAACATGCGGGCGATCAGCGCGATACGGCGACCAGTAAGCCTCGGCGACTACAGCTCCGGCGCGGTAAAGCATAAAGCTGTGCAACTCCAGGCCCGCAGCATTGACCGCCTCGATAAAGTCACTGATGCCGCGAGCATCGACGCCTTTTTCGCAAGGCAACGCTCTGGGCAAGTGCATGTCTGTCATTCACGTAATCTCACTTGGAACCGGGGAACCTGAGCCTGTCCCGGCAATGTATTTAGATGACCAATAATACACAATTAAAGACCAGCAAAAGACTTCCAATGTATTTAAATGCAAAATAAATCACACCACATGCACAACCCTTATGGCTTAAACCCCGTAAATACGGCACATGCACGACTGCTGGATTCAGGTATCCTTGTGTCCATTGTGTTTTTGGAACCTTAACGACAATGAGTCAGCTCACATCACTGCAAACCAAAGTCGCCGGGCAGATTCTTAATGCCATTCAGTCAGGCGACTTGCAGCCCGGTGCCCATCTCAAGGAAGTGGAGATTGCCCAACGTTTCGGTGTGTCCCGCTCACCCGTGCGCGGTGCGCTGGTCTGGCTTGCGCAACAACAGTTGATTGAGCCGCTGGCCCAGCAAGGCTTCCGCGTCCCACTCAATGCCGTCAAAAACATCGGACTCGAAGCGCAGCAACTGCGTGGGGAAGACGAAGAACTGTATCGACGCCTGATTGATGATCGCCTGAACCAGCAACTGCCCGACCAGATCATGGAAAGCGACTTGTTGCGCCGCTATGACGTCAGCAAAGGCGTACTGCGCCGCTGCCTGCTTCGGTTGTCCGATGAGGGGGTGATGCAGCGCAAACATGGCCACGGCTGGATTTTCTTGCCCACGTTGAGCTCCAAAGAGAAGCGCTTTGAAAGCTATCGCTTTCGCATGCTGCTGGAGCCAGCGGGATTACTGGAGCCGACCTTCAAGCTCAATGCAGAACATTTTCAACGTTGCCGTGAGCGGCAGGTCGAATTGCTCGAGGGCCGGGTCGATAACAAAAGCTTCTTTGAAAGCAACGCCGAGTTTCATGAACTGCTGGCGGCGGCGTCGGGTAACACGTTTATTCTGCAAGCGGTTCAGCAACAAAACCGCTTGCGGCGCCTGACCGAATTTCACTCGGTCAATAACGTAGAACGAGTAAAAGCCTCTTGCCGGGAGCATTTGGCCATTTTGGACGCACTCGAACAGGGTGATAACCAATGGGCTTCCACGCTGCTCAAGCGCCATCTGGAAGTCGCCAGCCAGATGGGTGTAGCCCGCAGCACCGGAATGCAAACCTCGTAGCAACTGACGAGCCGCGCGGGGCTGCGTTCGGTCGCGAAGCGATTGCAAGCCCCGATAATGGGTGGAGGCTGCGCCATCGAACGCAGCCTCGCATTACTCGACAGTTGCTGCGCAACTTCCGCTGGTGGCTGTCACCACAACGCCAGGCTATAGCCAATAATCACCCGATTCTCATCGGTGTCACGGGTGTAGTTGCTGTTCGCGGTAGCGTTCTGCCAGCGCAGCGATACGTTCTTGAACGTGCCTGATTGCACGAGATAGGTGAGCGTCGAATCACGCTCCCATTCACGCCCCTCCCCCGCAAAACCGATCACCTTTGCTTTGTCGCCCTTGGCATAGCGGGTCGAAAAGGTCAGGCCCGGAACCCCCAGTGCCGCGAAATCGTAATCGTACCGCGCATGCCAGCTGCGCTCCCCGGTCTGGGAGAAGTTACCCAGTTGGTACTCAGTAAACAGGAACGTATTGGTGCCATCGACGTAGGTAAACGGCGTTGAACCGTACTGCCCCTGATACCCGCCACCCAGGGTATGGCCTTTATAGCTGTAGGCAACTCGCGTACTCAACGCACGGTTATCAACCTTCCCGGCCAGCCCTGCACCATCTTTACCGGCATCGAAGTAACGGATATCGGTTTTCAGTGCGCCGGGACCAATCGCAAAGCTGTTCTTCACACCCAGGTAGTGCTGACGGTAGAGGTCTTGCAGTTGCGCAAACTGGTAACTCACGGTCATATCGGGAGTGAGCTTGTAATCCCCGCCGGCGTAGCGAAACTGATCACTTTTTGCCGTGCTTTTATACGCCCCGTACTGACTGGTCAGGCCCATGTCTTCATAGTCCATCGAGTCGCGTTGTTGCACTTGATCTATTTGACCAGCCGCCAGAGCCAGGTTTTTGATGTCATTGGATCTCAAGGCCGTGCCCTGGAAACTTTGGGCAAACAACCGGCTGCCGTTGGGTTGCAGCGTGGGCATGTCGGGCACCAGGTAACCGATGTTCAGATCACTCTTGGCGAACCGCACCTTGCCAGTGACGCCCAGCTTTGAATAACTGTCCTCAGCCCGTCGAGCATAGCTGGGCTTACCCGGTTCGGATGTACCGGAACGGGCCAGAATGCCGGTGCCGGAGCGATCAGGGCTGGAGTCAAGTTTGAGCCCCAGCATGCCGATGGCGTCCAGGCCAAACCCTACCGTGCCTTCGGTGTAGCCCGACTGCACTTTGAGGATAAAACCCTGCGCCCACTCTTCACGTTTGGACTGCCCGGCGTCTTCGCGGTAGTCGCGGTTGAAGTAATAGTTTTTCAATTCCAGCGCGGCGCTGCTGTCGCCAATAAAGTCTGCGTGAGCAAGACCTGGCAATAGACTTGCGCCGATCAGACCGGCCCCCGTCACGGCGTGGTTCATCGGTATTTTCATGCTGTTGGCTCCTGGCAGAAGATGATTAATAAGTTGTTTTTGTTTTCTTCGGACATGGCTACGCCCATCACGCGGATCAGCGATCCGCGCACGCTTCATGCCCTGGGGTTTAACGCATCGAGGGTGCTAAAGAGCCCCGGGCACAACGCCCGGTCTGATTCGGTAACCACCGCCTTCGATTTTTTCCAATGGGCTGGCCGCGGCCAGCAGTTGTCGGGTGTAGGGATGTTGCGGCGAATCGAACACGGCTTCACGCGTGCCGATTTCGACCACCTTGCCACGGCTCATGACGGCCACCCGATGGGCAATGCGCTCCACCGCAGACAGGTCGTGGGAGATAAACAGGCAGGCAAAACCGTATTGGCTTTGCAAGCGCTCGAACAGTTCAAGAATCTGCTTCTGGATGGTCATGTCCAGGGCGGAAATGGGTTCATCGGCAATCACCAGTTTCGGCCGTCTGACCAAGGCCCGGCCAATGGCTACCCGCTGACGTTGACCACCGGATAACTGATGCGGGAAACGCGTGGTGAAGTGCTCGGCCAAACCAATGTCCTGCAGGGTTTGACGCACCCGCTCGGCGCAGCTGGCAGCACTCATGCCCGGCTCATGGCGCAGCGGCTCGATAAGGATGTCACCGATTTTCATGCGCGGATTCAAAGATGAAAACGGATCCTGAAAAATCATCTGACACTCAAGACGATGGCTACGGTTGGCGGCCTTGAGTATGTCCACCCCCTCAAAACGGATACTGCCCGCGCACGGTTTTATCAACCCGACCACAGAACGGCCCAAGGTGGTCTTGCCTGAACCGCTGCCACCCACCAACGCAAGTGTCTCGCCCCGGGCGATGCTCAGGCTGGCCGAATGCACCACGCGATTGGGCTGTGACGTGCCCCAGAAACTCCTTGCTCCGGGGTGTTCTATGCACACGTTGTCGACTTCCAGCAAAGGCCTGTCTGCGTCTGGCAGCACAGGCAGAGTGCCGCGCAGAGGCAAGGCTTCGAGCAACTGACGGGTGTATTGCGCCTTGGGCGCCAGCAGGATGTCTTCAATGCTGCCCTGCTCCACCGAACGACCGTGGCGCATCACCACAACTTTGTCGGCATAACGCGCAACCAGCGACAGATCGTGGCTGATAAATAAAATGGCGGTGCCCTGCTCACGGGTCAACTCGAGCATCAGCTCGATCACGTCCAGTTGCGCCAGACAATCCAGCGCCGTGGTGGGCTCATCGGCTATCAACAGCGCCGGGCGCAGCAGCATCACCGAAGCGAGCATGATCCGTTGACGCATCCCGCCTGAAAATTGATGCGGGTAAGACAGCAGGCAGCCCTCGGCATCGTGGATGCCAATACGTTCCAACATCTGCACGCAGCGCTCATGAATCTGCTGCTTGTTCAGTGAGGTGTGAAGTCGCAAGGCTTCACTCATCTGCCGACCAATCGTCAGGGCCGGGTTAAGCGAGACCATAGGCTCCTGAAAGACCATGCCTACGGTAGCCCCGCGGATCTTGCGCAGAGGCTCAATGCCCAGCGTGGCCAGATCCACGCCTTGCAGATCAATGCGCCCTGCACACACGGTCATGGGTGCGGGCAGCAGGCCGATAACGGCGCGAGCGGCCATGGTCTTGCCACTGCCCGACTCGCCGACCAGCGCGACGATTTCGCCAGGGGCAACACTGAAGCTCAGATCATCGACCGCCAGCGGGCCATCGCTGCCGACACGGATGCTCAGGTGCTCTACGGACAAGAGTGTGGTTGGCTCAGTCATGCTCACTTCCTCATGCGCGGGTCGAGACGATCGCGCAAGGCATCGCCAAACAAGTTGATCGCCAGCAAGGCCAGGCAAATGAACAGGCCCGGGAACAGCCCCAGCCAGCTGGCGGAGGCGATGTAGGGACGGCTGGCGGCAAGCATATTGCCCCAGGTTGCCGCAGGCGGTGGCACGCCCAGCCCGAGAAAACTCAAGGCACTTTCAGACAGCAAGGCCCAACCGAACATGCTGGTAGCCAGCACGCACAGCGGCGCCAGACAGTTGGGCGCGATATGCCTGAACAAGGTGTACAGCTGCGAATTGCCGATCACTCGGGACGCTTCGATAAATTCCAGCTCGCGCAAAGACAGCACACTGCCGCGTACCACGCGCACCACCGAGGGGGTGTAAGCAATACCCAGCGCCAGCACAATGCCGTATTGGCTTGCACCGATAATGGCCATGATGCCCAGCGCCATCAGAATGCCGGGGAATGCCAGCAAGGCATCGTTAACCATCATCAGCAAACGGTCTGTCCAGCCGCGCATGTAGCCGGCAAGCAGGCCGATCAGGGTTCCGGCAACGACCGCCACACTGACGGAAAGCAAGCTGATCCACAGACTGGTACGCGCGCCGATCATGAGGCGACTCAGCACATCACGGCCAAATTCATCGGTGCCCAGCCAGTGCGCCGCTGACGGTGGCTTAAGGCGTGTCAGCAGATC
Source organism: Pseudomonas sp. TMW22091 (assembly GCF_022496705.1). Lineage (NCBI taxonomy): Bacteria > Pseudomonadati > Pseudomonadota > Gammaproteobacteria > Pseudomonadales > Pseudomonadaceae > Pseudomonas > Pseudomonas sp. TMW22091. The sequence goes on from NZ_SCFI01000003.1 coordinate 198,332, forward strand.
AAGACGCAATGGATCGTAGGGTGTCCAGACCAGGCCCAGCAGTGCGATGCCCACCAGCAACAGCAACAAACCGCCCCCTATTAGCGCGTTGGCTGGCGGATAGCGCCAGCTGCGGCGCATCAGGCTGACAGGTTCGGCATCGGTAGCAGGCACAGAGACAGGCGGCGCCACAGGTAACTTGGCACTCATAATTTCACCCTCGGATCAAACAGCGGATAGAGCAAATCCACCAACAAGTTGACCAACACATAGATGCCGGTAATCAGCAGCAGGCAGCCCTGAAGCACGGGGTAATCGCGGGCAAAGATCGAGTCGACCATCAAACGGCCAATCCCCGGCAGGGTGAACACGGTCTCCAGTACCGCAATGCCGCCCAACAAGTTACCCAGAATCAGGCCGATTAATGTCAAAGTCGGCGCGAAGGCATTGCGCAGCGCGTGGCGCCACAACACAGCGCCCTCGGACAACCCCTTGGCTCTGGCGTGGGCAATGTATTCCAGACGCAGCACCTCAATCGTGCTGGCCCTTGCCATACGGGCGATGGAGCCAAACTCCACCAGCGTGAGGGTCACAATCGGCAACACCAGATAGGTCAGCGCCAGCCACGGGTTGTCCCCAAAACTGACGTAGCCCACCACCGGCAACCACTCCAGTTGAATGCCGAAGACATACAGCAAGAGCAAGCCCAGCCAGAAGCTGGGAATCGACAGCAGCACCGTTGCCGAGGCCACCAGACCGAGGTCCAGTGCGCTGTTTTGCTTCCATGCGGCCAGCATGCCGACGGGCACGGCAATCAGCGTGGCCAGCAATACCGAGATCAGTACGATCTGCGCACTCACCGTAAACCGGTCAAAAATAAGCGGCAGCACCGCTTGTTGGCTGGTGATGGAAAAACCCAAGTCACCACTGAGTACGGCCTTGATCCAAATCAGGTACTGACTCACCAGCGAATGATCCAGCCCCAGAGAGCTGCGCATGTCCGCCAGGCTCTGCGGGTCGGCCATATCGCCCAGCATCAATAGCGCTGGATCGCCCGGAATCAGCCGGATCAAGGCGAACACCATGACCGAAATCAGCAACAGGGTGGGCACGGCCATGGCGAGCCGCTGCAAAATCAAACGAAACATAACGCCCCCCTACGGTTGACTGACCAATTGCACGCCCCACAGCCGAGGCTTGGCAATAGGCCACGAGCGGTAACCTTCCAGGCGCTGCTGATAGGCGCCAATGGTGGTGCCGTTGTAGATGATCACCATCGGCACCTCTTCGATCATCATCGCGTGCAAGGCATCGAACAGCTTCTGACGCCTGGCCGTGTCGGTCTCGCGCACAGCCTCGCGCAGCATGGCTTGAGCCTGAGGGTTGTCCCAGACCTTGCGGGGCTCCTTGTCCTTGTCACCCATCACGGTGTCAAAGCTCAGTGCCGGATCAAAACGCGGCGAATAGGAGAACGACATCATTTGATAATTACCGCTCTGGTAACGCTCCAGCTGGGTGCCCCACTCCAGTGTCTCCATCTGGATATTCAACCCTGCCGCCTGGGCCATCGCCTGAGTCAGCACGCCCATGTCGAACATCTGCTGATAGCGCTTGTTGACCAGCATTTTGATTGGCTGACCGTGATAACCGGCCTCGCCAAGCAACGCCCGCGCCTTATCCAGGTCATAGGTGTAGCCCTTGCGAGCCACCTCATCGTAGTAAGGGCTGGTTTGGGGAATGGCCGAGTTGTTTGGCGTAGACAAGCCATTGGACAATGCCGCCACCATCTGCACGTAATCCATCGACAAGGCAATGGCACGCCGGATACGCACGTCTTGCAGCAAGGGATCACGGGTCTGGAATAACAGCCCGCAGATGGCCATGATCGGGCTGACCGATATGTTCAGGCCGGGCGTGGCCTTGAGTTCCTCGGCATCCAGCGCAGTGACATCAGGCAACAGGTCGACGCCCTTTGCCAACAAGGCTGCCTTGGCCGATGCCACATCGGGGATCACCACAAAGCGCACTTTATCCACCAACGGTTGTTTGTTGCCGGTGTAGCCGTCAACGGTGGCTTCGCTGCGCGCGCTGTACCCGGCAAAGCGGTTCAACTCCACATATTGCCCACGCTGCCAGTCACCCAACTGAAACGGGCCAGTGCCAATTGGGGCTTTCCACGTACCATCCGCGGCCACTGAATCAGGGTGCAAAATCCCACTGCCGCCGCAGTCAGGACGCGCCATCGACGCTAGAAACAAGCCATTGGGCTGGTCCAGTTGAAAGACCACAGTGTGGGGGTCAGGGGTAGTGATATCGACAACTTTGGCCCCGCCACGCCCATCAAACTCAGGCAAACAACGCCATTGGGTTTTCGGGTTCAGGTAGTGTTGCCAGGTCCATTTCACATCAGCCGCAGTCAACGATGCGCCGTTCTGAAACCTCACGCCATCTCGCAGCGCGAAGGTATAGGTCATGCCGTCGGGTGAGAGATCAATGCTTTTAGCCAGCAGCGGCCCTACGGATGCATCTTCACGATAGGCCACTAGCCCCTCGACCATATGCATGACCACTGCGTCTGTATTCTCGTCGCGATTGACACCCGGCTCAGTGCTGCGGATATCGGCATTGAGGCCGACTTTGATGACTGACGGCGATTCAGCCGCCTGTGCCGTGGTCGCCAGGGCGTAAAGACTCAAAGCCTGCACGCTGACGCTCAACGCTGTTTTAACAATGCTATGCACGGGAGAAGTACTCCATTCCACACAAGGAGATCCGGACGGTGGCAAAGGCCATGGACAGGGCCGGCGTTAGGGGTAGCGCTGAATTCATTGTTGTTCTTCTTGAAAGTCGATCCGGCGCAGTGAATGCGCTCGGCTCCAACATGGCTTAACACCAAGCGGATATGTATTTTTATAATCGCCAGAGCATAATTGCAGCCTGCTTTCGCCATTGCAATGTTTTTTTAGAATTTAAAATACATTGAAAAGCCAAAAACCAGCCGCCTGAGAGGCTCGGCAGGATTCTTGTTTTCACGACTTGCACAATCAACCGCCCGCCCCCGCACAGTCTCAGGCAACGGCCACGGGCCCACGCAGAGCGGCTTGTCAGGAAAAAAACCGGCCAAAGTGTGGTTTTACGTTACCCTTGAGCCAAACCTGAACCCACTGCCCTGTCTCTGCTTACGGCTGTCGCTCTATTTCTCATGCGCAAATTAATTGGCTTCACCTTATTTATTGCCCTTGTGGCCGCTGCCGCCGGTTATGGCGTGTGGACCCAAAAACGTGACGTCGGCCATTACCTGTCCGATCTGCGAATCCAGGTCGCCATCAATGACGGCGTCAATCAAGAGCGCGGCAATCTGCTGGGCATTGAGCCGGAACTGTCACCTCGTGATTATCAAAGCCTGGACCTCGTTCACTTGAAGCTGGGTGCTTACTTGAACAGTGCCCGCGAGGCCGGGCTGATCAATGACAAAACCATTGTGGTGCTACCTGAACACATCGGCACCTGGTTGGTATTTCGCGGTGAAAAGAATGAGCTGTATCAGGCCACCAATCTAAATGACGCCATGCTCTGGCTGGCTATTAGCAACCCACTGGACTTTGCCAACGCATGGCTGCGGGCTGACGGTGAAAGCCGGACCAACGACGCGCACCTGCGCATGAAAGCTGCCAGCATGGCCCGCGATTATCAGACCCTGTTTGGCGGGCTGGCCAAAGAATACGGCGTCACTCTGGTGGCGGGCAGTATCGCCCTGCCCGAGCCCCGCGTGGAAAACGGCGCCTTGCTGCCCGGCAAAGGGCCGCTGTACAACATCAGCGTGGTATTTGGTCGTGATGGAACGCCCCTCGGCACCCCGCAACCGCAACTGTTGCCCACCTACGAAGAGCAAAGCTATATCCAGCCCAGCCCCGACCACGAGCTGAATGTGGTCAGCACCCCTGCGGGCCGGCTGGGTATATTGCTGGGCAGTGACAGTTGGTACCCGGAAAACTACCGCACCCTCAACGATAAAGGGGCTCAGCTGATTGCAGTGCCGGCCTTTATCATTGGCCAAGACACCTGGCACAAGCCGTGGGGGGGCTATAAAAGCGTTTCGACACCGAGCGAAATCAGCCTCAAGCCTGGCGAGGTCAGCGAAGGTCAAGCTTGGCATCGCCTGACCCTCACCAGCAGCGTTCCCAGCAGCACGGCCCTGGCCGGGATCACGGTCTTTCATCGCGGCAAATTCTGGGACAAACGCAGTGTTGGAAACGGGTTCATCAGCCGCAATGGCCAGACCAGCCCGGACATCCCCGGTAAAGGCGCCCGACTGTTGAACATTTGGTTGTAAGCCCGTGAAACCGCTAACCATTCGCCTGGGTGACTTGTCGACAGGCTTTGTCGATTGCCTGGCAGACGCTGTGCGCAGCTATGGTTACAACCCACTGCCTTTACTGACTGAATACGGGCTGGACCCGTCGCGCCTTGCGCAGCCACTGGCGCGCTTGTCGATTCCCCGTTACATGCGCCTGGGGCACGCGGCAATTATGCTCACCGGCGAACCCGCACTGGGCTTGCGCATGGGCCAGGTCAGCCAGCTGCCGCACGCCGGGCTGGCCGGTGTCACCGCCGCGCAAGCCCCGACCGTGCGTGAAGCCGCCCGTACCTTGATTCGCTTTGAACCACTTTACGGTTCCAATTATCGGGGCCAGTCGAGCTTGCACGAAGACACTCAGGGTGCATGGCTGCGCTTTTATTCGATCAGCCCGTACAACGACTACAACCGCTTTGTGGTCGACTCGATTATCGCCGGCTGGTTGCAACAGCTTTCTTGCGTCGCAGGCGAGCCGTTGCTCAGCGAGCACATTGACATTGAGTTTGCTGAACCTGAATACGCCCAGGCATACAGCGCAATGAGTCACGCACCGATCAACTTTGGCGCACAGACCAATCAACTTCGCCTGAACCATGCCACCCTCGACCTGCGCAACCCTGTGCACTGCCCGAGCACGTGGGCGCACTTGCTGCAATTATGCGAACGCGAGCTGGAGCAAATGACCCGCACCCGCAGTCTGCGCGAGCGCATTACACAACTGCTGGGCCCGTTGCTCAACGGTGGCCATGAGCCCGGACTCGAAGAAGTTGCAGCACGCCTGAAGCTGCCCACCTGGACCCTGCGCCGCAAGTTGGCTGAAGAAGGTACGCAGTTCCGGGCGATTCTCAATGACACACGACGCGACCTCGCCATGACCTATATCCGTGATACGGAATTGGCCTTCGGCGAAATCGCATTTTTGTTGGGGTTTGCCTCACCAGAGGCGTTTCAGCGGGCATTCAAACGCTGGAACCGGGAAACTCCGGGAGAGTTCCGCCGTCGCCAGCGTCAACCTGTCTGAAGCACACGAGCCCTTGATTACAGCTCGGTAGCGTCTTCAGCAGGTTCCAGCGGATCCAGCTCGAAAGCCTGAAGCTCGAGCAGTTCTTCTTGATAGTCATCCATGGCTATATCCTCTTTAGGTCTATTCGTTTACGTCATGCCTGAGCGGCTTTGCAGGTGAGCTTAAAGTGCCCGCATGAAGAAAACATGACAGGCTCACAGGCACTTTCACTCCGCCCCCATAAACCTAGCAGACCTTTGTCGGGTTAGCCCTGCCTTATTGAGCGGACGAAGGCTCTACGACAGAGGGTGCAGGGGTTGCAGCCGGTTCTGGCTCAGGCAGGCTCTGTGGCAGCTCTGGCGTCACTACCGGAGCTTCTACGGGCGGCACGACCGGCGTAATGGGCGCAGCTTCCACGGGCGGCACGACCGGCTGTGAGCCGAGAGGCTCACTGATCACAGGCTCAGGCTCAGGCTGTGCAGGTGCAGGTGCAGGTGCGGGATCAACAACGGGAGCTGATTCGGCGGGAGCGATGGACTGCGCCGCAGGGGGCGTCTCGATTTTGGCAGGCGCGACCTCTGGCACACCCAGATCAGCCTTTGGCTTATCCGGAATGTGCGCCTCTTTCTTCACGTTCTTGGGCAAAAACACTTCGACCAGGGCGAAAAAGCGGTCATAGAACTGCGCTGAAGACACCGTCTCGCTGGCGACTTTAACCATAGAGTCATCAGACGATCCAATGGGCATCGATACCGAACCCAGCACACCCACACCCAGGCTGGCAGAATTGTTGACCTTCTTCAGCGCATAGCGATCCTGCAACGCGTTGGCAAACATGGTGGAGTGATGCGCCGCACCGCCATCGTCAGCACAGACAATGTTAAAGCTGATTTCCAGATGGCTTTCACCCGTCTGCTGGAAACTCTTGTGGCCACTGATCATTTTCGGATCGTTGCTGGTGATGATATAGCCCTGACTGAGCAGCGCCCGGCGGGCAGCCTCACACGAGGCTTTGTCGGTAACCGGGTAGTTACGCGAGAACGTCCCCGAATCATCGAAGTTTTCATTCTCGTAAACGGCTGCTTTCTTCGATGCACAACCTGCGATACCCACCAGCACAAGGGCTGTCACGACGGTACGCAAGGGAAATGACCTAAACATTGATGATCCTGAAAAGAACGGTACGGGGCGCATTGTGCATCAGTTCGTGTTAATCGGGCGCGCCAATCTCGAGAACGCGCCCTACCTGGCAGCTGATGAGCCATGGGAGGCTCGTGCGCTGCTACAGGATGAAGCCTGTGCGCAATTTTTTACAGGCACAAAAAAAGCGACCCTAAGGTCGCTTTCTTTGCAGCTTCAGAGAGTTCAAGGGCTCTGAAGCAAATATGGCGCAGCGGACGGGACTCGAACCCGCGACCCCCGGCGTGACAGGCCGGTATTCTAACCGACTGAACTACCGCTGCGTATCGCTCGGACTTGCGCCCGTTTGAAACTTTTAAAACCTGTGACTGAGCAGCTTCGGTGCTGTTCAATCGCAAGCCAGGCAAGCCTGACTTGTACAAATATGGCGCAGCGGACGGGACTCGAACCCGCGACCCCCGGCGTGACAGGCCGGTATTCTAACCGACTGAACTACCGCTGCGCGTCGGTTGGTTGCTCTTTTCAGAACACCCTTCTCTTTCGAGAAACTCAAGAAGTGGTGGGTGATGACGGGATCGAACCGCCGACCCTCTGCTTGTAAGGCAGATGCTCTCCCAGCTGAGCTAATCACCCTTTGCTTCGTTGAGGCCGCGAAATTTACGCAGGTATTGAACCTAAGTCAAGGACAAGATTGAGTTTTTTTCAAAAACAGCAAAAAAACATCCGACCTCAACCAGAGGAACATGCCTACTCCCCGTACACCATTTTCTTGCTCATACCGCCGTCGACCACAAACTCCTGCCCCGTGACAAAACCCGCATTACGCGAAAGCAGCCAGGCGACCATCGCCGCCACGTCTTCCACCGTGCCGACCCGACCTGCCGGGTGCTGTGCATGATCAGCATCGGTCAACGGCTCTGCACGCCTTGTGGAGGGGTCTCGCGCATCAATCCAGCCCGGGCTGACCGCATTCACCCTGATCTCCGGCCCAAGGCTGATCGCCAGCGCGTGGGTCAAGGCCAGCAAGCCGCCCTTGCTCGCCACATAAGCCTCGGTATCAGGCTCAGACTGGCGGGCACGGGTGGAAGCCAGGTTGACGATCGAGCCGCAATGCGCGCGCAAGTAGGGTGCGCAGTGCTTGGCCAGCAACATGGGGCCGGTCAAATTCACCGCCAGCACCCGATTCCAGTGATCGAGATCGAGGCTTTCGAGGGTCATATTGTGTGGGTCGGCAACCGCAGCATTGCTGACCAACGCATCAAGACGCCCAAACTGACCCAGTACTTGTGCCACGCACTGGATAACATCCGCCTCGACCGAAACGTCCATGGCCACAAACCAGGCGTTTTCACCCAGCGCCTTGGCCACTTTCGAACCGCGGGCGCGGTCAATATCGGTCAGCACGACTTGCCAACCTTCACTGATCAGCCACGCTGCAATGCCCAGCCCAATCCCGCGCGCGGCACCGGTCACCAGCGCAACCCGGCCATTACCGGCAACCGGCGCCTGTAGAGTCATCTCGATCACAGTGCTGCCAGACCCCGCGACAAATCGGCTTGCAAGTCACCGACATCTTCCAGCCCCACTGCAATGCGGATCAGACTGTCCCGAATGCCCGCGGCTTCACGCTCTTGAGGCGCAAGACGGCCATGAGAGGTTGTGGCCGGATGAGTGATAGTGGTTTTGCTGTCGCCCAGATTAGCCGTGATGGAAATCAGGCGGGTCGCGTCGATAAAGCGCCAGGCGCCCTCTTTACCGCCCTTGACCTCAAAACTGACCACCGCGCCAAAGCCACGCTGCTGGCGCTGCGCCAACTCATACTGAGGATGGCTGCGAAGACCAGCGTAATGAACCTTCTCGATACCGTCCTGCTGTTCCAGCCACTCAGCCAGCGCCTGAGCACTGGCGCAATGGGCACGCATGCGCAGATTCAGGGTTTCCAGACCTTTGAGGAAGATCCAGGCATTGAACGGACTGAGGGTTGGCCCGGCAGTGCGCAGGAAACCCACGATCTCTTTCATCAGTTCGCTGCGCCCGGCAACCACCCCGCCCATGCAGCGACCCTGACCGTCGATAAACTTGGTCGCCGAATGCACCACGATGTCTGCGCCCAGCGTTAACGGCTGCTGCAAGGCCGGCGTGCAGAAGCAGTTATCAACCACCAGCAGCGCGCCTTTGGCGTGAGCAATTTCGGCCAATGCGGCAATGTCGACCAACTCGGCCAACGGGTTGGACGGTGACTCGACAAACAGCAACTTGGTGTTGGGCTTGATGGCTGCATCCCAACCCGACAACTCGGCCAGCGGCACGTAATCGACTTCTACGCCAAACCGCTTGAAGTACTTCTCGAACAGGCTGATGGTTGAACCGAATACGCTACGCGACACCAGAATATGGTCGCCCGCGCTGCACAGGCTCATGACCACCGACAAAATGGCCGCCATGCCCGTCGCCGTCGCGACGGCCTGCTCTGCCCCTTCAAGCGCTGCAATGCGCTCTTCAAAAGCTCGCACAGTGGGGTTGGTGTACCGCGAATACACATTGCCCGCCACTTCGCCCGAGAACCGCGCTGCTGCATCGGCAGCGGTGCGGAATACGTAGCTGGATGTCAGGAACATCGCATCACCGTGCTCGCCTTCTGGCGTACGGTGCTGGCCAGCACGCACAGCCAAGGTGTCGAACGCTACGCCCTCAAGGTCGCTATTCAGCCGACCGGCATCCCAATCCTGACTCATGCTGCCCACTCCTTGCTTGTATTGATTGCTTTGTATGCAAATGCAAACCGGCCCATCAGGGCCGGTTTGGTAAACACTTAGTTGTTGTACAAGCCTATCGTCGCACCGACACCTTGAGCAACCACCTTGGAGGCATCGTTGCGCGCACGCTCGATTCGATCCAGATAGTTTTCATCAACATCGCCTGTCACGTACTTGCCGTCAAACACCGCGCAATCGAACTTGTCGATCTTGATCTTGCCGCCACCTACCGCATCAATCAGATCAGGTAGATCCTGATAGATGAGCCAGTCTGCACCGATCAACTCAGCCACTTCCTGGGTCGTGCGGTTATGGGCGATCAGTTCGTGAGCGCTTGGCATGTCGATGCCGTATACGTTCGGGTAACGCACCGCAGGGGCTGCCGAGCAGAAGTAGACATTCTTGGCGCCTGCTTCGCGGGCCATCTGAATGATCTGCTTGCACGTGGTACCACGCACGATCGAATCATCGACCAGCATCACGTTCTTGCCACGGAATTCAAGCTCAATGGCATTGAGCTTCTGGCGCACGGATTTTTTACGCGCAGCCTGGCCCGGCATGATGAAAGTACGGCCGATGTAACGGTTTTTAACGAAGCCTTCGCGAAACTTGACGCCCAAGTGGTTGGCCAGCTCCAGCGCTGCACAACGGCTGGTGTCCGGAATCGGAATTACCACATCAATATCGTGATCCGGGCGCTCGCGCAAGATCTTGTCAGCCAGCTTTTCGCCCATGCGCAGACGCGCTTTGTACACAGACACACCGTCGATGATCGAATCGGGGCGAGCCAGATATACGTGTTCGAAGATGCACGGCGTCAATTGCGGGTTTACCGCGCACTGACGGGTGTGCATCTGGCCATCTTCAGTGATGTAGACCGCCTCACCTGGCGCAAGGTCACGGATCAGGGTAAAGCCCAATACGTCGAGGGACACGCTTTCGGAAGCGATCATGTACTCGACGCCTTCATCGGTATGACGCTGACCGAAGACAATCGGGCGAATACCATTAGGGTCGCGGAAGCCTACGATGCCGTAGCCGGTGATCATCGCCACTACGGCGTAACCGCCACGGCAACGGTTGTGAACATCGGTCACTGCGGCGAACACGTCTTCTTCTGTCGGCTGCAACTTGCCGCGCTGAGCCAGCTCATGGGCGAAAACGTTAAGCAGAACTTCCGAATCGGAGTTGGTGTTGACGTGGCGCAAGTCAGATTCGTAAATCTCTTTGGCCAGTTGTTCAACGTTGGTCAAGTTGCCGTTATGCGCCAACGTAATGCCATAGGGCGAGTTGACATAAAACGGCTGTGCTTCAGCTGAAGTCGAGCTGCCAGCGGTTGGATAGCGCACGTGACCAATGCCCACGTTGCCGACCAGACGCTGCATGTGACGCTGATGAAACACATCACGCACCAGCCCGTTGTCCTTGCGCAGAAATAACCGGCCGTTATGACTGGTCACAATACCGGCAGCATCCTGGCCGCGATGCTGAAGGACGGTTAGCGCGTCATACAGCGCCTGATTGACGTTCGACTTACCGACGATACCGACGATGCCACACATGCGACGCAACCCCTACTTTATGGATCTGAACTGAACACCGCTCACTTGGGCTGGGTAGCCGGCAAGAGGTGCTCCTTGAACGGAATATCAGCAGGAACGCTGATTCCGCTGGCGAGCCACTGACTGCTCCACCCCAAAATGAGGTTTTTGGACCAGTCGGCAACCAATAGAAATTGTGGCACGAGCCGCGACTCCTGCCACCACGAGTCTTGCTGTACCGGCCCCAGGCTAAGCAGCCCGACCGCCACAACCACGAGCAATGCACCGCGTGCAGCGCCAAAGGCCATGCCGAGAAACCGATCGGTCCCGGAAAGCCCGGTGACGCGAATCAGTTCGCCGATAAGAAAATTGATCATTGCGCCAACCAGCAAGGTGGCGACAAACATGATGGTGCACCCAGCGATGACGCGGGCGGAAGGTGTTTCGATGTAGGCGGCCAGATACTGCGAGAGTGACCCACCGAACATCCAGGCAACGACCCCGGCAATGACCCAGGTGCACAGCGACAATGCTTCTTTAACGAAGCCGCGCTTCAAGCTGATCAAAGCGGAGATGGCGACAATTACAACGATCGCCCAGTCAACCCAGGTAAATGGCACGGTTCAGCCTACGGTCAGATAAGGCGGCGCATTTTAGCAGAGCGCCGCCACTCAGGTAAGCCGATTTATCACCGCACTCGCAATCAGATTGAACCTTTGATGGCTCTTAACCGCGCTCTGGCTGGAAGCGCACGACAAAACCCTTGAGATTTTGCTGCTTGCCGAGCATATCACGCAGACGATCGGCCTCAGCGCGCTCAAGCAAAGGGCCGACAAAAACCCGGTTCATTCCGCCTGAAGAACGTACGTATGCGTTATAACCTTGATTACGAAGGGTTTTTTGAAGGTTATCAGCACTTGCACGGTTAGACAGGCTCACCAATTGAACCGACCAGCTGACGGGCAGGCCATTGGCGTCTACACGCTTTTGCGTGGTATCGAGCTTGGCAGGCGCTTGTGCAACCGTCTGAGCCGGAGTGACCGCCGGTGGTTTGACTGCCGCAACCGGTTTGCTCACCACAGGAGCAGGTGCCGGTGCCGGTGCCGGTGCCGCAGGCGCCGGAGCAACCTGCTCTTGAGCCACTTCCTCTGGAGGGGCTGGCTCCTCGGCGATAGGCTGCGGCTCAGGCACGGCAACAGGCTCTACCTGAACCTGAGGCATCACCGGCACCTGAGGCGCCGTGGGTGCATCCACCTGGATTTGCCGTTGCTCATCTTCACGGGTGAACAGCATCGGCAAAAAAATCACAGCCAACGCCACCAACACCAGGGCACCGACCATCCGTTGCTTGTATACCTTATCCAGCAAAGCCATTTGCCGACTCCTCCGTGGCGCGCCGCTCCAGCCATTCGAGCGCTTGTGCGACGCAATAAAATGAACCAAACAACAAAATTTCGTCTTGCGGTGTAGCACGCTCGCACTGCGCTTGAAGTGCAGCATCAACACTGTCATACGCCAGAACCGAAGCCCCGAGGCGTTGCAGCGCAGCCTCAAGCTCCTCTGCCGGACGTGTGCGCCCAGTGTCCAGCGGCGCCACGGCCCAGTGGGTAACAACAGGCGCAAGCGTTGACACTACGCCATCAAGGTCCTTGTCCGCCAGCAAGCCAAATACCGCAAGGCGCTTTCCTGCCACCGGACGCTGCTGCAAGCGTTGAAGCAAATAGTGCGCTGCATGGGGGTTATGGCCCACATCAAGCAGCAAATTCAGAGTTTTACCCTGCCAGGTAAAGCGTCGGCGATCCAGGCGCCCGGTAACGTGCGTAGCCAGCAAGGCCTGAACGATCCGTTCAGGCTGCCAGGGCAAGTCCGTCAAGGCATAAGCCTGCAAGGCCAGCGCCGCGTTCTCCATTGGCAAATCCAGCAACGGCAAGTCTCGCAACTCAAGCGCGCTTCCCGCAGCACTCTGCCCTTTCCAGTGCCAGACCGCCCCAGCCACAGTCAGGTCAAAGTCACGCCCGCGCAAGAATAGCGGGCAGCCCAACTCACCAGCTTTATCAAGCAAGGGCTGAGGGGGTGCCAGATCGCCGCACAGCGCTGGTTTGCCAGCACGCATGATGCCTGCTTTTTCGTACGCCACTGACTCACGGGTATTACCCAGGTACTCCACGTGATCAACACCGATACTGGTGATCAACGCCATGTCAGCATCGACCAGATTCACCGCATCCAGTCGCCCTCCCAGGCCGACTTCCAGTACCACGGCGTCCAACTGTGCACGCTCGAATAGCCAGAAGGCTGCCAGCGTACCCATCTCAAAATACGTCAGCGAGGTTTCGCCACGCCCGGCATCCAGGGCCGCAAACGCCTCGCAGAGCTGTTCATCCGAGACTTCGGCACCGTCGATTTGCACGCGTTCGTTGTAGCGCAACAAATGCGGCGAGCTGTAAACCCCAACTTTCAGGCCTTGCGCCCGCAGCATTGAAGCTACAAACGCACAGGTTGAGCCTTTACCATTAGTTCCAGTAACCGTCACCACCCGAGGCGCGGGCTTGTGCAAGCCCATGCGGATCATTACCTCGCGCGCGCGATCCAGACCCATGTCGATGGCCGCTGGATGCAACTGTTCAAGATAGGCGAGCCACTCGCCAAGGGTGCGCTGGGTCATAGGTTGGCTGGCGCCGGCGGTACTACGATGGTTTCAACAGGCGGCGCGACGAATACCGGGGTCGGCAAGCCCATCATTTGTGCCAGCAAGTTACCCAGACGTGGGCGCAGCTCCTGACGGGCGATGATCAGGTCGATTGCGCCGTGTTCCAGCAGGAACTCACTGCGCTGGAAGCCTTCAGGCAACTTTTCGCGCACGGTTTGCTCGATAACACGCGGCCCGGCAAAACCGATCAGCGCTTTGGGTTCAGCCACGATCACATCGCCGAGCATCGCCAAACTGGCCGATACACCGCCGTACACCGGATCAGTCAGTACCGAAATAAACGGAATACCTTCTTCACGCAGACGCGCCAGCACCGCAGAGGTCTTGGCCATTTGCATCAGGGAGATCAGGGCTTCCTGCATACGCGCACCACCCGAGGCCGCGAAGCAAATCATCGGGCAGCGGTTTTCGAGTGCGTAGTTGGCGGCGCGAACAAAGCGCTCACCCACGATCGCGCCCATCGAACCGCCCATGAAGGAGAATTCAAACGCCGACACCACCACCGGCATGCCCAGCAACGTACCGCTCATCGAGATCAGTGCGTCCTTCTCACCGGTCTGCTTCTGCGCGCCGACCAGACGGTCTTTGTACTTTTTGCTGTCGCGAAACTTCAGGCGATCAACAGGCTCCAGGTCAGCACCGAGCTCTTCGCGACCTTCGGCGTCCAGGAAAATATTGATGCGGGCACGCGCACCAATGCGCATGTGGTGATTACACTTAGGGCAAACGTCCAGGGTCTTTTCCAGCTCAGGACGATAAAGCACAGCGTCACAAGACGGGCATTTGTGCCACAGGCCTTCAGGTACCGAGCTCTTTTTGACCTCGGAACGCATGATCGAAGGAATCAGCTTGTCTACCAACCAGTTGCTCATGCTTTTTTTCTCCAGTACCGGCGACCTGAACACTTGGGTTCAGGCCCCGTGTATGCCCTTGAGCTAATTTCAATAGATGTACGGCGATGATGCTCGAAGGCAGCGGTCAGCACAGGGCAAACCAGCATAACCCCCAAGAAACCCTCAGCCTTCCCGACAACACGCTCCAGAGCGGCTGCCATGTTAATTTTTGCCCGTCAAACCACAGGGCCCGTCTGCTTTTCACAGCGGTATTGATGGACGGTGGCAGACTGCCAACCGTCACATCACGTATCAGTTTGTTGCACGCACCTTGCGCATGAAGTCACGAATCTTGTCGTGATCCTTGATGCCTTTGCTCTTTTCGACCCCGCCACTGACATCAACGGCATAAGGACGCACCTGAGCAATGGCCTGTACGACGTTGTCGACTGTCAAGCCGCCCGCCAGGATGATGGGGCGGGATAAACCTTGCGGTATCAAAGACCAGTCAAACGCTTGACCAGTTCCCCCCGGCACGCCCTCGACATACGCATCGAGCAATATACCGCTGGCACTTGCATAGGCATGGCAAGCACCGGCGATGTCGTCGCCTGCCTTAACTCGCAGGGCTTTGATGTAAGGACGGTGATAACCCTCACATTGCTCAGGGGTTTCATCGCCGTGAAACTGCAACAGGTCCAGTGGTACGGCATCAAGTGTTTCGTTGAGCTCGCAAGCACTTGCATTAACGAACAACCCGACCGTCGTCACAAAAGGCGGCAGCGCCGCAATGATGGCCCGCGCTTGCACTGCGGTAACAGCCCGAGGGCTTTTTGCGTAGAACACAAAGCCGATGGCGTCAGCACCGGCCGCAACCGCAGCCAGTGCATCTTCTATGCGGGTAATACCGCAGATCTTGCTGCGAACAACGGACATCTCGATAACACCCCGACACTTGAGCGCGAAAGCCCCGGATGGTAACAAATGCTTATCCGGGCGTCAGCCGTCGAGTTCGGTAAAACCCGTCAAGAAATGTGGGCCAATGTAACGCTCGGGCAACTGAAACTCATCCCGATACTCAACCTGAACCAAATACAGACCATAAGGATGCGCCGTGACGCCCCCAGAACGACGAGCGCGGCTTTCAAGGACCTCTTTAATCCACTCAACCGGCCGTTCGCCTGAGCCGATAGTCATCAATACCCCAGCAATATTGCGCACCATGTGGTGCAAGAAAGCACTGGCGCGAATATCCAGCACAATCATCCGCCCATGACGGGTGACTCGCAGATGATGCATTTCCTTGATCGGCGACTTGGCCTGGCACTGGCCGGCCCGGAAGGCGCTAAAGTCATGAACGCCCAGCAAATACTGGGCGGCCTCAGCCATGCGCTCAACATCCAGCGGACGATGATTCCAAGTCACTTCCTGATTCAAATGTGCCGGGCGGATCTGATCGTTGTAAATCACGTACCGATAACGGCGGGCAATGGCTTTGAAACGCGCATGAAAATCCGCCGGCATGACTTTGGCCCACGTCACACTGATGTCATGGGGCAAGTTGATATTGGCGCCCATGACCCACGCTTTAAGTGAGCGCTCGGCCTGAGTATCGAAGTGCACCACTTGCCCGCAGGCGTGCACACCTGCGTCAGTGCGACCCGCGCACATCAAGGACACCGGCGATGCGGCAACTTTTGACAACGCGTTCTCAAGGGTTTCCTGAACGGTCAATACGCCATTGGCCTGACGCTGCCAGCCACTGTAGCGCGAGCCTTTGTATTCAACGCCCAGCGCGATTCGGTAAAAGCCTTCGGCGGCCATTTCGGCAGCTGGGTTATCTATATTTGCCAAGGAGTTACAGCCTGCTGATTAACGCAAAGTCGGCCATTATAAGGCGACACCGGCCAGACGCCATGAAACAAATGATGAGCGCGCTACAAATCCGGATGCCACTGACAACAACGGCAGCCATAAAGGCTGCCGCTGGAGTTTCCGGGCTCAGACCATCAGACCAGTCGAGCTAGCATCTCAAGGGCTTCAGCTTGCTGTTCGGGGTTACCTTCAGCGATGACCTCCGCCAGAATATCTCGCGCCCCTTCATCGTCACCCATGTCAATGTAAGCCTCCGCCAAATCAAGCTTGGTGGCCGCTTCATCGGTACCCGACAAGAAGTCGGGTTCGGGATCATCGGCAAACGCCGACTCAAGAGACGGTTGCTCCAGACTTTGCGACAAGCGCTGCAACTCGGCGTTGACCTTGTCCAGCTCAATGGTAAAGCTGTCGGGCTCAGCGTCTGCTTCAGCGTCTGCGCTCTCCGCCGCCAACGACAGATCAAAATCAGCCGGCAGGCTTAAATCAAGGTCTGACAGTTCATCACCGGGTGCCTGAGCCTCAGCTTGCTGCTTGAGCACTTCCTCAAAACTTTGCTCACTGCCTGGCGCTGGCTGATCCAGTGGTTGCGCAGGCGACAGTTCGGAGGGTGACGCCGTTTCCAGTTCATCAAGGCTCAGGTCGAAGTCGTGATCAAACTCAGGCTCGACCGCACTCTCGTCACGCAGCATTTCATCAACGAACTGTTCTTCAAGTTGCGCGGCAACTGCAGCCGTGGCGATCCCTGTAGCCGCTGCCAACATGGCCGGATAACGCGCCTTGAGTTGCTCGACTTCAGCGTGGTTCTTGCCGTTGGCCACCAACTGACGCTCTTGAGCAATAAAAGCTTCACGCTCGCCCTGCTCGGCGTATACCTGCATCAGTTTGAGACGCAAGTCGCTGCGCTGAGGCTCTTTTTCGATTGCACTTTTGAGCAGCGTGACGGCCTCGTCCAGCTGTTGCAGCGCAATCAGTTGCTCTGCCTGCACCAGCACATCGTCTCCAGGCTTGGCCAGTGACAAAGCGCCAATGACGGGCGCGATAACTGGAGCTGGAGCTGGAGCTGGAGCTGGAGCTGGAGCTGGAGCTGGAGCTGGAGCTGGAGCTTCATCGAGCGTAGGGCTTGGCGGCGGCACTTCAAGGCCAGCGAAGTTACTTTCTGGCAGGTCCAGATCAGACGCAAAATGCGCATCATCCTCCAGCTCCCGTGCCATGCGCTCGTGCCGTTGCGCCGCTTGCAAGGCCTTGCGGCGACGGGCCAGCAGCAGTAACAGCAACAAAAGCAAAACGGCGACACCGCCTGCCAGGCCCATCAGCATTGGGCTGCCAAGCAGATTCTGAAGACTGCGCTCACCCGCAGAGGCAGGATTCACGCCCTGCGCGGGCGCGGGCGGTACAGCCGTGGCTGGCGCACCTTCTTGCGCAGGCTCGATATCCGACTCTGGAGCATCTACGGCTTGTGCGGCCAACTGAGCCGGGATCGCTGTAGCAGGGTCGCCGGAAGCGGCACCGCCCGCCTCCAGCTTGGCCAGTTGATCATTTTTCAACTCGATCAAGCGTTGCAGCTTGTCCAGCTGGCTTTGCAAATCGTTCATCCGGCTTTGCAGCTCGGTATTTTCACGACGGCTTGAATCCAGACCTTCCTGAGCCATCGCCAGCTGTGCAGCGATATTACTGGCGTCCCCTGCCGCACCTTTACCATTGGCCGGCTGTGCCGCGACCAGGCTCAAGCTGTCACTACGGGCAGCCTTGGCTGGACGCAGGGCCTCTGCTGGCTGACGTCGTGTTGCATCCAGCTGCTGAGGCAATGGCACCGTACGGCGGCCATTACGCCAATCGGCGTTCTGTGAAGCCACCTCACTGAGCGCTTTGGCCTGCGGCAACTGAACACTCTGCGAGGCATCAGGCAGACGCAATACTTGACCGGTTTTCAGACGATTGATATTGCCATTGATGAACGCATCAGGATTTAGCGCCTGAATGGCCAGCATCGTCTGCTGGACCGAGCCACCATTGGCCGCCTTTGCCGCGATTTCCCACAAGGTGTCGCGTGGCGTAGTGGTGTACTGCGCAGACGCGCCGGCAGTGGCCGGCACAGTCGCAGCTGAGGCTGCTGCAGCGGTTTGAGGCGAAAACTTCGCAGGGTCGAGCATGACGCTGTAGTCGCGCAGTAAGCGACCACTTGGCCACATCACTTGCACCAGAAATTTTACAAAGGGTTCGGACAGCGGCTGACTGGACGTAACGCGTAGCACACTCTTGCCGTCGGCATTGATCACCGGAGTAAAACGTAACTCATCCAAAAAAGCCGGCCGTGGCACGCCCGCCTTAGTGAATTCGTCCGCAGGCGCCAGGCTCGGCACCACTTCTGCAGCCGTAAGATCCTTGACATCCAGCAACTCGATTTCAGCCAGCAGAGGCTGATTCTGAGTCGATTTCAGAGTCAGCTCTCCGAGCCCAAGTGCCTGCGCCATACCGGATGACAGCGCCGAAGCAGCAGCTATTGCTAACACTAATTTGCGAACCTGAAGCATCGCCTCTTCCTTATTGGTACAGACCTCGTCCTGCGAGATCCGAATAGCTACTGCCCGAAGATTGTGCCCAAGACTTGCGCCTTAAGACACATGACCCCAGAGCGGCTCTTGAACCCTGCTGGAAATTGAGGCCAAGTATCTTTTACGGCAAGTCTTTTATCAACAACTCAGCCAGTTGCACGGCATTTAAGGCGGCGCCTTTACGTACGTTATCTGAAGTTATCCAGAGATTAAGTTCAGAAGTATCGTCCACAGCATGGCGCACACGCCCTACATAAACCACGTCCTGGCCAACAGCATCGCCCACTGCCGTTGGATAATCGCCTGCGTCAACCAACTCAAGACCGTCTGCGGCCTCAAGCGCTGCATTAACAACATCCAGATCGACTGGCCCCGCCATTTGTACCGACACACTAAAGCTATCGCCAAAAAACACCGGAGCTTGAATGCACGTGACTGAAACTTTAAGTGTCGGCAAATTCAATATTTCACGCAGTTGCGTAACCAGACGTTTTTCCAGCGGAACATGGCCTTGCGCATCGGGCGTACCGACTTGCGCGAGCAAGTTGAAAGCCATCTGACGGTCAAAGAAATTTGATTCGAGCGGATGCAGGTTCAGCAGCGCCGTGGTTTGACGCGCCAACTCGGAAACAGCTTCACGCCCTTGAGCGGAAACGGCCAGGCACGCCGTCACAGTGACGCGCTGAAAATCGAGTAAGCCGCGCAATGGCGCCAGCGCCACTGCCAGAGCGGTCGCCGACGGGCTTGGACTGCTGACTTGCACGGGCTTGGGCAAACCGGCCAAGACCTGTGCATTGGCCTCGGGCACCACTTGCGGCGCCTGCGAGGCAGGCAAAACACCTGACAAATCAATCACGGTACATCCCGCAGCCGAAGCTTTCGCCGCGTAGCTGGAGGTCACCGCAGGCCCGGCGGCAAAGAAAACCACCTTAACTTTGCTGAAGTCGAACACATCGACTTCACGCACTCTGACGTTTTTGCCCCGAAAAGGTACCGAGCTTCCGGCGGACTCGATGCTGGCCAGCAGGTGCAAGTCGGCTACCGGAAAATTGCGCTCTTCAAGGATTTGCACAATGGTTTCGCCGACAGTGCCGGTGGCGCCGACGACGGCGATATCAAAGGACTGGTTCATGGATCTGCCTCAGGCGAAACGTGGGGAGGCGCACTTTAACTGCCTGGGGTGAGTCAGGCAATTAAAGCAAGGTGCGAGGGTGACGCTATAAGCCTTTCAACTGATGCTCAGCCCAAAGCCGTGGCGCATCAGTGACGATCAAGCGGCAGGAACCAGCGTTGCGCCAGCTCTTTTCCAATCACGCCATGGTGAACGTTGACGGCTGCTTGAGGGCTTTGCGTTTTCTTGAGCAACGAATAATAGCTTTCTCTGCGCTGGGATTTGAGTTTCAAGTGAGCCATGCCGTAGTTTTCTTTCGGCGTATCGGCTGCAGCGTAGTGAAAGTGGGCGTACCAGAGCGGGGAGCCTTTCTTGTCATTGATCGCGTATTCCTGAATGAAATCCTGGCGCTCACCCGCCAGCTTTATACGATCACCCAGGCAGGCTATCTGCACACGGTCTTGATCGAGCAGATAGCTAAGGTTGCCGTGAGTCGGCGGTAACTCAAGACTTAACTGGGTACGCAGCTCTTTACCTTTGTCTGTCAACCGCGCGGCGCCACTGCGCAGGTTGTCCGCAAGAACAAGATCGGTTTGTACAATCGCGTCCAGGGGCTGTGCGTCAATGGCCTTGCTGAGATCTGCTGCCAACTGAGTCAGGCGATCAGCCTCGTGTTGAAGAACCTCTTCAACCTCCTGCGGGTATCTGGAAATCTTTTTATATTCATCAGCCTTGCGCAGATGCTTGTCGAGATCGGCATAACGTTTGCGCGCTTCACCTTTGAGAAGGTCGAGGGGCCGTGTAGCGACAGGTGCCAGAGGCGCAGCATCTTTTATCTCGTCCCAAACCTCACCGTGTTTTGAATAAGTACCGAGTAGTTGATCGTTGTCCTCAGAGCGCACTTCGACTACTTCAATCGGCCACTCCCCCCCCGCCGGAATTACCTTGCCAATCAACTGGCCGCTGTTGCGAGTTTTAATAATTCTTTTTTGAGCATGCGCCACAGGCGCCCGCCTGGGTTTGACCGGCAATTCAAAGCCCTTTGCCCCTGGTTTTATTTCAGCCGCCATTTTCTTTGTGACGTCTTGGTAAAGACCATCCAGCAGCGTGATGATTTTATTGAACGATATGCTATCCAATTCATCTGCGCTAATAATCCCCAAGCCTCGCAAGGCATCCAGCGATTGAGCGTAGGACTCCACAAGACTACTCAAGACTTCAAGGCTTTCACCGCTGCTGAAATCAAAGGTGCTTAGCTCTGCATGAGTACTGATCAGCTTTCTAACAGGCTGCACGAGAGACTCCAGGCTCTTCACCAGCGCCGGATTACTGTGCCACTCCTTTACGCTGGGTTTTATCAGCCAATTTAAGTACGAGTTTTTAATGGGGACATCAAAGAAGTCGACGTTAGCCTTCTCAAGGCTGGCTTTTTCGAGAGAACTTTCATACCTCGATATGCCCGCCTGATCCAGGCGATCCAGATAGCGTGTTCTGAGTTCAAGCGTAGCAATCATCTTTTCATAGATGTCTATGTAATATTTCATGACTTGATCAAAGCGGAGATGCCCCTGCTCGGCACCCACATCAACGGCTCTGAAAGGAACCCCTTTCAAGTCGTAGTCATAAATAGCCAAGAGATGGTTGCACTCCGTCGCCAAGGCTAGTATCCGGCCATCAATATCGTACTTCTTCACATCCGGAAACAAACTTTTAAACTCGTCGAGGTTCTTCAGCAGAAGGAGGTATGAATCGATCAACTCTTGAGTGGCGCTCTCTGCTTTGCGGCGATAAACGCTACGTTGCTGCTCGGAAAAACGCGGATCTCTTTCGGCGCGCTCCATCACCGATATCGACACCTGGAACAGTGCATTCATCTTGGGCGTCTGTTCGTTGAGCTTTATCCACTGAGCAAGCATCTCCTCTCTTCGCGCGTCTTGTTTCTTGCGCAAAGCCTCCACTCGAGAATTGGGCATACCACCCGACAAACGCAGACGCAGATCAAGTGACCACTGGCCGTCCCCATCAGATTTCAAATAAGGGCCAACATTTTTGCTGTCCGCGGGGTCCACAATCATGACGCCTTCCGCCTCCACACTAACCTGATACAACGTGCCCTCAACCAAGGCATGCCACTTGTTGTTAATCACGTACAGCCCTTTACGCGGCACATCCGCACTCGGATTGAGGCGTATCGGTTCAGGCAGCGGAGTGGGCGCTTTTACCTCAAAACGGGCCAACCTATTGCTTTGACTTGGCGTCAAACGATTACGGGCGCTGGCAAAGCTGAAATCCAGGGGCGTGCTGTTCAGATCGGGCATTTCACCATGCAAGGCAACGGCGCCCACGGTGAGTTTGGGAGCGGGTTGTTCGGGCCACCGGTCAGCGATACGCAACGGCGCTCGCGGCCTCACGACTTGATCCCTGACACCATTGGCCAACGGTGGACGCGCAAGAATCGGCGGTCTCGGCGGGAATAGCACCATGGTCAGGTTGAGCAGCAGATCGACCAATCCGAGTTCGCGAGTGATCGGGTCTTCACTGTTGAGTGCCGGAATGTCCTTTATGGCAGCCAGCAACATGACAGACAGCCCTACTGTGAGCAGAGTGGGCACGCTCAAAAAAGGTAGCAGTACGAGGTTGAATATCAGGTTGGTTTGTTCAAGCAATACACCCCAGCGACTCTCGGTGTTGGATACGGAGCTTCTTTGGGCCTGACTCACCAGCGCACTTGCATTGCTGATATACAGAAATTGCATCAACTTGCCGTTATGCAAATATTGCGACAACTCGTCACTGACGC
Source organism: Pseudomonas sp. TMW22091 (assembly GCF_022496705.1). Lineage (NCBI taxonomy): Bacteria > Pseudomonadati > Pseudomonadota > Gammaproteobacteria > Pseudomonadales > Pseudomonadaceae > Pseudomonas > Pseudomonas sp. TMW22091. The sequence continues at coordinate 220,989 of NZ_SCFI01000003.1, forward strand.
CATCAGTGGACAGCGTGGCAGGTCGAGGCAATTCAATGGGAGCGAAATCGCTGCCCTGTCCAAAGCGTACGTAATGGGGCTCCTGAAAACCGCCATTGTCGTAAATCGGGCGGGCGACATTGCTCAACCAGACCAGCACACTGGTTTGCAGCTCTCCCGGCCGGGCAATAGCCTCCAACAGTGCGGCGCGAGTCGGGAACTCATGCAGCGATTGAGGGTAGAACGGCCGATATAGCACGTGCGGGCCGACTGTCATGTCAGCGGGTTCAATGATGAACATATTGTTGACCACATCCGGGGCTGCGCCAGACCTGCGCACCAGTGCCAGATGCCGAATGACCACCGGCGCACCTTCGACCTGACGGTCGACAGCATTGCTCTGCATCAAGGCCGCGACGTAGCGTGCACCGCGCGGGGTGAGGCCGTTTTCTTTCTTGAGACTGAGCTCCAGCGCCTGCAAGGGCAAATACGCACTGATTTGATCCGCAAACAGTTGTTCACGCTTGTGTGCATCGCCCGTTGCGCCCAACAGTAAACTCTGGAGCCTCTCTGGATATACCTTGCCGATGTCCGCCCGCTCAATCAGGCCGTTGCGGCTGATGATGTAGCTGGGCGTCAGCCAAACAGGCAATGCCACCCCGTGTAAATGCTTCAGGCTCAGCACCCCCTGCGGCCGCCCCACCAGGTTTTTCAGGGCAAGATCGGTCAGACTCATGGTCACCTCTTCGGTGACAGGGATTGCATTGGGAAAGCCCGCCGCAGAAAAAAATGTCAACTCTATATGGTCAGGGTTAAACGCTTCGACAGAAACATGACGGGATGAATCAGGTTCCAGACGCATCTGGTCAAGCTGCATTTGCTGCGTCAAGACATCGATGGCAAATGAGCGAATATCTGCAATACCGCTAAGGAAGGTACGGCCTTGGCTGGTTTTCTTGGCACGCGCCAGGGCCAGGCTGTATTGACGGTACTGAGCCTGATCGGCAGCAGACGCGTGTTTCAACCAGTCGGGTAACTGTGCTTTAAGAGTACCCACCGCAGGCTCATCTGGCGCAGGGCCTGTGAGCATGTACTGCGCCGGGTCACTGAGGGTAAGGCATACCGTCTGCAGCGTCTCGACACCCACGTGTGAAGGCAATTTCAGAGCTCCGAGGCTCTCCAGTTGCCTGCCCAGGATGATCGCGGCTTGCACGTCGAAAACATTGCCCTCGAGCTCGTAGCGCTTGATACGGATTTCATCACTCAAATAGGCTGTGCCTATGCGCTGCCCGCCATATTTGATGACCGCGTCGACAGTGGGAAAAGATCTGATTGCGCCATTGGGCCGACACAAAAGAATCAGGTTGTCACGTACCAGCACGAGGGATGAAGTCAGCCGGGTACTGCTGAGTTGCGCACCAATAAGTGTCGACTCAAGGCAATAAACCTGTGCGCATTGTTCACCGTAGCGGCTTATTCGCGCTTCTCGATCAGGGCACAGAATCACCTGGTTCACTGTTTCGCGAGCCAAGTCACTCAGATCGTCTTGGCGAATCAAACCCATGCTCATGGTGTCCCTGAGCACATCGCTGAACCAGCGCCAGCGGCTGACACCCGTATCTGCCTGGCCAGACCAATATTCAGCCAGCGCATTTTGATAGCCGACGGGCACCGTCCAGGTCAATTCCCTTACCAGGGTGTCAATGACCTTCATATCAAGCAGATCAGGCTCCAGCCAATTGGGGGCGTCATCACAGAGATAGTAGGACTGACCATTGACCTGCTCTAAATTCAATACATTGCCGTTGGCCAGGTAGTCCATGACCCGTTCCAGGAACGGCTGCAATTCCCAGCCCCCGCCCACCCGGGGCATGGCCAGTCGGGTGCGCACCAAGTCAATCTTCAGGGTGGGGTATTTTTGGGATAATGCCGCAGCCAGCATCTGCCGGGTGACACTCTCCAAGGTCGGGCGATCGGCAAACTGTGCCCTGACTGCATTGATCGTTATAGCGAATGGGTTTGGTGGAGTGGGCGTTGACATACAAAGTCCTCGTAAAATGGTGATCAATCGTGGGGTTGATCACGCATTTACCCTCGGACACTGCAAGGCAAGGTGTTAGATGGATATATCAGTCATGGCACGCTTGAGATAGAACGTGTAGCGATGCCCCGGCACGCACAAAAAAACCGTGTTTCTTTGCAGAAAACACGGTTTTTGTAGTGCATCAGCGAATCAACGCTCCAGCAGAATCCGCAGCATGCGACGCAACGGCTCAGCCGCGCCCCACAACAGCTGGTCGCCCACGGTGAAGGCACCGAGGAACTGCGAACCCATGTTCAGCTTGCGCAGACGGCCAACCGGTACATTGAGGGTACCCGTCACTTTTGTCGGGCTCAGCTCTTGCATGCTGATATCACGATGGTTTGGCACCAGCTTGACCCAAGGGTTGTGCTGGCTGATCAGGCCTTCGATGTCAGCGATTGGCACATCTTTGTTCAACTTGATGGTCAGCGCCTGGCTGTGGCAGCGCATCGCACCGATACGCACGCAGATACCGTCCACCGGAACCGGGTTTTTGAAGCGACCCAGAATCTTGTTGGTTTCGGCTTGAGCTTTCCATTCTTCCCGGCTTTGACCGTTTGGCAGCTCTTTGTCGATCCACGGGATCAAGCTGCCGGCCAATGGCACGCCAAAGTTTTCAGTCGGATAAGCGTCGCTGCGCATGGCGTCAGCCACACGACGGTCGATGTCTAGGATCGCGCTGGCCGGATCAGCCAGTTGATCGGCAACCGCGGCGTGAGTTGCGCCCATTTGCTTGATCAGTTCACGCATGTTCTGCGCGCCGGCGCCCGAGGCCGCCTGATACGTCATCGCGCTCATCCACTCCACCAGACCGGCTTCAAACAGACCGCCAAGGCCCATTAGCATCAGGCTGACGGTGCAGTTGCCGCCGATATAGTTTTTGGTGCCCGCATCCAGTTGATGGTCAATAACCTTGCGGTTGACCGGGTCCAGAATGATGACCGCGTCATCCTGCATGCGCAGGCTCGATGCTGCATCAATCCAATAACCTTGCCAGCCTGCCTCACGCAGCTTGGGGAACACCTCATTGGTGTAGTCGCCGCCTTGGCAAGTCAGGATCACATCGAGGGTTTTTAACTCTTCAATGTTGTAAGCATCCTTCAGCGGGGCAATATCTTTGCCCACGGACGGACCTTGTCCACCGACATTGGAGGTAGTGAAAAACACCGGCTCAATAAGATCGAAATCCTGCTCTTCCAGCATCCGCTGCATGAGCACGGAACCAACCATACCGCGCCAACCGACCAGACCTACACGTTTCATCGCAACTACACCTTTAACAAAAAGTGGGGTCGTTACTTCCACCTACAGGAAGTAACGGGCCCGAGAGATTACAGATTCTGTAGCGCCGCGACTACTGCGTCACCCATTTCCTGTGTTCCGACCTTGGTGCAACCCGTCGACCAGATATCGCCGGTACGCAGTCCCTGGTCCAGAACCAGGCTTACGGCCTTCTCGATGGCGTCAGCTGCAGCCTGCTGATTGAAGCTGTAACGCAGCATCATCGAGACCGACAAAATGGTTGCCAGCGGGTTGGCAATGCCTTGACCTGCGATGTCCGGCGCCGAACCGTGGCACGGTTCGTACATGCCTTTGTTGTGGGCATCCAGCGAGGCCGAAGGCAGCATGCCGATGGAGCCGGTCAGCATTGACGCTTCATCAGACAGGATGTCGCCGAACAGATTGTCGGTCACGATCACGTCGAACTGCTTGGGTGCACGCACCAGTTGCATGGCAGCGTTGTCGACGTACATGTGGCTCAATTCAACGTCCGGGTAGTCCTTGGCCACTTGCTCGACCACTTCACGCCACAGTTGGCTGGAGGCCAATACGTTGGCTTTGTCGACCGAGCACAGTTTTTTACCACGTACACGGGCCATATCAAAGCCGACACGGGCAATGCGGCGAATTTCGCTTTCGCTGTAAGGCAGCGTGTCGTAGGCCTGACGCTCGCCGTTTTCCAGCTCACGGGTGCCACGCGGTGCGCCGAAATAGATGCCACCGGTCAACTCGCGAACAATCAGAATATCCAGACCCGAGACGATTTCCGGCTTGAGGCTCGATGCGTCCGCCAGTTGCGGATACAGAATGGCCGGACGCAGGTTGCCGAACAGACCCAATTGCGCACGGATTTTCAGCAGACCCCGTTCAGGGCGAATATCACGTTCGATTGTGTCCCACTTGGGGCCACCTACTGCTCCCAGCAGCACCGCGTCAGCGGCACGAGCACGTTCCAGAGTCTCATCAGCGAGCGGCACGCCGTGCTTGTCGATAGCTGCACCGCCGATGACGTCATGGGTCATCTCGAAGTTCAGGTTGAACTTGTCGTTGGCCAGCGCCAGCACCTTGACCGCTTCGGCCATGATTTCCGGACCGATGCCATCGCCTGGGAGAATCAGAATCTGCTTGCTCATGGGTTCCTCTTTTAATGTCAGTGGATGCCCCCGCAGGCGCATCTTTTAATAGTCGGAGTTACTTCTCGGCCCACAGCACCAGCACATCAGTACTGAACGAACCATCGGCTTCAATTTCAAAATACGTGCGCACCTCAGTGCCCATTGACTGTTGCAACTGGCGAATGGCCGCGCTCATGACCAGCGGCGTACGCATACGCTCGATCCAGGAATCGAACTCTAAACGCAAACGCTGACGCTGTGTGCTGCGCACTTGCAAACCGGCCTCATTGATCTGGTGCAACCACTCACCGGCTGAATAATCACGCACATGACTGGTATCACGCAGCACTTCGACCGTTTGCAAATAGGTGTCGAACAACGGACTGCCAGGCGACATGACATCGATAAAGGCCGCCACCCCGCCCGGCTTGAGCACCCGCCGCACTTCGCGCAGCGCCAGGCCCAAATCGCTCCAATGGTGTGCCGAGTAACGGCTGAACACGTAGTCAAACTCACCATCGGCAAACGGCAAGCGTTCAGCCGCACCGCAGACGGTGCTGATGTTGCTCAACTTGCGAGTGGATGCAGCGGCGCTGACCACGTCGAGCATCTGTTGCGAGAGGTCGTAAGCCACCACCTCTTTTACCAGTGCTGCCACATGAAAACTGACATGACCTGCCCCGCATCCCAAATCCAGCACCCGCGTCTGCGACTTGCCGGCCAACTCGGCCTTTAGCAGGCCGAATTCAGTGCCTTGGGCGTGCACGGAGCTGCTCAAATAGGCCGAAGCCTGTTCGCCGAACTGTTTTTGTACAACCTGGCTGTGCGGGGCAGTGCTGGTCATGACAACTTCCTTTGAGGTAACGCCAAACCTGTAGCAGTTGCCGCAGGCTACGTCCGGTTGCAAAGCAATCGCAAAGCCTGAAAAAACGTATTCTCTGACTTCACGACGACTGCGTCGCCGGACGCAGCCTGCGGCAGCTGCTACGAAGCTCTAATGCAGTTATGCGTCACGAAACAGCCACGGCTGGCTAGCGCGGTGCTTGCGTTCAAATGCAGCAATCGAATCAGCGTCCTGCAAGGTCAGCCCAATATCGTCGAGGCCGTTGAGCAGGCAATGCTTACGGAATGCATCGATTTCGAAACTCAGAACCTTGCCGTCAGGGCGGGTTACCGTCTGCGCCTCAAGATCGATCGTGAGCTGGTAACCCGGCTCGGCTTCAACCTGAGCAAACAACTCATCCACTTCGGCGTCGCTCAAAATGATCGGCAACAACCCGTTTTTGAAACTGTTGTTGAAGAAGATGTCGGCGTAGCTCGGCGCGATGATGCTGCGAAAGCCGTACTCTTCCAACGCCCACGGCGCGTGCTCACGGCTGGAGCCGCAACCGAAGTTTTCACGGGCCAGCAATACACTGGCGCCCTGATAACGCTCGGCATTGAGCACAAAGTCTTTGTTCAACGGGCGTTTGGAGTTGTCTTGATACGGTTGCCCGACATCCAGATAACGCCACTCGTCAAACAAATTGGGGCCGAAACCGGTGCGCTTGATCGACTTCAAGAACTGCTTGGGAATGATCTGATCGGTGTCGACGTTGGCACGATCCAAAGGTGCGACAAGCCCGGTGTGCTGGGTAAAAGCTTTCATGTTGCGCTCCTTAGATCAATTCACGGACGTCGATGAAACGACCGTTAACAGCGGCGGCAGCGGCCATGGCCGGGCTCACCAAATGTGTACGACCACCGGCACCCTGACGGCCTTCGAAGTTGCGGTTGGAGGTCGATGCGCAATGCTCGCCCGACTCCAGGCGGTCAGGGTTCATCGCCAAACACATCGAGCAACCCGGCTCACGCCATTCAAAACCGGCTTCGATGAAAATCTTGTCAAGGCCTTCGGACTCAGCCTGGGCTTTCACCAGCCCGGAACCCGGCACCACGATCGCTTGCTTGATGGTGGACGCTACTTTGCGGCCTTTTGCAATCACAGCCGCCGCACGCAAGTCTTCAATCCGCGAGTTGGTGCACGAACCAATAAACACGCGATCGAGCTGGATATCGGTGATGGCCTGATTGGCGCTCAAACCCATGTACTTCAAGGCACGCTCAATAGAACCACGCTTGACCAGATCTGTTTCTTGCGCCGGGTCCGGCACGTTTTGATCAACGGCCAACACCATTTCAGGCGACGTGCCCCAGCTGACTTGTGGCTTGATCTGCGCAGCATCCAGCTCGACCACCGTGTCAAACGTCGCATCAGCGTCGGACACCAGGTCTTTCCACGCCTCTACTGCCAAATCCCACTCAGCCCCTTTGGGCGAGAAAGGACGGCCCTTGACGTAATCCACCGTCTTCTGGTCCGCAGCCACCAAGCCAACGCGGGCACCGGCTTCAATGGACATGTTGCAGATCGTCATGCGGCCTTCAACCGACAGGTCGCGAATCGCGCTGCCCGCGAACTCAATCGCATGACCATTGCCGCCAGCGGTGCCGATCTTGCCAATCACCGCCAGCACGATGTCTTTGGCAGTGACGCCAAACGGCAACTGGCCCTCTACCGAAACGAGCATGTTTTTCATTTTTTGGGCGACCAGGCACTGCGTGGCCAGCACGTGCTCGACTTCGGAAGTGCCAATACCGTGGGCCAAGGCGCCGAAGGCACCATGGGTCGAGGTATGGGAGTCGCCACAGACGACGGTCATGCCGGGCAAGGTCGCGCCCTGCTCCGGGCCGATCACGTGAACGATGCCTTGACGCACATCATTCATCTTGAATTCAGTGATGCCATATTCATCACAGTTATCGTCCAGGGTCTGCACCTGCAAACGCGAAACCTGGTCGGCAATCGCTTCGATCCCGCCTTTACGCTCTGGCGTGGTCGGTACGTTATGGTCCGGGGTGGCGATGTTGGCATCGATGCGCCATGGCTTGCGCTTGGCCAGACGCAGGCCTTCAAAGGCTTGCGGCGAGGTCACTTCATGGATGATGTGACGGTCGATGTAGATCAGCGCCGAGCCATCGTCGCGCTGCTTGACCAAATGCGAATCCCAGAGCTTGTCGTAGAGCGTTTTGCCGGCCATCAGACGGTTTCCTCATCAGCTACTTTTCTGTGCCAATAACCACTTGGCTTGTGAGGTCGATCCTATGAGGTTACAGTGAATAACTCAAATTCATAATTTTCATGCTTTGGATAACCAACAGGAATTCGAACAGATGGATCTCGCCAATCTCAATGCTTTTATTGCCATTGCTGAAACCGGAAGCTTTTCCGGGGCAGCCGAACGTCTGTTTCTGACTCAGCCCGCCATCAGCAAACGCATTGCCAGCATTGAGCAGCAACTCAAACTCCGCTTGTTCGACCGTTTGGGCCGTGAAGTCAGCTTGACTGAAGCAGGACGGGCGTTACTGCCGCGCGCCTATCAGATTCTCAATGTGCTGGATGACACCCGCAGGGCCCTGAACAACCTCAATGGAGAAGTCAGCGGCCGACTGACCCTGGCCACCAGTCATCACATTGGCCTGCACCGCCTGCCGCCATTGCTGCGCGAGTTCACGCGTCTTTATCCGAAAGTCGCGCTGGATATTCAGTTTCTCGATTCCGAAGTGGCCTACGAAGAAATCCTTCATGGCCGCGCAGAATTGGCCGTGATCACCTTGGCCCCGGAACCTCACTCGCTGATTCGCGCCGTATCGGTGTGGGATGATCCACTGGACTTTGTGGTCGCCCCCGAGCACTCTCTCACCCGTCAACCTGTGGTCAATATGGCTGACATTGCGCATCATCCAGCGGTGTTTCCGGGGGGCAATACCTTTACCCACCATATTGTGCAGCGTCTGTTTGAAGCACAGGGGCTGACACCGAACATCGCCATGAGTACCAACTATCTGGAAACTATCAAAATGATGGTGTCCATTGGTCTGGCCTGGAGTGTGCTGCCACGCACCATGCTGGACGAACAAGTCGCCTCGATCAGTTTGCCCGGCATTCAATTGACCCGACAACTGGGCTACATCGTACATACTGAAAGAACGCTGTCGAATGCCGCACACGCTTTCATGACATTGCTCGATGGTCAGGTCTCAACCCCTTGCAACGAGCCGTCCTGAATCCGACACCTGGTTTCGTGCTCAAGGATCGCAGTACATGGCAAACCCCACGGACGAAGAACAACCGTTACGCACTCAGGCGCTAAGCTGGAACGACTCAAGCTACCTGCTCGCAGCCCTGAATGCCGCACAATCTGGCACTTGGAGCTGGGATCTCGACAGCGGCGAGATCAGTTGGTCAGAAGGCGTCCACGCGTTGTTCGGCCTGGATGCAGGACAGCCATTGCCTGACAATCTCGATAATTTGGGCAGTCTTTCGTTCGAAGACTGGCCCAAGGCACAGCGCGCATTCCAGGAAGTGAGAAACGGAACTGCCCGGCAGAAATTCGTCCACCACCGGATCCGCTGGCCAGACGGCAGCCTGCACTGGCTGGAGGTGCGAGGGAGTTTCATCGACACCCAAGACGCCAGACCTCTCATGCTGGGCGTTATCCGTGAAGTCACGTTTCAACGTGAACGCTTGAGTGTTTCCGAAGACAAATTTGCCAAGGCCTTCCACTCCAGCCCTGACGCCATCACCATCAGCGAACTTGTGAGCGGTCGCTATCTGGAAGTCAATGAGGGGTTTAGTCGACTGACGGGTTATAGCTGCACTGAAGCCATTGGGCACAGCCCTTATGAGCTGGGTATTTGGGGAGACGGCTCAAAACGTCAGGCATTGATTGATGAACTCCACGACAAGGGCCGTATCACCCACCGAGAAATCGTGGGTCGCTCCAAAAGTGGTGACGTGCTCCACCTTGAAGTCTCCATCGAGCCGATCACACTTAACGAAACGCCGTGCATATTGCTGACGGCCCGCGACATCAGTCAGCTAAAGCTTGCTCAGGCGCAAGTCAGGCACCTGGCCTACCACGACCCGCTCACCAATTTGCCCAATCGTGCCCTGCTGATGGACCGGCTGAGCCAGCAAACCTTGCTGCTCAACCGCCATGGACTGCGTGGCGCATTGCTGTTTCTTGACCTGGACCATTTCAAGCACATCAATGACTCTCTGGGCCATCCCGTGGGCGATTCGGTGTTGCGCATCATCACGGCCCGCCTTGAAACCAGCGTGCGCAGTGAAGACACGGTGGCCCGCTTGGGCGGTGACGAGTTTGTCGTGGTGCTGACCGGCCTCAAAGGGACGCTGCAGGAGGTCACACACTCGGTACGCAATACGGCGGATGCGTTGCGCCAGTTGCTGGCCGAACCCATGTTTCTGGACGGCCAGCGCCTGCAAGTCACGCCCAGCATTGGCATGGTTATTTTGCCTGAGCACGGCACACAGCCTGCCGACCTGCTCAAGCGTGCCGACATAGCCTTGTACCGGGCCAAGGACTGCGGTCGCAACACCGTCCAGCTCTTCGACTTCTCTATGCAAGCCGCCGCCACAGAGCGGATGCGCATCGAAAGCGATTTGCGCACTGCGTTGGCCCGCAACGAGTTCAGCCTGCACTTTCAACCACAAGTCGACGCCCGCGAAAACCGCATCGTCGGGGCCGAAGCGCTGTTGCGCTGGCAACACCCGCAACTGGGTGCACAAGCCCCGGCCGAGTTCATCAGCATCCTTGAAGACAGCGGATTGATCGTTGACGTCGGCACCTGGGCGCTCGAAGAAGCCTGTCGATCATTAAGCCTGTTACTTGATGAAGACTTGATTGACCCGAACAGCTTCAGATTATGCGTCAACATCAGCCCACGGCAGTTTCGCCAAAACGACTTTGTCGAGCGGGTCCAATCCAGTCTGAGCACTCACAGACTGCCGGCTTCGATACTCAAACTTGAGATTACCGAAGGCATCGTCATTCAGAATCTGGAAGACACCATCGGCACGATGCGCCAACTGATGGCCTTGGGTGTGAGCTTTGCGATGGATGATTTTGGTACGGGCTATTCTTCGCTGACCCATCTGAAACGTCTGCCGGTGGACACGTTGAAGATTGATAAATCGTTCATCCACGACGCCATCAATGACCCAAACGATACCGAGATTATCCGTGCCATTGTTGCAATGGCACACAGCTTGAAGATCACCGTGGTCGCTGAAGGTGTGGAACAGAAGAGCCAGTTAGAGTTCTTGCAGAGCCTGGGCTGCCATCTTTACCAAGGCTATCTGCACAGCCGACCGGTGCCTTTAGCGCAGTTTCAGGCGATGCTCAAGGGCCCGAATGACTGACAAGCCCACCGTAGCTAAAGGCCAGGATGCCCTCAAACGGACTAATCCCTTCGACCCGGCAGCATGAAATAATCCGCTTCACTTCAACCCATAACAAGAATAAGGACCTGCCATGCAAGCCCCTGAAATTTTCATTCTCAGCGCCCGGCGAACGGCCATCGGCACGTTTGGCGGCGCACTCAAGGATATGCCGCTCTGCGATCTGGCCACCACGGCCGTCAAGGCCGCACTCATCGACAGTCAAGTCGAGGCCGAGCGCATCGGGCACGTGGTCATGGGCAATGTCATTGCCACTGAACCCAAGGACGCCTACCTGGCACGGGTCGCCGCAATCAACGCGGGTATTCCCAAAGAAACACCGGCATATAACGTGAACCGCCTGTGCGGTTCCGGCTTGCAGGCGATCATTTCTGCCGCTCATACCCTGCAACTGGGCGATGCCGATTTCGCCATTGGCGGCGGCGCGGAATCCATGAGCCGTGGCCCTTACCTGATGCCGTCCGCCCGCTGGGGGGCGCGCATGGGGGATGCACTGATGCAGGACTATATGCTCGGGATTCTTCACGATCCGTTCCAGGGCATGCATATGGGCATCACGGCTGAAAATGTCGCACAACGCAATCACATCAGTCGCGAAGCGCAAGACGCCTTGGCGTTCAGCGACCAGCAACGGGCCGCCCACGCTATCACCCAAGGCTATTTCACCGCGCAAATTGCGGCTGTCGAGGTGCCCGGTCGAAAAGGCATCAGCCTGTTCAATGTCGATGAACACCCGCGTGTGACCACTCTTGCGCAACTGGCGCAGATGAAACCGGCGTTCAAAAAGGACGGCACCGTGACGGCGGGCAATGCTTCGGGCCTGAATGACGGCGCGGCGGCCCTGGTACTGGCCAGTGGTGATGCCGTTCGGGCCTCAAACCTCACCCCTATGGCGCGTCTGGTGGCGTATGCCCATGCCGGGGTCGAACCTGAACTGATGGGCCTGGGCCCCATACCGGCCACACGTCTGGCCCTCAAGCGTGCGGGTTTACGGATTGAGGATATGGACGTGATTGAAGCCAACATCGCCTTTGCAGCGCAGGCGTGTGCGGTGATGGAAGAGCTGGAACTTGACCCGGCCAAGCTCAACCCGAATGGCTCGGGCATAGCGTTGGGTCATCCGGTGGGCGCTACGGGTGCGATCATCGCCACCAAAGCGCTCCACGAACTGCAACGGATAAAAGGCCGCTATGCCCTGGCCACCATGTGCATTGGGGGCGGTCAGGGCATCGCGGTGATTTTCGAGCGGGTCTGAGCGCCAGCCCGGAGTTATCCGGGCATCCGCCCAAATTTACCGGACTGGAAGTCGATAAAGGCCTGTTGAATCTCGGCCTCGGTGTTCATCACAAACGGGCCGTGACCCACAATCGGCTCGTCGATAGGCTCACCGCTCAAGATCAACAACACAGCATCGTTGTTGGCTTCAAGACGAATGCTGGAACCCTCGCGGTCAAACAGGGCCAACTGCCCTTCACGCACGACTTCCTGACCATTGACCTCCACCGCGCCGCGTAACACGACCAATGCCGTGTTGCGACCTTGATGAAGATCAAAGGCGGCCGATTTGCCTGCATTCAAGCGCACATCCCAGACATCGATCGGTGTGAAGGTGCGCGCAGGGCCACGTTGGCCGTCGAACTCGCCGGCAATCAAGCGTAACCGACCGGCATCGTCCTTGAGTTCCAGATCTGGAATGTCACGATCCAGAATACCTTGATAGCCCGGTTCGGCCATTTTGTCCTTGGCGGGCAGGTTGACCCACAGTTGCACCATTTCAAGGGTCCCGCCGCTGCGGGCAAAGGCCTCAGAGTGAAACTCTTCGTGCAGGATTCCCGACGCTGCGGTCATCCATTGCACATCCCCCGGGCCAATTACACCGCCATTGCCGGTGGAGTCGCGGTGCTCCACTTCGCCTTTATAGACAATGGTCACTGTTTCAAACCCGCGATGCGGATGCTGACCTACGCCACGACGCTCTGAGGTGCGCGTGAATTCGGCTGGCCCCGCGTAATCCAGCAACAGAAACGGGCTGACATATTTGCCCATGCTGTCGTAGGAAAACATGGTGCGTACCGGGAAACCATCACCGACCCAATGGCCACGTGGAGCCGCATATACACCTAGGATTTTTTTCATCTAGCACCTCCTGAAATTCATGCCGACACTATAGATTCGCACCACCAAAGAGAGTAGATACTCATTTTGAAACTCATCGTTCCAAAAATAGAACATCCGACCGTGTACCCAAGCGCCTCGCCAGCCTAAATCCTGCGCCCTGCCCCTCGTTCTCTCCTGATAGCAAAGGCCGTACGCCGGCCCCTTGACGGCGGATTCTGACTGAGATGGCAATGACTAAACCCCGTACAAAAAAAGCTCTGATGATAGGTATCCCCTTGGCATTGGTTGCTGCCCTGGGAGGTGGTTTTCTGGTCTGGGACACGTTTTACAAAGGCAACCCCGGTTACCCGTTGAAAATCGTCAAACAGGCCGACGAACTTCAAGAGCGGCTTTTGTCGTTCGATAGCCACATCACAGTCCCGCTTGAATTCGGCACCGCAGGCAATGAGGCCGACAAAGACGGGCCTGGGCAATTTGATCTGGTCAAGGTGGCAAAAGGTCGTTTGTCCGGGGCGGCGCTGACCATTTTTGGCTGGCCGGAAATATGGAATGGCCCCAACGCCCCGCACCGTCCCACGGCGGGTTTCGTCGAAGCCGCACGCAACGAACAGGAAGCCCGCTACCGGATCATCACCACGATGGTGCGCGACTTTCCCAATCAAGTCGCCATTGCCTACACCCCGGACGACTTCCGACGCTTGCATGGCGAGGGCAAGTTTGCGGTGTTTATCAGCATGCTCAACGCCTACCCGCTGGGTAACGATATCGACCAACTGGATAAATGGGCCGCACGTGGCATGCGCATGTTTGGCTTCAGTTATGTCGGCAACAACGACTGGTCTGACTCTTCGCGCCCGCTGCCCTTCTTCAATGACACACCCGACGCACTCAATGGCCTGTCAGAAACCGGCAAACAGGCCGTGCAGCGCTTGAATGATCTGGGCGTGATCATTGATGTGTCGCAAATGTCGAGCAAGGCGCTGGAGCAAGTCAGCCAGTTGAGCCGCACACCGCTCGTGGCATCGCATTCGGCGCCCCGGGCGCTGGTGGATATACCGCGCAACCTCAGCGACAAGGAAATGCAGTTGATCAAGGCCAGCGGTGGCGTGGTGCAAATTGTTGGCTTTGGCACGTATCTGCGGCCCTTGAGCCAAGACAGTCAGGACAAACTCAACGCCCTGCGCAGCCAGTTCGATTTACCGCCTTTGCACAACCTCGAAATGGCGCTGATGCCGGGTGACCCGATTATCACCGTCTGGCCTGAACAGCGCTTCGGCCAATACGCCAGCGGCCTATACGGCATTGTCGACGAAGAACCCAAAGCCACCCTCAAGGATTACGGCGATGCCATTGATTACGCCGTAAAGAAAATCGGCATTGATCACGTCGGCATCAGCTCCGACTTCAATGATGGCGGCGGTCTGGACGGCTGGAAGGATGTCAGCGAAGCCCTTAACGTTACTGCCGAACTGCTGCAACGCGGTTACTCCGAGGGTGATATTGCCAAGCTGTGGGGCGGCAATTTTCTTCGGGTCTGGGACAGCGTCCAAAAAGCCGCCAAGCCAACGTCTACTGATTAAGTGAAATAACCATGCCTACGTTGAAACCCTTGTACTACCTGCCTTTGCTCGCCTTGCTCGGCGCGCCTGCAGCCCATGCCGATGCACCTGGCACCGTCTTCAAAGACTGCAAGCATTGTCCGGAAATGGTCGTACTGCCCACCGGCAGTTTTATGATGGGTACGCCAGAGGATGAAGTCGGCCGCGAGCCCGATGAAGGCCCGATGCATAAGGTGACCTTCAGCACGCCAGTAGCCATCAGTCGTTTTCAAGTGACGGCGGCTGAGTTTGACGCCTATATCAAAGAAACCGGGGTCAAGATTGCCGATGGTGATGATCGTCCCGGTCGCGCCTGTATTGCCAGCAAACCGCGTTACCCGCAAGGGCCCCGGCAGCCTGCGGTGTGCATGGACTTCAAGGACGTTGAAGACTATGTGGCGTGGATTTCGAAGAAAACCGGTAAGCCGTATCGCATGGTCAGCGAAGCCACCCGTGAGTATGCAGCGCGCGCAGGCTCAACCGGCCCGTTCCCCTTCCCGATGGACGAAGGCAAGGGTTACAGCATCGCCCAACATGCCAACACCTATGGGCCTGCTGATGGCTACAGCTATACCTCGCCAGTGGGCAGTTACCCGCCCAATGCCTTTGGCGTGTATGACATGCACGGCAATGTGTATGAGTTTGTTGAGGACTGCAAACACAGTGACTACGCAGGCGCGCCAACCGATGGCAGCGCGTGGGTGACGGGCAGCACCTGTGAGCTGCGCCAGATTCGTGGCAATGACTGGGGTGAAGCGCCGGTATTTTCGCGCTCGGGCAATCGCAATGATATCTACCCGCAGACTCGCGGCGACTGGATCGGATTTCGGGTTCAGCGCGATCTATAGGGATCAAAAGCCCCTCACCCCAGCCCTCTCCCAAAGGGAGAGGGAGCTTGTACGCGGCGAATGATATTTCATGAACAACTCAAATCAGTCCCCTCTCCCTTTGGGAGAGGGTTAGGGTGAGGGTCGTTCGTTAAATCCACCGCCCAATCACTCGTTCACAAGAGACCGTCTTCCCTTGATCCAAGGAACTCTTGTTTATGAGCCAGTGCGCAACACCCCGAACCTCACCGGGGGTTCTTCGAGAGCTGTTAACCCTGCTCAAGCCGTTCCGCCTTATCGTCTGCCTGTCGGTCCTGCTGGGCATGATCGGCGGGTTAAGCGTGACGGTGCTGCTGGCAACCATCAATAACGCGCTGCATGCCGAAGGTGGCCTCACCCAAAATGTGGTCGCGGTGTTTGCCGGGCTGTGTGTACTGGCCCTGCTCAGCACCATTTGCTCAGACATCGGCAGCAACTATGTCGGCCAGCACATCATTGCCAGACTGCGTAAGGAACTCGGCGAAAAAGTGCTCTCGGCACCCATCTCGCAAATCGAACGCTACCGCAGTCACCGCCTGATCCCAGTGCTGACCCACGACGTCGACACCATCAGCGACTTCGCCTTCGCCTTCGCCCCCCTGGCCATTTCACTGACCGTAACCCTTGGCTGCATGGGCTATCTAGCCATGCTGTCATGGCCGATGTTTCTGATGATGCTGGTGGCGATTGTCATCGGCACAATCATTCAGTACATCGCCCGGGGGTATGGCCTCAACGGCTTCTCTGAAGCCCGCGAAGCCGAAGACGAGCTGCAAAAGCACTACAACGCCATTGCCGAGGGCGCCAAGGAGCTACGCATTCACCGGCCGCGCCGCCAGCGCATGTTCAACTCGGGCATTGCCCACACCGCGCAAAAAATCTGTGACATTCAGGTCCGCTCGATCAACACCTTCGTGATCGCCAAAAGCCTGGGCTCAATGCTGTTTTTCGTCGTCATCGGTTTGGCGCTGGCCATGCAGTCGCTGTGGCCGAGCAATAACCCCGGCGTGATTAGCGGCTTTGTGCTGGTGCTGCTGTACATGAAAGGCCCGCTGGAGCATTTGATCAGCACCTTGCCGATCATCAGCCGCGCACAAATTGCCTTCCGCCGTATTGCTGATCTGTCTGAACAGTTCAACTCACCCGAACCGCATTTGTTGCTCAATGACCAAGGCACGCCGGACAAGACCGTAAACAGCCTGGAGCTGGTGGACGTCAATTACAGCTTCGCTGCCGTAGATGGCAGCGCACCGTTTCGACTGGGGCCGGTAAACCTGAAGATCAATCAGGGTGACATTGTGTTTATCGTCGGCGAAAACGGCTGCGGCAAAACCACCCTGATCAAACTGCTGCTGGGCCTGTACGCACCGCAACAGGGTGAGATTCGCCTCAACGGCAAGGCCGTTGACGCCCAAACCCGTGACGACTATCGCCAGCTGTTCACCACCATTTTTGCCGACTACTACCTGTTCGACGACGTGGTGCAGGGCGACATGAAAATCCCTCAGGACGCCGAGCAATACCTCAAGCGTCTGGAAATTTCGCACAAGGTCAGCATCACCGACGGTCAGTTCAGCACCACCGACCTCTCCACCGGCCAGCGCAAGCGTCTGGCGCTGGTCAACGCCTGGCTTGAAGAGCGCCCTGTGCTGGTGTTTGACGAATGGGCGGCCGACCAGGACCCCACCTTCCGGCGCATTTTCTATACCGAGCTGCTGCCGGATCTCAAGCGACTGGGCAAAACCATCATCGTGATCTCCCACGACGACCGCTATTTCGACGTCGCCGATCAACTGGTGCGCATGGACAGCGGCAAAGTCTCTACAGCACTGGAAACAGCCTGACATCGGCACCGCTGCCACAGCCTGTGGTAGCGGCAACCGGGGCTGCAAAAATTAAATTTCACAAATACAGGAACTTCATTCCGGTTTCTTAATCGCGCTGCGTCTAATAACTATTCCCATTAACAAAAAATAATTCCCCCCTTTGGAGCCTAGGCACGCAATGCAACGACCACACTTGAGCCGGACCCCCCTTTCGATTGCCACCCAACGCCAGACGGTTCGCCAAACCTTGCTGTCCAGTGCTTTGGTTGCCTCGGTATTATTGGGGTCTTCAATGGCCCAGGCGGCTCCGGTTGCCTTGAACATTCCAGCGCAATCGTTGGCCAGCGCGTTGAATGAGTTTGGCAAACAAGCCAATCTGCAAGTGCTGTATAGCCCGGATCAGGTGCAGGGAATCAAGTCGCGTACCGTTACGGGCTCGCTGGAGCCGGTCAAGGCACTGGAAACCCTGCTGCAAGGCAGCGGCATTTCGTATCAGCTCAATGGCGACACGGTGATTCTGAACGCGCCTCAGGGCCAGGGCCTTGAGCTGGGAGCCACCACCGTTTCCGGCCAAGGGCTGGGCACCTCGCTGACCACGGAAGACACCGGTTCATACACAACGGGGGCCACCAGCAGCTCCACCAAGCTACCGTTGTCGATTCGCGAAACACCCCAGACCGTTACGGTGGTCACCCGTCAGAACATGGACGATCAGGGTGCTCAAAGCATTGGCGACGTACTGCGCAATGCGCCGGGTATTTCCACCCAGGCCTATGACAGTGACCGCATGGAATATTCGGCCCGTGGCTATGCCATTACCAATTACCAGTACGACGGCGTCAACTCGATGTATGACGGCGTGTTTGATGAAGGCGCCACCAAGGTCGACATGGCCTTGTATGACCGCGTTGATATCGTCAAAGGGGCCACCGGCCTGCTGTCCGGTTCCGGCGAACCTTCGGCGACCGTTAACATGATCCGTAAAAAACCGACCCGAGAATTCAAGGCGTCGATTACCGGAAGCGTCGGCTCGTGGGACAACTACCGCACCGAAGGCGATATTTCCGGGTCGTTGAATGACGATGGCAGCGTGCGTGGACGACTGGTCGGGGTGTATCAGGATGCTGATTCGTATATCGACCACTACTCCCGAAAGAATGACGTGTTCTACGGCATCATCGAGGCCGACCTGACCCCGGACACGACCCTGACGTTTGGCATGGATTACCAGAACATCAAGCCCCGCGGCTCGTCCTGGACCGGTAACCCGTACTACTTCTCGGACTACAGCAAAACTGACTTCAGCCGCTCGTTCAACCCGGCTACCGACTGGAGCCGTCGCGATGTTCAGGCGCAAACCACGTTTGCCTCCCTTGAGCACCGCTTTGCCAATGACTGGAAAATCAAAGGCACGCTGAACCAGCAAACCAACGACCATGACACCCAACTGGGCTCGGCCAGTGGCGGCACGCCCAATCCAGTCACCGGTGACGGCATGTTCTTCTACTGGGGCAAGTGGGAAGGCCATCGCGTGCAAACCACTGCCGATATCAATGCCAGCGGCCCGTTCACGCTGTTCGGCCGCGAGCATGAACTGGTCGTGGGCGTCACCTCGCAAGACTCCCGCCAAACCGGCGCGACCTTCGACGGTAGCCTGTTCGAAATGGTGCCCGGGAGCATCTTTGACTGGAACGGCCATTACCCGGAGCCGGACTTCCCGAAAAACGGCAAATACGAAACCAACCAGAACCAGAACAGCGCTTACATGGCTGCGCGCTTCAAGCCTACCGACGATTTGTCGCTGATCCTGGGCACCCGCGTCAGCGACTTCCAGTACAACAGCACCTATAAGTACTACGTGCAATCGAGCACGTTCAGCGATAACAAAACCACCTCCAAACAGCACGGTCGTGTCACACCGTATGCGGGTGTGGTGTATGACATCAACGACACCTACTCGGCCTACGCCAGCTACACCTCGATCTACAAACCAGTCACGGACCGCAGCATTTCCGGTACCACGCTGGCACCTACAGAAGGCAACAGCTACGAATTGGGCTTGAAGGCCGAGTACTTCGATGGCCGCCTGAATGCCAGCGTTGCAGCGTTCCGCACTGAACAGAAAAAACTGCCGATTCAGGTCGGCACCAACCCGAATACCAACGAGGGCATCTATGAGTCCCTGGATGGAGCTACCACCAAGGGCATCGAGTTTGAGCTGACCGGCGAAATCATGCGCGACTGGAACGTAATTGCCGGTTACACCTACGCCCAGACCCGTTCCGATGATGGCGAACGGGTGTATGGCTACCCGCTGCAAACCACCAAACCGGAAAACGTCGCCAAACTGTTCACCACCTACCGTCTGCCGGGCGTGCTGAACAAAGTCACCGTGGGCGGTGGTGTGAACTGGCAAAGTCCGTTCTACGGCCAGATCTACAACGATCCCAAGGGCGATTACGACATCATCGAGCAACACAGCTACGCGCTGGTCAACCTGATGACCCGGTACGAATACAATGAACACCTGACCTTCAACCTGAATGCCGACAACGTCTTCGACAAGAAGTACCTGTCAGGTCTGGGCAACTTCAACACCACGTACTACGGCGCGCCTCGCAGTCTGATGCTGACCACCAAGTACACGTTCTAAACGGATAAGTGTTCAACACAAAAGCCCCGGCTCAATGATCCGGGGCTTTTGTATTTTAGGGTTGCCACTGAGTCTTTAGGTGATCCAGCTTTCGGTCCAGAAAACTCGCCGCGCTGATCAACGCCAAATGAGTCAAGGCCTGAGGCGTATTGCCCAAATGACGAGCGTGACTGTCGAACTCCTCGGCGTACAACCCCAGCGGGTTGGCATAGCGCAGTAACTGCTCAAATTCCAGATGCGCCTTTTCAACCTGCCCGGCCCGGGCCAGACATTCCACGTACCAGAATGAACAGGCGGCAAAGGCCCCTTCTGTGCCTTGCAGGCCATCCATGCCACTATCCTCGTTGCGATAGCGATAGACCATGCCATCACGCACCAGGGTTTTTTCTATGGCGGCCAGCGTGGCCAGCCACGCAGGGTCTGTGGCGCCGATAAAACGCACTAATGGCATCAACAGCATTGAGCCGTCCAGTGCCGTGCCGCCTTTGTACTGAACAAAATGACCGCGCTCGGCGTTAAAGAAATTAGCCCATATATCGCTGTGAATTGCTTGGCGGGTGTCGTTCCACTGCGCGAATGGTGCGGGCAGTGAGCGCTTTGACGCCAGACGAATAGCCCGGTCGAGTGCTACCCAGCACATCAACCGGGAATGCAGAAAGTGATGTTTCTCACCGCGCATCTCCCAAATACCGACATCGGCCTGATTCCAGGTGTCGCAGACGTGATTCACGATTTGGGTCACATGCTGCCAACCCTCGTGACTGATCGCCTCTCCGTATTTATTGGTCAGGTACACCGCGTCCAGCAACTCGCCGTAAATATCCAGCTGCACTTGCTCAACGGCACCATTGCCGATGCGCACCGGCACCGCCCCGCCGTGGCCAGATAAATGACCCAGGGTGGTTTCGGCCAAGTCGGTGCGCCCATCAATGCCGTACATGATCTTGAGTTTGAGCGGTTCAGCGCAGCACTCCCCTACTCGACCGCGCAACCAGCGCATAAACCCGTTGGCCTCCTCGACAAACCCCAGACGCATAAAGGCGTACACGGTAAAGGACGCGTCGCGAATCCAGGTGTAGCGATAATCCCAATTACGCTCGCCGCCGGGGGTTTCCGGCAAACCAAAGGTAGCCGCGGCGATAATCGCGCCGGTATCACGAGAGGTGAGCAACTTGAGGGCCAGCGCCGAGCGATTGATCATTTCTCGCCAGCGGCCTCGATAAGTCGATTGCGCTATCCAGCGGCGCCAGTAATGCAGGGTGCGCTGCAAGGCCAAATCACCCTCGCCGACTTTGACCCGCGGATCGTCGCCCGCGCCCAGTACAAACTCCGCGCTTTCGCCTTCTTTCAAGGTAAAGCGGCTACAGGCTGCTTGAGCGTCAATGTTCAAGGGCTGGGTGGAGGCCAGTCGCAAAGTCGGCTGGCCCTGTGCCTGAAAACACACATCGGCACCGTCCACAATGGCTTGGGTGCCAGCCCGTGCATAGTCATGACGCACGGCACAGCGCAGGTCAAAAGTCGCGCTGCCGCTGATAACGCGCACCCGGCGCATCAACAGGGGCAACTCATCCTCATGGTCACTTACGGGTAACAGGTCCGTCACTTCGACCACCGCTTCCTGCGCCAGCCAGCGGGTTTGCAGGACATTGCTGTCAGACAGGTACATCTGTTCGCGGCGAGCATCCGGCAGCTGCGGAGCCAACTGAAAAATACCGGCCTGGGGGGTGTCCAGCAGTGAGCAGAAAATGGAAGGACTGTCGAACTCGGGCCAGCAGAAAAAATCCACGCTGCCCCGATCATTGACCAACGCAGCGGTGCGCATGTCACCAATGATGCCGTGGGCTTCAATAGCGCTTTGCGATTGCTCAGAAAGTTTAACCATTGCCACGGAACTCCGGATAAAGGCTCATACCGCCGTCAATAAACAGCGTACTGCCGACGACATAGTCAGAAACGTCGCTGGCCAGCCACACCACAGCGTTGGCCACATCGTCAGCCTCGCCGACACGACCATAAGGAATCAGTTTCAACAATGCTTGCTCAGCAGCGCCCTGAGTGACTTCACGGTTGATCGCGGTGCGAATGGCTCCCGGCGCGATGCCATTGATGCGGATTTTCTGATGGCTGACCTCTTGCGCGAGGCTGCGCATCAGCATCTCGACGCCGCCCTTGGAGGCCGCGTAGTTAACGTGCCCGGCCCAGGGAATCAGCTGGTGAACCGAGCTCATGTGAATAATCTTGCCCGCCGCACAGGACACGCCGGGGCGAATGCCCTGGCGATTGAAGATCCGCAACGCGGAACGTGCACACAGGAACTGGCCGGTAAGATTGACCCCGATCACCGCATTCCATTGCTCCAGCGTCATATCGACCACCGCCGCATCTTTTTGCAAGCCCGAGTTGGCCACCAGGATGTCGAGGTAGCCGAACGCATCCAGGGTCTGGGCAAACAGTTGCTCGACATCCGCCTCTTTGGAGACGTCACCGGGCAACGCGATTGCCCTGCCTCCAGACTGATTGATCTCATCGGCCAACGCTTGGGCGGGGGCTGCCTGTGAATGGTAATTGAGCACCACCGCAGCACCTGCGCCAGCCAGTGCGCGGGCACTGGCGGCTCCCAGTCCGGAGCTTGCGCCAGTGACTAGAGCGACCTGTTGAGCAAGAGATATGTGCATGATTGCCAGTGCCTGTTTTGTGGGAGGGCCTTGACTGCTGACCGGCTCACTGGCGCAGGAGTTCAACCGCTGGGCCATCAATGAACGCCCTTTTGCGCATAACTGCTGTTCCCGTTCAGGCTTTAACCTCAGCAACAGCGCTTCGTATAGTGGCCTTCAGCTCACCCACAAGAAGAAATCCTGATGAACAGCCTGACTGCGCCGCTGCAAAACATCGATGTCATAAATGCCGAACGGGACGCCGAGTACTTTGAGTACAGCAAGGCAGCCAACCCCATCAGTGCGGGATTGATTTCCCGTATTCCTTACCAGAACTTTCCGTCTTCTTTGTATGACTCTGGCCCCAGCCGTGTGGTGCCGCTGGATTTGAGCGAAGCACTCGGTTGCGAAGGCCCGGCGACCGGGCCAGGGTTACTGGCCAGTTTTATCCGCCTCAATGCCGGTGACACCCTAGGCCTGACCCCCACTGCCACCTCACAAGTGCTGTACGTGATCGCAGGCCAAGGCTCGCTGGTGCAAGGCAGCTGTTCGTTTGAATGGGAAAAAGGCTGCTTTATCGCCCTGCCGGGTATGGAGTCGGTGCAACTGACGGCCAGCGCCGATGCCCGCTTCTATTACGTGCATGACGAGCCGTTGTTGCGCTACTTGGGCGTGGCACCCACCCAGCAATCCTTTAGCGCGACCTTGTACCCCGCACAGAAAGCCAACGCCAAACTGCGCGAAGCCGCCGATGATCCCCGCGCGCAAGATCGCAGCCGTGTCAGCATCCTGCTGGGCAACCGGCACTTCCCGCAAACGCGAACCGTGACCCATGTGCTCTGGGCCATGTACGGCATCTTGCCCGCAGGCTCGGTGCAAAAACCCCATCGCCATCAATCCATCGCCCTGGACTTCATCATCGACTGCCCTGCGGGCTGCTACACACTGGTCGGCAGCGAGATTGATGAAAATGGCCAGATTCGCAACCCGATCCGCGTGGACTGGGCACCGGGGTTAGCCTTTGTTACCCCGCCGGGTTACTGGCATGCGCATTTCAATGAATCCGACAGTGAAGCGTTCTTGATCCCGATTCAGGATGCGGGCCTGCAAACCTATCTGCGCGCCCTGGATATCCGCTTCAGCTAACGCTGCCAAAACGCCGGGCTGCCCACCTGCTCCACCATAAAGTCGATAAAACAGCGCACTTTGGACGACACAGTGCGCTTGGGCGGATACACCAACCACAGCGCCGCAGGCACCTGCGTCGCCTGCACCCGCCAATCGGGCAGCCAGTTGACCAACTCGCCTCGCGCCAGCTTGTCGGTCACCAACCAGTCCGGCAACAGCGCAACGCCCAAGCCCTGTTCAACGGCCAGTAACTGCGCATCCAGCTCATTGATACGCAGCGGGCCGTTGATTGCGACTCGCTGCATGGCTGGGGCAAGTTTTTGGTGCGCGACAAAAAAAACCTCGTTGGGCAGATTGCCATTGAGCACTACCGGCCCCAATGCTTGCGGGGTATCGGGGGCGGGATGCTGTTGCGCATAGGCGGCACTGACACACACCAGAGTGTGCTCACTGGCCAGTTTGCGCGCCTTGAGGCTGGAGTCGGGCAAGGTGCCAATGCGTAATGCCAGGTCCACACCGGTGCTGATGAGGTTGACGTGGTGTTCGTCCAGGGTCAGTTCCAGGTGCACCTCTGGATACCGCACCGCGAACGCCCCCAGCAGCGGCACAATGTGATGCCGGGCAAACGCGGGCGGCACAGTCAGTTTGAGCACACCCCGTGGGCGCTGATTGAGCGAGGACGTCGCCTGTCGCGCTTGATCCAGCTCGTCCAGCACACGCAGGGCGTGAAGCAGGAAGGTTTCACCGCCTTCCGTCAAATGCAGCGTGCGCGTTGAACGGTTGAAAAGGGCAATGCCCAGATCCTGCTCCAAGTCTTTGATGTAACGCGACACCGTAGAAGCTTTGATCGACAGCTTTTCAGCGGCACGGGAGAAATTATTGGCGTGGGCCGCTTCGACAAAAGCGTTCAAGGCAGCAAAGTAGTCCATTGGCGACACACATCCGAGAAAAGTCTCTGAAGGCTATCAGAGCCGAGTATTAGTGAGTCAAACCAAATCCCACTACACTGGCTCCTTTGCACAATGGCGCGATCATGGACCTCGACCTGGCCCGTACTTTCCTCGAAATCGTTCGTAGCGGCAGCCTCGCCAGCGCGGCCGAAAAACTTCACGTCACCCAGACGGCCGTTACTGCACGGGTGCAAAAGCTCGAAAGCCTGCTCGGGGTGACGCTATTCGTGCGTAACCGCGCCGGCGCCAAACTGACCCCCGACGGCGAAGCGTTTGTGGTGTACGCCAACCAATTGCTGCAAACCTGGGAAGCAGCCCGGCGTGATTTACCTCGCCCCGAAGGCTTGCACCAGATGCTGCATATCGGCGGCGAAGTCAGCCTGTGCAACCCGTTGATACTGGACTGGGCTAAAACCGTGCGCCAACACCTGCCAACCCATGCCCTGCGCGTGCAGATTCGCGACTGCGAACAGTTACTGCGCCAAGTGGAAATGGGCCTGCTGGACGCGGCGCTGGTGTACCAGCCAGCGTACTGGCCGGGTGTACAAGTGGAGCAGTTGCTGGAAGAAAAACTGATCCAGATACGTCGTCCCGATCTTCCTGAACCCTACGTCTATGTGGACTGGGGAGACGAGTTCCGTCAGCAACACGATGCCGCCCTGCCCGACAAAGCGCGTGCCGCCATCAGTTTCAATCTGGGGCCGGTGGCGCTGCACTACATTCTGGATAACGGCGGCAGCGGTTACTTTCGTACCCGGGTGGTTGAAAGCTACCTGGCCAGCGGCGCTCTGGAGCGCGTGCCAAAGGCCCCCGAATTCACTTATCCGACTTATCTGGTGTATTCACGCGAACGCGACAGCCCCGCCTTGCAGCAGGCCATCGTGTTATTGCGCGAAAGGGTCAAGCAAGACAGCGATTGGTCACAGCGCTGGGGGGCCGAAATTTAAGCGTATCTGACACAGATGAAAGCTTTCAGCTTTGCGGCTGATCCCTTAGTCTGCGTGCGCAGAACATCGCACAAAAACAATACAGGTGGCCCATGACCGACCTTACTCGGGCCAGCGACAGCTGGCTGACATCCTTGCCCCATCAACAGTGGCTGCACGATCAGGGGCAGACACTGCTGGACTTCGCCAAAGCCTCGCGCGTACCCCTCGGGTTTGCCCAGCTCGACCGCTTTGGCCGCCGCGCAGACACGGCCCCAGCCGACACCATCACCACCGCGCGCATGGTCCACAGTTTCTCGCTGGCCCATATTCAAGGCCTGCCGGGTTGCGCCCCCTTGATCGACCATGGGCTGGCAGCACTGGCCGGTCCTCTGCGTGACCCCGAACACGACGGCTGGTTTGCCAGCCCTCACGCGCAGGACGGAAACACCCGCAAAGCCGCTTATCTGCATGCCTTTGTTGCCCTGGCAGCCAGCTCCGCAGCGGTGGCTGGACGCGGTGGCTCCGCTGAATTGCTGGGCGATGCGGTGGCCATTCTTGAGAACCGCTTCTGGGCCGAGCACGAGGGCGCCTTGCGCGAAAGCTTTACTCGCGACTGGAGCGATTGCGAAGAATATCGCGGCGCCAACAGCAATATGCATGGCACCGAAACGTTTTTGGCTCTGGCTGATGTGCTTGACGAAGACCTGTGGCTGGATCGCGCCCTGCGCATGGCCGAACGGGTGATTCACCAGCACGCCGCTAACGCCGACTACTTGCCCGTCGAGCATTTCGATGCACACTGGCACCCTTTGCCCGACTATAACCGGGACAACCCCGCGGACGGTTTTCGGCCCTTCGGCAAAACACCGGGTCATGCGTTTGAATGGGCCCGCCTGATGCTGCACCTTGAGGCAGCACGCCTGCAGCGCGGTCTGCCCGTGCCTGAATGGTTGTTGGGCGATGCTCGCCAGTTGTTCGCCAGCGCGTGCCAGTTTGGCTGGAATGCCGATGGCAACCCCGGAGTGGTGTACACCTTGGACTGGGACAACCGCCCGGTGGTGCGCGAACGCCTGCACTGGACGCTGGCCGAAGCCTCCGCAGCCGCGGCAGCACTATTGCAACGTACGGGTGAATCCCTATACGAAGTCTGGTACCAACGCTTTTGGGACTACATCGACCTGCACATGATTGACCGCCAGTATGGCAGTTGGCATCACGAGCTGAGCCACGACAACCTGCCTTCTGAAACGATCTGGCCCGGCAAGCCTGATCTGTACCACGCTTACCAGGCCACGTTGCTGCCGCGCCTGCCATTGGCTATCAGTCTGGCCAGTGCGTTGAAATTGCGTCGCTGAATCACAGGCCGAGCAAGAGTAAAAACAGACCGCCTTGCAGCATTTTTTTGTAAAAAGTACAGGGGCTGCCCAGCAGTGCTTGCTGCGCGGCCTCGAGCTGCCCTGAACGGTGCTGCGCGACGGCATGCAACGTCGCTACCGGGGCCTTCAACACCCCGGCAACGCGCTGCCAGGCAGCCAAATGCTCGGGGTTTTCAACTAACCAGGCCTTGAACACCTGACGCTGCGAAGGGCACGCATGCCCGGACTCCAGTCGCAACAGCCAATCAATGGCGGCCTGCGTCGTCGTATCAAGTCTGGCTTTGCCCATCGACACACACTGTGCAAAAGCCCTGCGCAACTCACGTTCGACGGTGCTCAAGGAAACACCTAATTGGTCGGCAATGGCTTGCTGCGTCAGCCCTTCCAGACGGTTGAGCAAAAACGAACGTTTGACCCGCAAAGGCAAGCCTGCAAGTGCGCGGTCGATCTCTTCAATCGCATCGCGCATCAAGCGGGAGTCTTCGCCAGACAGGCCGCCGCGCCACCCCGCATCATGAGGGCAATCGTGACGTGTGAGCGCAGTGTCGGATTCCAGAGTGATAGGCACGATAATAATCAGACTCAAATAGCAATAAGTCGCATTATCAGCCTATCAACAGAAAATGCAATCTCGCGTGCGTTAAAGGAGCCTTCGCAGCACCCACTCTCCAACGTGAGCAAAACCCCCGCAGTCAGTGACGAGTTCACCTCTCGCTGGAGTGTTAGCGCCCGCCCCCCAGATCCAGAAAAGTGCCCGTGGTGTAAGACGCTTTATCCGACAGTAGCCAGATAATCGCTTCGGCCACTTCATCCGGGCGCCCGCCCCTGCCCATGGGGATAATCGGCTCGAGCTTGCTGACGCGACCCGGATCACCACTCAACGCATGAAAGTCGGTAAAGATATAGCCCGGCCGCACCGCATTGACTCGAATCCCCTCTCCCGCCAACTCTTTGGACAAGCCCAGGGTGAAGGTATCCAGCGCACCTTTGGAGGCCGCGTAATCGACGTATTCGCCGGGCGATCCCAGTCGTGCAGCAACCGACGAGACATTGACAATATTGCCGCCTTGCCCGCCGTACCGGGGCGACATCCGTAACACCGCATGCTTGGCACACAGTATCGGCCCCAGCACGTTGGTTTTCAGGGTGTGCATGACCCGCAGTTCAGACAGCTCATCAACCCGCGATTTAAGGCCCACGGTGCCCGCATTGTTGACCAGCGCAGTGACCGGGCCCAACTGCTCATCGACCTCAAGAAACAGGCGGATAATGTCTTCTTCGTCGCTCACATCGGCGCGTATGGCGATGGCTTTGGCCCCCAAGCCACGCACCTGCGCCAGCACTTCATGGGCTGCTGCATCGTCAGCCAGATAGTTGATGCAAATCTTGTAGCCCTGCCGCGCCGCCAGCACTGCGGTGGCTGCGCCAATGCCACGGCTGCCACCGGTGATCACGATGACTTTGTCCATAAATACGCGCTCCCTCATCAACGGTGCAAATGTGGCCACCAGAATAACCGCGAACGCTTTGATTTGTCAGGAAGGCGTTAATTTGCTGTGGGACGTATGTTCCGCACGATGAATATCCACCATGAATTGCTCGGCAGGCCGGGGTTCGCCCAGCAAAAACCCTTGCAAGGCATCACACCCCAGCGTGGTCAAAAAGCTTTGCTGCATGTCGGTTTCAACGCCTTCAGCCACGATCCGCAACCCCAGCGCCTGGCCCAACGCCACAATCGCCGAGACGATGGCCGCGTCATCGCTGTCATGTTCCAGGTCACGCACAAAGCCTCGGTCAATCTTGAGCTCATTGGCCGGCAAGCGCTTGAGGTACATCAAACTGGAGTAGCCCGTACCGAAGTCATCGATGGACAGGTCGACCCCCATCTGCGAAAGCCGTTGCAACACGGTCATGCTCGCATCGGCATCACTCATGGCCGTGGTTTCGGTGATTTCCAGGGTCAAGCTGTTGGCCGGTAGCTGGTGACGCTCCAACGCCGAGACCACACTGTCCACCAGCCCCGCATAGCAAAACTGCAAGGCAGACAGGTTGACCGCGATACGCCAGTGGGTATATCCCTCATCGAACCAAAGCCGCATCTGGCGGCAAGCTTCATTGAGCACCCATTCGCCAATCGGAATGATCAGTCCGGTTTTTTCCGCCAAATCTATAAAGTGCTCCGGCAGCAATAACCCCTGCTGTGGATGCTCCCAGCGCAACAACGCTTCGGCGCCCACGGGCTGGCCACTGCCGGCGTCAAACTTGGGTTGGTAATGCAAGCGAAACTGCTTGTGCTCCAGCGCCTGACGCAAGTCTTGCAGCAGTTGCAGTTGCTTGCGCGCATTGGTGTTCATCGACACATCGAAAAAGCTGTAGCCATTTTTACCCGCGCCCTTGGCGTGATACATGGCCGCGTCGGCGTTCATCAACAACTCTTCAGCGGTCAAGCCATTACCGGGAAACAAGGCAATTCCCACGCTCGCCGAAATCTGCAAATCATGCTCATCCACCCGGAACGGTTTTGACAGCAGACTGACTTGGCGCGCCGCCACTCGCGGGGCATCGTCGGGCTCACTCAAGCGCACCAGCAGCACAAACTCATCGCCGCCAATGCGCGCCAATGTGTCCTGACTGCGCAGTTGCTCACGTAAACGCAAGGCGACTTCGCGCAACAGGCGATCGCCCAAATGATGGCCGAAGGCATCGTTGACCGGTTTAAAGCCGTCAAGATCGATAAACATCAAGGAGAACACACCACCCTGCTCAGTGGTTTCAGCCATCGCCTGGCTGATCCGGTCGGCCAACAGAATACGATTGGGCAACCCTGTGAGCGTGTCGTGCAGCGCCAACTGGGTCAATTCTTCATTAGCCTGGCTCAGGGAAGTGGCCAAAACCGCCGTACGTGCCTCAAGCCGCGCATCAAAAATCGAGGTCAGCAATGCAATGACCAATACTGCCAGACTGCTGATCAACACCAGGGTGTCCAGCCCCTTGCCACTTAAACCGTCGAGGGCAGCCCCACAAAAACTGCCCTCTGGAAAGTTAGCCGCCGCCATGCCGGTGTAGTGCATGCCAACAATGGCCAGCCCCATAATGATCGAAGCCCCAGCTCGCGCCAGACGGACATAAGGCATCTGTTTGCGCAGGCGAAAAGCGATCGACAGTGCAGCCGCCGAAGCGCCCACCGCGATCAACAGAGACAGACCAAATAACGCTGGATCGTAATCAATGCCCGGCTGCATGCGCAACGCAGCCATGCCGCTGTAGTGCATGGCGCTGATGCCTGAGCCCATGATCAAGGCACCCAATAACAACTGCAGCGCGGGCAAGCGTGGCTGGCTGACCAGCCAGAGGGCAAAGCCTGAGGAAAGAATCGCCACCAGTAATGACCAAAGCGTCAGCCCCAGGTCGTAGCCGAGCGTGATCGGTAACTCCAGCGCAAGCATCCCGATAAAATGCATCGACCACACGCCAAAACCCATGGCCAGTGCGCCGCCTCCGATCCACAGGTACACACTGCGGCCACGCGCGGTGGCAATACGGCCAGTCAGATCCAAGGCAGTGTAAGAGGCCAGAATGGCAACGCAAAGAGAGATGAAAACCAGCGCGGGGGAGTAAGAAGCAGAAACCATGAGCGTTCTCTTGAGCATGTGGCGATTAGCCTGCATGCCCGCTAAAAGGGCGCGATTGTACTGCTTGCTCGCGCAAACGCACATAAAAGTCTTAACAGGCTTGAACACGCTCATCGGACATTGGCGTACCTGCGTCCCCAACAATAGGGCCTGTATGATCCGGCAATTATCGCTATGCTCATGGCCATGAGCCCATCCCCTGCGATTCGCCAGCCTTGCCCGCCCGGAGCCTGCATCTGCGAACGCGAGCGCCTGACGGACGCGTCTGACCCCGACCTGCGCATTTTGAGCCTCGATCGCCGGGCTGAAAAAGTGCTGATTGACCGATTGGAAAACATTCAAAGCCTCAGCGATCTGGAGCACATGCAGCGACGCATGCGCGATCAGTTAGGCATAGAGGTGGTCATCGAGCCGGGCTTCAATGAAGTACGCACCATGCGTGGCATCGCCATCAACGTGGCCGAACAGCCGGGGCTGTGCCGTAAAACCCGTCAAGCCATCCCCGCAGCCATCCGCAGGGCGCTGGAGAAACGCCCCGAGATCGCCTGGAAACTGCTCGACGGTCACGACCTGCTGCGCGATACCTGAAGGCTCCCCTCATTCCTGCATGAACCTGTCTCAACTTCGTGTTGCGCCGGCCAACAGGTTCAGTACTTGCGTGAACAATCAGTCGTTGATGATGTTCCGAGCACCCGCTTTAAAAACCACTGATCATATTTGTTCAAATATGTACTAGACAGCTCACTTCAGTAAGAGAAATACCCTACATTTAAAATTACCTATTCATTCAGTCTCCACTGATCAGGTCGTTTTCGATGGAAAAGCTTGCGCTCGAAAAACCTGTCGACAGCCACGCACAGCCGGTCACTGCGCCAATGGCTGATTCAGCGAGGCAGAATATTCAGGGCGGCCCAGAACCTTTACATCTTCTAACGCGTAACCACACAGCCTCATCTGACCTGACCGCACCCGTGGCGATGATAGGGCAGCCGATGATCCAGGCCATGCTGGAGCACGTCGGTCAAACCCTGCTCGACTGGTGCTGGAAAGCGTTTGAACAACGCTACGCAGATCAGCTCAAAAACCTGCAGATCGCTCGCGCCCTTTCCAGCCAGTTGCTGGATCCGCAGTTATCTCTCACCGCCAAATGCACAGCCCTGCTCAACGTGCTCGAAAACAGCTCGTTCATCGGCGCCACAATCACGCCCTATCTCGACGTTGCCCGCCATCTCAAAACCATTCTCAGTGGGCTGCAACAACCAGGCTCGGGCGTCATCAAACGTGGCATCGATACCCTGAGCAACCTGGTGGCGTTGCTTGATCTACCGGCAGCCCAACAGATGGCGGGAAAAGACACGCTTTCGCCTGTCCGCGATCTGTTAAGCGGCGCTCTGGGCTGGGCCCAGACGTTACAACGCTTGAGCAATGCGTCCTGGGACTCCCCTCAAGCTTTCGCCGACAGCCTGCTGCAAAGCGGCGCCCTGCCCCCGTGGGTCACAGAGATCGTCGAGCAAGGGCAGAGGCTGTACGAAACCCTGAGCCGTCAGCTCACCGCGATTAAACACAAGGGGGAACAGCTTCAACGCCTGCGCGGGCTTCTTGATCAATTCAATCAAGCCACTGGCATCCAAGCCAAGTTTGCCGCGCTGCTCACACTGCTGCTCGACGAACAGATGCTGGGGCTGATCGAGCAATACGCCCCTGCGGCTATGGGGGATTCGCTGAAAGTCTACTCCCTGCTCAAACATGCCATCCAAGACGGCGGTGAGCAGGACACCACTGGCCTGCGCACCACCCTGCTCAGCATGGAGCACATCACCAGCCAGCCTTTTATCGACCGACTGGGCAGCGAGGCCGGCGCCGTCGGCCAAATGATGGCCGAGCCTCTGCGCAATGTACGCGCTGCACTTAGGGGGTCAGCCAGTCAAGAAGCGGCGTTCAACCTGCTGTTGGGCTTGAGCGACCCGAAAAAAACCTGGACGGATTTCGTCCTGGAAAGCTCTCGAGAAATGTTGCTCCTGCCACAGGTCCAAGACCTCGGGGCTTCGTTTGCCAGCCGTTTCGCATGGCAAGCCCAAGCTATCAGGGCGCTCTACGCCGTACTGGACGACACCTTTTGGGCGCACTACAAAACGGCCGCCTGGGCTGAATTACCTGCACTGATCAGCGACACCGCGTTGCGTGATACGCAAAACCAACATTCACAACTGGCTATCGCGCTGGCCGCCGCCAGCGGCATACCCGGCGAAGACATACAGACGGTGTTCACAGAAGTTTCCAAGGTCTGTCGCTCATGGGGCAATGACTCATGGGCTGAGTTTTTACCCAAGGTGACGGGGTCAATTGAAAATCTGCTCGCCGTACTGGTTAAACATGGCCAGTTGCTGCCGACCTATGTGCAAACGCTGCTCGACATAGGCTTATGGGCCGCCAAGGGTATTTCTCGGCTCCTCATGCTGCACGCCGTGTGGAAAGCAAAAGCAGACGACGAAGTCCTGGGTGAAGCAACCCTGGCACTGATACGCAAGGCGATCGAGGAATATGCCGGGGACAACGCCGCCTGGGCGTTTGATAAAGCGGTGATCTGGCTGCCCATGCTGCCCCCTTTGTACAAAGTGCTGGGCAATCTGGAGCCGATAAAAGAAGGCCAGCGCGTGCAATGGCTGGCGAACGTGCTAATGCGCCTGTACAGCCTCCCCGAGGCACAGACCAACAAGGACGTTATCTGGGTACGCGAACAGATTGAGGCCAAGGCAGAGCAATGGTTGGGGAACATTCCGGCGGCCTTGCTGGGCAACGCCATCGTGGAAGAGATCCAGTCGAAACCCGGATTTGACCTCACCCCGATGTTCACCCGGGCCGTTCAGTTACAAGGCTTGGCGACTTATATGACTGCTTGCTTTGACAGTCTTACGAACAACCTGCAAGGCGTGGATGTCATGAGCGGCATACAAGCCGCCCTGAATCCTGCAGGGGTGCAAGTACCCGGTCGCCAGCGTCCAGCGTATTTACGAGACCTGACAACTTTTTATGCCGTACTGCCCGATAGTTATCCTCAACAGCCAATCAGCACTACAACGAAGAACATCGCACCAAAATTATGGGGAACTGGAGCAGGGGCAACCTTTTTAGGCGGCATTCTATTTACTTACTTTGCCTATAAAAATTTCCGCAAGGGCAATCAAACGCCGCCGCAAACGGAAGTTGAAATGGACAGCCTTATGGGTGGGGCTAATAACGTTCAAAATGTGGAAAACTCAGAATCGATTGCGACAGAAGAAAAGCGTCTCAATGAGAGTCCGTATAAACCGACGTCTGTTTTACTGAAACAAAAAAGTTCCCACTGGAAGAAAACAGGCGCACTGACGGCCATGGCCAGCTTGATGTTTGGCGCCAGTGCTTACTCGCTATGGAAAACTCAGAGCGCGCTTGCAGATAACACCGTGCGCGAAAAAATTGACCGACTTGAAGCACTGGAAGTTAAAGCTCGCGAGGACTTTTATGCGGGTAACACGCACACGTTATCGGACGATTTGACTCAGTTCCTTGAAACGCTGTCCACCTTTGAAAGCTTCGATGATGTCACCGTTCCACCGACAACTAATGCAGCACCCGATATGGCATCTAACATGCCAAGGCCATCGCACAAGGCATACCAACAGCAGAGTACTCAGAACGCTTTACCCGACCCGGCAGCTTATAACGACCCACTCAAGACATCAGCCAGAGTACGCCGGAGCACACCTGAAGGTCTGAACCCAGCACTCGGCATCGATAATATCCTGCCGCTGATGAAAGAAGCCCAGCTCCTTATCCAAACAATAATAGCGCGTACAGCCGAAGGCAAAACCCAACACGATCTGGCTTACCTGTACGGACGGTTCGGTGAGGTCAAGCTACAACTCAACGCACTGCGCGACTTCACTTCACAACTGACTCCCGACAGCAGCGGACAGCTGCTTACTAATCGCGAAGTATACGCCTACTATTTGCTTGCTGAAATGAAATCCTATTATTCAGAAGATGACTATCAACTGTGGGGTAGATTTGCGCCCTATAGCAACATCGTATTTAACTATCAGAACACGCAGGGGCAATCACGAACATCTTCAGCCCCATTGATAGACTTTCTGAATGGAAATATCCAAACCAAACTGGCGACACTAGGGGCCAATGGCTCATACACTTTCTCGGAAGAGCACGAGGACACTGCGGCGGCTCAACAACTGCGCTCGGGAACAGCCCACTACATTCCTGGAAACTGGACAAAAACACAAGAACTACAAATAGGGCACTTCCAATCTCAAGCGGGCGTCCCCGTTAGGATGCCCAGCATGACTGATGAAGTGACAGTGAGAACTTATGGGAAAAACCCCATGGGGCATTCTCTAGGTATTGTCCGGGTAACTAAATTGACGCTCGACGCTTACTTTACGCCAACGTTCGAGAACGCTGAGTTTGCTGACCCTTACGAAACGGATGAAATTATTTGGCCCCAGCACTATACCCCTCTCATGAAAGCATTGCTCAGTTCACCCACCTTCGCCCAAACCTATAACGGAGGACTACAGGCAATCGCGGAATTAAATGAACGACTGGAACAACTGAGAGCGCAGAAAAATGAAGCGTATGACAAGACAATTAAAACGTACTCCGGCGATGACGCATTAAATAACAGTGAATTAATTACCCAATACAGTTGGCAAGACCTGATATTCGAAAATAATGGAACACCCATTGGGTTCACTGAAAGCGACGTTATTAATCGCGCCATTGCCAGCGTCGAGGCACGAATCGTCCACTACCAACAACAACACGATCTACTTTCCACCACCCCTGAATGGCAACAAGATTATCAATCAGAAATAGAAAAACTCATAAAGACACTGAGCGCACTTCATCAAAAACAGGGCGACAGCGAACGCATTGAAGCCGAAAGCTTAAACGGTGAAGCGCTGTTTGACAAAGAGGTCGAAGACTTTGCCGCTGAATTGTGGACACAAGAAACATACCAAAACCCTCTTAAAGATCACCCACAGCTCAGTCAATTAACACCTCAATCGCTTCTCAGTGTTGCCATCACACAAGGTTCTCAAATAAATCACATCTCTATGCCCTTTAAACGAATACTCGCTGGGGAACACTTGCGTTGGGGCGCATCAGTCAATTCCTCCACCGTCGAGTGGCCCAGTGGCCTTATGGCCAGTGACACACTATTGAATAAGCTGATCAATGAGTGCACACGGTATCGTAAGTCCCTCGAAAGAGGACTTGAATCCGAAAATGCTTCCAAACGTATTAATATCCCAACGATCGACACCGCATTGCAGCAAGGCCTTGATAAGATCAAGGCCCAACAGTCATCTGCATTGAAAAAACAGGGCCCCATTAATTTAAGTGACACGGTGAATGTCAGATTCTATCCACTACCGAAATATATTATAAGCAACGTCGAAGTGCTAACTGATGTGCTAATGAGCGAGTCTTTGGTGACACCTGATTTCAGGCCCGATCCCGCGCTGATCGTTAACCAGACATACACACTTAAACAAGTGATGGGCAAGGCGCCTGAAGCTAAGTACAGCGGAATGTGGGATTACAATACAATGCAAGTCGATACGGAAGGCAAATACCCCAAAGAATTCATCAAGGCGCTACGAGAAATAGACTGGCAACGTAAGCTCGAGGCCGATGTCGATAAACTTCGCAACAACCAGCAATTAAAGGATGATTGGCGATTGGTTTTTAGCCCACTCATCTCTAAAAAAATTAACGCGACTGCGGGGAGTCGGGTCAATACGATCCAACTTAATAGTGTAGGCGTGCCGGGCGTCTATAAAATTGTCCACCCAAATAGAAGTATTGAACTTCATTCGATCTTCAACCCAACGGTCTGGAAATTTGACACTTCTCGAGATTTAATTAGGGCGCTGGACACCCTAGACAATAGTACAGAAAACAGCACAGAAAACAGCACAGAAAACAGCACCGACAATAGCACCCCTACTCATTCAACCTCGCAGACACGGCCTGATACCGCCCAGCAAAATCACAAATTTTATACATGGCTAAATGAACACCAGGAAGAGTATTATATAGAAAAAAATACCGGCCGGAATTATATAACTAGCGTGAACCCCAGAGAAACGGAAAATGCCGATCGCGTGGCTGACCTTGCATTCGATCATCTCATGTCCAGTCTGTATAGCAATATCGACACGTGGTTAAAATCAGATTCTGAATTATACGCCCACCGTGCATTTGAATTTTTCGAAAAAATCGCTGGGCCATTGATCGGAGTATTCACCTACCCTATTTCCGGCCCTATGACATTCCTCATAGCGGCAGGGCTTGCAGCAGTTCCCTTCGGCGAATTGGCAATCGCTGATACAAAAGAAGAGTTTAGAGAAACTGCCATCAACGCCGCTATCAACGCCGTGTTTGAACTAGGGACGGGAGTGGTGGCGGGCGGGTTGTCGAAAATTCCCGTGCAAAAAATCATAAAGGTAGCCACTTCGAAAAAAATCAAACCTCCAGTACCCGGAAAATCTGGTCTGCCAACGCCCGCTGCGCCTCTGCGCCTTGAACCCTATCGTCATTCAGCCGTAGGCAAAATTAACAATTTGGAAGCGGGCACAGAGCAATACCTCACCAAGCTCAAAGAAAACAATACTATTCTCAATGGCATCGATCAACCAGACGGAAAATGCGCTAATTTGCTCAGTATTGTAGGCCCTCGAATCAGCCAAGCAGACATTGGCATGACGGACATCCAGTACAGAGGCTTACTTATTTGGAACAATGCGATGGAAATAATTCCCAGTAATCATTTCGTCGTGCTGGGAACTAAAAATGGAGAACGATACGTTTTCGACCTATCGGCTGCTCAATTCCACAACAAAGGTATGCCCGATCTCGACGGCCCGTTGATTCTCAAAGAGGCTGACTGGGTGCAAAAATACTCAAATGCCACCACCCGAAAGTTAATAAAATATAAAGACTTTAACGCGCCAGACAGTGCCACAAACTCATTCAGAAGCATGCCGGGTTTATTTTCCCCCAGTGACGTGATAGAGGATGGGGTCCTGCTCACTATGCCTCAATGGTACAAAACCCTTACCCACTGGAATCCAAACAGCAACTCACAACATTTGAGTCAACTCGTTTATGGCAGTAATGCCGTGAGCGATGCGGCTCAAGCACTTAATGCAAGCACCAGTTCGAATGCCCGCTGGGACTATGCGATTGATGTACTGCGCGACGCTGATGTGCTCACTGCCACTCAGGCGCGAAAACTGACTGCAGGTTTAATAGAGGCCTCCAATAACAGAGGGTTAGGGAGTTCCGGACGCATAGATAATCTGTTGTCAGACATCCGCACTGTGAATACAGCAGAGGGACTTTTGCGTATCAAAAAAGGTGAGTTAGTGGTGTTTATGCAGGCTAACTCCGGTGCGCCCGCCGCAGAACTTCAACCTGTACATATCGTAACGTGCTTGGGCAACGGGCGGTTCGCCGGCGCGCAAAACAATATAATCGACCCGGCACTTGGAGATCAAAAAGGCATTATAAATGCAGAACAATTCGGGGCCATTGGTTCGGCTGGTTTAACCCGCGCAGGGAGTGCACCCGGCGCACCAACGTTGGAGATCAAGGCAGGATTTCCAATGGGTTATAGATCACCTTATGCATCATCGCTTACAGAAGCGGCAGCTACCGCTGCTCGAATCGTCGACACAGATATATCAAGCGCGCAATACGTTAGCCGAACGCTTGAACTGTCAGGCGATCTGGCTTACGAGCAAGGGCAAGCGTTCAAAAATGCAGCCGCCGATTTAGCGAGCCCATCCATTCAAGGCAGTGGAATAACCCTCGATAAAATAATGAATAACCCGCAAAAACTGACGAGCTTACAGGCATTAAAATCCGTTCCAAAAGGCTATATTATGGCTGCAACTTCGAGTGACTCCTACGCCAGCCACCTCATGCTAAGTCTCGGAAATGAAAAATTCGCCACCTCTGGCCTGAGCACGCTGAGCCCTGACTTACCCCATGCAAACACTATCGTAACAGCTGAGCAACTCTACAGGTCGATGCAAGAAGGAAAGCTGGGCGGACTGGATTTACAATCGGGGGCCGTCAATTTGAATAATTTTAGAGCTGAGGCATTGCGCGTCGGCACTGCCCCTTCCTCACCATCAAAAATGCCTGCACAGTCCCCCTTCTCATCGAATTCAATTGCGCGGACCACAATTACAAAATTTTGGTTTAATAACCGTGAATACCAAATAGCCGTGACACAGTTGAACAACAATACAACGCATTATTCAGTGGTTAATGATCCGGGAGTTGCAGTTTCTGTCAGCAGCCACGCTGAGTACACACCCAAGAGCCCTACCATGAAGGCTCCGACAGACATGAGCCTGGCGTTTCTGAGTCCACATGACAGGGCACTTCAAAATACTGGCGGCACCGGATTTTTTAATGTTCAAAGTGGCATGAACCCTCACTCAATTGTCTCCGATGGAGGGCGCACGGTTGTTTTCAGTCCTTATAAAGCATCCGATTCTGCCCTGAAACCCCTCGTTCCACATACCCATAACACTTTCTTGTATGACGCTACGGGCTCAACGAAACCAGGTGAAATTATGGATTACTCCTTGAGCCATTTCCCTCAAGAAAAGCCTCAAGACATTATGGCCAATATTGCCTTGAATCGTGAACTCTTGTTACTGAATACCCCTAATATCAAAAAGACTGACTATCTCACCGTTGACCCATCTTCTAAACCCGTTATGTTTTCGAGTGTCATTACAGAACTGCGGCAGTTACCCGTACCACCGCAAACAGTAACGGCTGTATTTTGTAGATCTCGTCGCCCCTCAACCACCTATTCGTACAACCCTATGGGTCAGAACAGTGGTGCTTCGTACGTCCTTAAAGGCCATCAAAATACGTACGACATAACGGGGTCGGAACCTAAATTGGTATCTCGAGTTTTAGTCACCTTGTCTCGGGTGGACACGTCTTTAAGCATCGATGAATCGAACCGCAACCGCGCCGCACAACAAGCGGCTAATGAGCGAGACACTACAATCATTGCCGGGCCCTTGATAAAGGATATATGGCAGAAAAAAGACATGTGGTTAAATGGCCTTGCTTTTTCTCAATTTGAGGCTCTGGATGATTCTGGGAGCATGCATTTGGCCGACACTGCCTCTAACTTCATGACCCTCACTGCTAAAGACCCTATTGCCGCGGACCGCTGGTCACTTGAATGGTCAATTAATACCGGGCCACCCCAGGACCGCAAGGGCAGTAAGGTCCATTCCACAATGGAGGGTGTGCTGGACAACATAGGTGCAATACTGACCGCCCTCACTGCGGGCAATTGCACCTATAAGATTTCCACAGGTAACCAGAACCGGATCCTTGCTACAGGCTCAATCATCGATAAGGCATCTCTGGTATGGACGGGGGATTTGCAATATGGGGTTCTTAACTTGGGCATCCCTTCTGAGAATGGGATTTATGATCATAAGCTGCGTTCTTTAAAAGGTGAGACGCTGATAGATTATTTCGGCATGTACATGTCTGCAAAAAACTTTGCTACCGGATACAATGCCACAGCGTTGGACATCGTGCACTTTCTGCTTAAATATCATGCCATCAAACACCCTCAGGGTTTAAAGTCCCCCGTCAGCCGCAGAAAAATAGAGGCGAAATTTTATGAGCTGTCCATAAGTCAACCGATCGCTGAAGTACTCGCCTACATGCTGACGGCCAATGAGAGCAGTATCACCATTGCTCCCGGCTCATCTCCCTTCTCCGGCAAAGAAATTTCAATCTTTTTGCGCACCCTGACGGAGAGTGTGTTCAACACATTGAACTTCGTCGTTAACGATGATGGCTTGCACCGCTTATCCATGGCAGGCCGTTTTGAATCAGACAAAAACAGATTGATAAACACATGCAACGTACGCCCGGAACTGGCTGCATGGTTAATAGCTATCCGCTATATGGATGCAGATATTGACAACATTCTTGGCCGAGTGAAGCTTGGCTACAAAGCCACTACAATTATCGACAATAAAGCCAAGCATTTTGATGAGATAGGAATGATCATTGCCGCAACAGATGCAAACGGTGGTGTCACCACACTCACACGTGACAACCGCGCCAAGGTAAGCCTGTACAATGGCGACGTTCTTGTTTTTGAAAAAATCTATGAAATACCACCCCGCTTTCGCGGCTCCATGATGTCACGTTACATCGCCAATGCAATCAACGTAGACATGAACAAGATAGAGTTTAACAACACCGCTCTACGCCCATCGAGCATCGTTGCCGGTCAGTTCAAGACATATGATATCAACGGGGGAAAAAAAGTTTACGGAGTTGTTCCAAGCTATGAGCCAGCAATTTATATCTATAGCGATCTCAACCAAATAAATCCGGGCAACGATTTCAGAGTGCAGGTGGTTTTCTTGTAACGCCGCAGGCAGGCGGATGATCTGCAGTCAGCTACTCCATGCCCTCTCCCTCGGCAATTTTATCGACGAAGCCAGCACCCGTTTTCAACAATGTCTTGTCTTGCGCCCAATAATTCTTTATAAGCCCGGTTTTCAAACCAAATAGAGTCAACACATGAGTACCGGATTCACCGAGGACGAAATGCGCAGAGCACTGGGCCTTGATCTACCTGCTGCGGCCCCTTCTGCACCTGCCCCTGTCCCGGCTGCCCCACCTGCACCCACCGTCGAGACACCTGTCATCGCCAAAGCCGCACCTCGTGCACCGGTAAAACGCCGCGGCCCTGTGCTGCGCGTCAGTATGCAGGTCAGTAAAGTGTTCGACGGCGAAGAAACCCTGTTCGTGCACGACTCCAAATTGTTAAGCCGCTTTGATGCCGAGCAGGAAGCCAAAAAGGCGCTGGCCAAAGCCGGTTATAAATACTTTGTGGTCGACTCTATCGTTCAGGTTGACTGATCGACGCCCACCCGACTCTGCTTTTATGACAGGCAGCGCCAAGGAAACCGCCCATGCAAAATCTCCCCCTGAACGCCGCTGAATTCGACCTCATCGACGAAACCCTGCTCAAATACGGCGACGACAATTCTGTGCTCAACGCGTGTGAGCTTGACGGCTACTTCACCGCGTTGGTTTCAAGCCCGACACAGTTGGACATTGCCCAATGGTTCCCGGGAATCTGGGGTGGACAGAACCCAGACTGGCAAACCACAGACGATGCCAAGCAACTGATTGAGTTGAGCGTGCGCCATATCAACACTCTGGCCCGCCAGTTGGCAGAACACCGCAGTGCCTTTACCCCGCGTTTTGAACAAACCGAGCATTTGGGGCAAACCGTCACACTCGCTGAAGAATGGTGCTTCGGCTACTTGCGTGGTGTCGCGGTGGCCAACTGGTCACCCCTGCCCGCAGAACAGGCGGCACTGTTGCAAGCCATCAGCGACTGCGCCGAGCAGGACAATTTTGAATTGCCGCATGACTTGGATGTGGCCGCTCACCAGCAACGGGTTGCAGCCCTGGCACCGGCTGCACTGGCGCTGCACAGCTTTTGGATGAGCCAGCGCTAAATGAGCACCCTTACCCACTTCAATACGCCACCGGGCGAGGCGATCAACAGTCAGATCCTGCAACTGGTGGTCGATCACCTCACCGACATCAGTGCGATGGAAATTGCGCCGAGCAATCTGCTCTACAGCATCTACCAATATGCCATCGGCTTTGAAGTGCATCTGTATCTGCAAGCGCTCGGCGGGGCCAAGGGCATCGCGGTCGAGCTGATTGTCGCCACCGACGAACACGACTCCGACACCGTGACCGGCTTTGCCCTGTACTTACCGGTCAAGGACGATCCACACGCCTGCGGCATTGCCTACATGGCCGAGCGCGCCAGCCACCGACACCTGGGTGTCCTTCAGGCACTGGTCAACGACGTCGTGCGCCGTTACCCGCACACTGAACTGACGTGTAGCGTAAGCAAAGTCGGCGCTTTCGAAGCCATGGGTTTTCAAGTCATCGGCAGTCGCGGCCCGCAAGTATTGATGAACACCCTCGACCACAGCAGCGACGGCTTGATGGGCGTCCTCGATGTCGCGCCGATCTACAGTTCGACCGAAGTGCGGCAGATTCATACGTACCTGCTGCAACGCAACGGCAAAAAAGCCATGCTCGATGCCGAAAAGAAACGTGATCGGCAGATTGATCAGCTGACCGCCAAAGCCAAAGCCTTTGTGGCCGAGCGTCAAGGCTAAAAAGCCCTTGCCCCTGCCAGGGTGAAATAACGCATGATAGGCGCCTTGCTTCAAAAGGACTCTTTTATGCGTTATACCCCCCTGACTGGCCTTTGCGTCTTGACCCTGACGCTGGCGTTTGCCGCTCCAGCAATGGCCAGTGAAGAATCGCAACTCATCTCATCGATCAACGCCTGGCGCAGCCAGAGCCAACCGTGCGCAGGCCAGTCTTCTCAAGAACTGCCGCCACTGACGGCGGACACACGCCTGATATTGCCCGTAACGGGCTTTGGTAATTTGCAGGACGCTCTCAAGCAAGCCGCCTATCCGATGGTCAGCGTGCAGGCCATTAGCCTGTCCGGCCCGCGTGATGCGCAAGCCGCGATGAAGGCTGTTCAAGAAAGCTTCTGCCGCGTCGTGCTCGACCCGCAATTTGTCGATATTGGTATCAGCCACGATCAACGAGACTGGCGCATCGTACTGGCTCGCCCTCTGCTCGCCCACGGTTTAGGCGACGCACAGGCTGAGGGCCAGAAAGTGCTTGAACAGATCAACAGCGCCCGCAATCAACCCCGTCAATGCGGCACTCAGGCTTTTGCTGCCACGACGCCATTGACCTGGAACGCTACATTGGCAACCGCCGCCGAGACCCATACACGGGATATGGCCAATAACAATTACTTTGATCACAAAGACCGCGAGAATCACACGCCGGGCGATCGTGCCGAGCTGGCCGGTTACAGTGGCCAACAGATCGGTGAGAACATCGCCGCCGGTCAAGACACCGCGCGCAAGGTCGTTGATGGCTGGCTGGCCAGCCCCGGTCATTGCGCCAATGTGATGAACCCGCAGTTTCGCGAGCTGGGCGCGGCCTATGCGCTAGACCCAAAAAGTGACGCAGGGATTTACTGGACGGCCTTGTTCGGCACCCAGTGAATCAAGGGGAGGTAGTGCGAGGGCGTTAAAACGAGGTCATACGCTAAAAGCAGCCCCACCCGACAGCGTCAGGTGGGGCTGTTTTTTTTACAGCGCCATGTCGGCCGCTGGATTGCTTGGTGCAGGCGCGGCCTGCTCAGCAGGTGCTTCTGGGGTAGCCGTTGCAGCCGGGATAACCGGCGGCGGAGTCAGTTGCAGAACGTCGGCGGTGTACGCCCACTCCTGTGCAACACGCTCAGGCGAACCGTTCAGCTTGGTGCCGTAGCTCGGTACGATCTGGTGCAGCTTGGCTTGCCACTCAGGGGTCGCCACCTTGTCCTTGAACACGGTTTCGAGCACGGTCAGCATGATTGGCGCAGCGGTTGAGGCACCTGGCGATGCGCCCAACAGGCCGGCAATGCTGCCGTCCTTGGCGCTGACGATTTCGGTGCCCAGTTTCAGCACGCCGCCCTTCTCTTCGTCACGCTTGATGATCTGCACGCGCTGACCGGCTTGCCACAGGCGCCAGTCTTCAGTCTTGGCGTTCGGGAAGTACTCTTTCAGTGCATTGAAACGGTCTTCGTCCGACAGCATCAACTGACCGGCCAGGTATTCAACCAGCGGGTATTGTTCAATACCGACTTTGGTCATTGGCCAAATGTTGTGAGTCGTGGTGCTGGTCAGCAGGTCGAAGTACGAACCTTGTTTCAGGAACTTGGTCGAGAACGTTGCGAACGGGCCAAACAGGATCACGCGCTTGCCATCGAGCACACGGGTGTCCAGGTGCGGAACCGACATCGGCGGCGCGCCAACCGACGCTTTACCGTAGGCCTTGGCCAAATGCTGCTCGGCAATGGTCGGGTTATCGGTCACCAGGAACGAGCCGCCTACCGGGAAGCCTGCGTATTCCTTGGCTTCAGGAATGCCGGACTTTTGCAGCAAGTGCAAAGCACCACCGCCTGCGCCGATAAATACAAACTTGGCATCAGTGGCAGTTTCAGTGCCGTCTTTCAGGTTTTTGTACACCACATGCCAAGTGCCGTCTTCGTTACGCGTGATGTCTTGGACTTCACTCGACAACTTGAGCGAGAAGTTAGGCTGGGCTTGCAGGTGAGCGGCAAACTGACGGGTAATCTCGCCGAAGTTTACGTCAGT
Source organism: Pseudomonas sp. TMW22091 (assembly GCF_022496705.1). Classification (NCBI taxonomy): domain Bacteria; kingdom Pseudomonadati; phylum Pseudomonadota; class Gammaproteobacteria; order Pseudomonadales; family Pseudomonadaceae; genus Pseudomonas; species Pseudomonas sp. TMW22091. The sequence continues at coordinate 265,805 of NZ_SCFI01000003.1, forward strand.
GCCGATCGGCGACCAGGTGGCCGCCACTTTCTGGCTCGGGTCACGCCCTTCCATCATCAGCGGAACCCACTTCTTGATCTGAACCGGGTCTTCGGAGTACTGCATGCCCGCGAACAATGGGCTGGCCTGCAGTGCCTCATAACGCTTCTTGAGGAACTTGATGTTGTCATCGCCCCACACAAAGCTCATGTGCGGCGTGGAGTTAATAAACGAACGCGGGTTTTTCAGCACGCCGTTTTTAACCTGCCAAGACCAGAACTGGCGAGAAATCTGAAAGGCTTCATTGATCTCAATGGCCTTCGGAATTTCAACATTGCCGTTCTTGTCTTCCGGGGTGTAGTTCAGCTCGGCCAGTGCCGAGTGACCCGTACCCGCGTTATTCCAGCCATTGGAGCTTTCCAGGGCAACGCCATCGAGACGTTCAATCATCTCCATGGACAGACCCGGTTCCAGCTCATTAAGCCAGACCCCAAGGGTGGAACTCATGATGCCACCGCCGATCAGCAAGACATCAACGTGTTTGGTTTCGGCAGCGTGCACGGAGCTAAGCCCCATGCTCAGCGCCAAGCCCAGTAGCCCCTTATTCATTTTTTTTAACATGTTGTCATACCTAAGATAAAACGCCGCCTGCCCGATACCCTGGGCAGACATAAGAGGCCCCTACACACTCCGGGCCTCGCTTTTATGTACCTTGGGCGCTGATCTCTTATTGGTTTTGGCTTCAGCTACTTGGGTGACATTTATGCTGTGGATCACGCAATTCCATTGCGCTGCAGCCACGCTCAACTCCCTGCCGAGCACGTGCGCGAGCCTTGAAATCCAAGGCGCCCAGCGCAAGGCCGCGACATATTACCTCAGGTGGGACTTTTGACGAAAACGCAATTACACCAAGGTCGTGATTAACCGCGGGCAACGCTTGTCGTCGAGCATATGGGTATAATCGCGGCTTTGCCCCGCCCGCCAACAGGATTCACCCATGTCTTTAAGTACCCGTAATCAGGCCCAAATTGAACGACGCCTGGTTAAATCCCTGACCGAAGCCTGCGAAAAGGCCAAAGGGCAAATCAACGGCTTTGTCTGGCTGACCCACGTGGTCGACTACGCCGCCTTCCCTGCCAGCCTCAAAATCGTATGGGTGTTCGACACTCAGGTCAGCAAAGACTTCGCCCTGGCGGATGGGGAAGCCAGTTATATGGCCGAACTGACTGAAAAAGCACTGAAGAATGCGCAAGTCAACGTGCGCAAGGCCGCCGCCCACGTGTACTTCGATTCCGAAGAAGAATGCCAGCGGGCCTGTGGCGGCGACTGGCCCAAACGCCTGTCGCATAAACGCTGAATGGCCAAGGACATCGAAAACCCGTGTATCGCCGTGTGCCAGCTAAGCGGCGACCTGTGCATCAGTTGCGGTCGCAACAAAGAAGACATCCGTAAATGGAAGCGCATGAAGCGGCCTGAAAAAATGGCCGCCGTGCAACGCGCGACGGCTCGTCTTAAAAGCCTTCAGAAAAAGAACGCTTAAGACAGGTATTTGCCAAACCAGCTGAGCGTCCTGTCCCAGGCCAGCTTGGCCGCTGCCTCGTCGTAACGGGGTGTGGAATCGTTGTGAAAGCCATGATTCACGCCGGGGTAAATATAAGCCTCGTACGTGACATTATTGGCTTTCAACGCTTGCTCATAAGCTGGCCAACCTTCATTGATGCGTGTATCCAGCTCAGCCAGATGCACCATGACAGGCGCCTTGATGCGGCTCACATCGCCAGCGTCGGGTTGGCGACCATAAAAGGAAACAGCCGCGCCCAGTTCGGGATAAGCCACCGCCGCCGCATTCGCCACTCCGCCGCCATAACAAAAACCGGTAATCCCGACTTTTCCGGTGCTAGCCTCATGCTGCATCGACCATTCAATGGCCGCAAAAAAATCGTTCATCAGCTTTTGCGGGTCGACGGTTTGTTGCAGGGCTACGCCCTCCTCATCATTGCCCGGATACCCACCCACGGACGAAAGGCCATCAGGGGCCAGCGCCATATAGCCCTGTTTGGCCAAACGCCGCGCCACGTCTTCGATATAAGGATTAAGGCCGCGGTTCTCATGCACCACCACCACCGCCGGCACCTTACCCTTGGCGTTCGCCGGTCGAACCAGATAACCGCGAACCTGACCATGACCTTTGGGTGAGGGATAGGTGATGTACTCGGCCACGATATCTGGATCTGTGATCGCGACTTGCTCAGCCAGGGCATAGTTGGGGCTAAGCGCACCCAACACCGACAAGGCACTGACCCCGGCCGTGAACACCGCTGCCCGGTCCAGAAATTCGCGCCGGCTGATGCGCCCGTGAGCGTAGTAGTCGTATAGCTCCAGCAATTGCGGAGCAAAGTCTTTCGCAGTTAGACGTGGCATCGGGGCAGATCCTCTGACAGCAGATGGTGCCCCTTGTATACCTGAAAACGAAACGTGCTGTCGCCTCAGTCCTTGCCCAGCACCCGGGCAAGGACCCGCGCCAATTGATCCGCAGAGTAGGGTTTGGCCAGAAATTCAAACGCAGAGTATCCGTCCTCAGCCAGCTCTTCACTGTAACCGGAGGCCAGAATCACCGGCAGTTGCGCGCGGCGCCGACGCAACTCCCCGGCCAACGCCACTCCGGTCATGCCGGGCATGACCACGTCTGAAAATACCGCATCGAAGGCCATCGCCTCTGGCCCAATCATCAATAACGCCTCTTCGGCATTGGCAGCCCAGGCGGTTTCGTAGCCCAGGTCCTGGAGGATTTGATTGGCAAAACCGCCCACTTCCAGGTTGTCTTCCACCACCAGTACCCGGTATTGGCCCTGCGCGGCTGTTAGCGAAGCGGCTTGATGCACATCGCCCGGAGTGGGAATGATCGCTTCAACCTCCACTTGCGGCAGGTACAAGGTGAAGACCGAGCCTTGCCCGATCACGCTCGACACATCCACATCGCCACCCGACTGTTTGGCAAACCCAAACACTTGGGACAAGCCCAGCCCGGTGCCTTTTCCCACTTCCTTGGTGGTAAAAAAGGGCTCAAAGATATGTTCAAGGGTACGCGCCGAAATACCTGTCCCCGTGTCATGCAATGACACCGCAATAAACTTTCCACTGGAACCGGCATGCCCGCGGATAGAGGGCAGTGCTAGCCCCTGCTCAAGGCGCAAGACCAATTGGCCATGCCCCTCCATAGCATCGCGGGCGTTCAGGGCAATATTGACCAATGCCGTTTCAAACTGGCTGGAATCCGCCTTGATATGGCAGGGCTGGCCCGGCAGCTCGACATTGACTTGTATGCGTGCGCCGGTCAGCGCATCGAGCATTTCGCCGATGGAGCGGATGCGCTCTCCCACATTGAAGACCTGCGGGTTTAACGGTTGGCGCCGGGAGAAGGCCAGCAGTTGGCTGGTCAGCTTGCTGGCCCGATCCACGGTGTCCGAGACGGCATTCATATAGCGCGCCTGACGCGTAGCGGACAGGTTGGGCGTGCGCAGAAAGTCCACAGACGCCCGAATGATGGTCAGCAGGTTATTGAAGTCGTGAGCCACGCCGCCGGTGAGCTGGCCGATGGCTTCGAGCTTTTGCGACTGGCGCAGCGCGGCCTCGGTATGCAACAGACGCGCACTGCGCTCCTCCACCCGTTGCTCCAGTGTGGTATTGAGCAGCTCCAGCTCAGCCAGACCGTCGCGCACTGCTGAATCGGCCCGCGCCCTTTCGATATGCGCCCATGACAGCTCGGTCACCTCGCTCAGTAACCCCAGCTCAAAGGGTGTCCATAACCGCGGTGTTTGATCATGAACAGCCATCAAGGCGGTCAAACGCCCACCTTTGATCAAAGGCAGGCAAATCGTGGCCGCAATGCCCATCCCTGCGAAAGTGGCAGCGGCCTGCGGCAAAAGATCCTTCGCCCGGTCATTAATGACCAAAGGTTGACCCGCACGCAGCCGACTGACCGCCATCTCGCCAAAGTCGCTTAAACGGTAAGCCCCCACAATGCTGGGCGTGCCTGGGACGGTCCAGTTGTCACGGATGAAAAACGCATCTTCGTCGGGCTCCATATCGGCGTAGGCGCAATGCGTCACCTTCAAGTACTCAGCCGTCAAACGCATGGTGGCGGCCAATATGCCTTCAGGCTCGGTGAGGTTGACGACCGCGGTGGCAATGGCATCGAGTACCGCCAGACGCTGGCTTAACAGAACAGTGGTGGTCGTTTCAGTGACCGTGTCCAACATGCCCACTACGTTGCCGTTGGGATCACGGATCGGGCTGTAGCAAAAGGTGAAATAGGCAGGCTCTGGCACTTGAGTGCGCTGAATCACCAGTGGGAAGTTCTCGATATAGGTGGCATGCCCGGCAAAGGCCGCATCGGCGATGGGCCTGATTTCATCCCAGACCTCTTCCCAGACATCACTGAATGGCCGCCCCAGCGCTTCAGGCTTGTCGCCCAGAATGGGCAAGAAGCCATCGTTATAAATCGTGATCAGCTCAGGGCCCCAGACAATTGACTTGGGAAAGTGCGAGTCGAGCATCAATAAAACCGTGGTTTTCAACACATCCGGCCAAGCGTGCAAAGGGCCGAGCGAAGTACTCGCCCAATCATGGCTTCTGATTTTGTCAGCCATCAAACCTTCACACCGAAGCCAATTGGCCATTTCACACGCACCTTGTTTGTCACAACTTGTTAAAAGGCTGAATCAATATTAGAGCAGGCTGCAACACTCTGCTAAAACACTGCCTGCGATACGACTGCTAAAACCTGCGCACGTTCGACTGCAAGGCTGTTAAGTCCCACATCCCCACCTGCAGACATCCCTGCCCCCCCCTCACTGAAGAAGACCCTGACGATGAGAATTGCCACTATATTGCTATTAAGCCTGCTCACCCTGACGGCTCAGGCGGCCAACATCGGCGATCGCTTGGCACCCTGGACGCTCAGCGACCAGCACGACCAGCCCTACACACTGGATACCCAAGCCCGCGTTCTGCTGGTGGCGCGCAACATGGACGGTTCCAAACTGGTCAAGGCTGCCCTGCAAGATCAACCCAAAGATTACCTGGAGTCACGTCACGTCGTGTTTTTGGCCGACATTCAGCGCATGCCTTCTCTGATCGGCAAATTCATCGCCATCCCGGCCATGCGTGACTATAACTACCGGGTTGTACTCGACCGTGACGGCAAGATTGCCGCGCAATACCCCGGTGCCGAAGACAACGTACTGTGGTTGCAACTCGACAACGGGGTTGTAACAGCGCAAAAAGAATTTACCAACGCAGACGAGTTGCGTGAAGCACTGGCCAAGCTTCCCCGGTAAACACCCGCAGTCGCTGACCAAGGCTGCGACTGCAGGTCGAGGCTCAACGCAGTGGCGGTAAACCGTGTGCCGCCAGATCAAAGTCTTCCAGTTTGCGGATAATCTGATCCGCGTGGTGGTACTTGCTGTCCGCCATGGCTTCATCCGGCACAGCAATCGCCCTCATGTTGGCTGCCTTGGCGGCGGTCACACCGAAGGGCGAATCCTCAAATACCAGGCAATCTTCGGGCGCTACATCAAGGCGTCGGGCAGCGGTCAGGAAAATATCCGGCGCGGGCTTCGCGGCCCCCACTTCGGGGTCGTCAGCCGTGACGATGGCGTCAAACAACCCGAACCACTCGCCATGCAAGGTGGTTTTCTGCTCAAAGGAATGGGCCGATGAGCTGGTGCCAACGGCAATCGGGATGTGATGCGCCTTCAAATGCCGCACCAGTGCTTCAGCCCCCGGCATCGACTGCGCCAAGGGAAAACGCGCCTTGAGCAAAGGCTCACGTACCGCCAGGAACTCTTGCGCCGTAATCGGCAGCTCCAGCGCCTTGACCAGAAACTGGGCCAGATCCAGTGCACCGCGCCCGATGATGTGCTGTTTGACACCCCAGTCGTAGGTGCGGCCATAACGCTCGGCGATTATCTGCGTCACCTCGGTGTAAATCCCCTCGGTGTCCAGCAGCAACCCGTCCATATCGAAAATCACCGCCTTGATCGGGCGAACAACCGTACGCGCAGCATTCATCACAACAGATCCATTGAGGTCGCTCAGCCAAAGCCGGTGACGTGGATGACAAAAAAGGATTCAGCACAATACCGGCCCAGCCCTTTCAAGAGCAAGGCGTTGCCCATGATGATCAGTGATGCAGCGCTCAAATCGCGGGCAAAAAAAAAGCCGCTATTGCTAGCGGCTTTTTTAACGTCTGGCTCCACGACCTGGACTCGAACCAGGGACCCAATGATTAACAGTCATTTGCTCTACCAACTGAGCTATCGCGGAATGGCGTCTATCTTACTGATCTAAAAAGAGAAGTCAACACTTCGAATGACTTCTCTTTGCAGTTTTCAGATCACCTGAACAATGGCGTCGGTGACCGCTTCAATGTTGCGTTGATTCAACGAAGCCACGCAGATGCGACCTGTGTCCAGCGCGTAAATACCAAACTCGCTGCGCAGGCGCGCCACTTGTTCAACGGTCAGGCCCGAGTACGAGAACATGCCGCGCTGGCGGGCAACGAAGCTGAAATCATGCTCAGGGGCTTTCTTGGCCAACAGCTCAACCATCTGCAAGCGCATGCCGCGAATACGCAAGCGCATTTCAGCCAGCTCGGCCTCCCACTGGGCACGCAGCTCAGGGCTGTTAAGCACGGCTGCCACAATGCTTGCACCGTGGGTCGGCGGGTTGGAGTAGTTGGTGCGGATCACACGTTTGACCTGGGACAGAACGCGCGCGCTCTCTTCTTTGGATTCGGTGATGATCGACAGTGCGCCCACACGCTCGCCGTACAGCGAGAACGATTTGGAGAACGAACTGGAGACAAAAAAGCTCAGGCCCGACTCAGCGAACAGGCGCACCGCCGCGGCGTCTTCATCAATACCGTCGCCAAAGCCTTGATAGGCCATGTCGAGGAACGGCACCAGCCCTTTGGCCTTGACCACATCCAGCACGTTCTGCCAGTCGGCCGGGGTCAGGTCAACGCCGGTCGGGTTGTGGCAGCAAGCGTGCAGCACCACGATGGAACCGGCTGGCAAGGCATTGAGGTCTTCAAGCATGCCGACACGGTTGACGTCATGGCTGGCCGCATCGTAGTAACGGTAGTTTTGTACTGCGAAGCCCGCCGTTTCAAACAGGGCACGGTGGTTTTCCCAGCTTGGGTCGCTGATGGCAACCACTGCGTTTGGCTGCAATTGCTTGAGGAAGTCCGCACCGATTTTCAGCGCGCCCGTTCCGCCAACGGCTTGCGTGGTAATCACTCGGCCAGCCGCCAACAAAGGGGACTGCGCACCGAACAGCAACGTCTGAACAGCTTGGTCGTAGGCAGCGATGCCATCGATTGGCAAGTAGCCGCGCGAGGCGTGCTGAGCAACCCGGATCGTTTCGGCTTCGACAACGGCACGCAAGAGTGGAATTCGTCCCTCCTCGTTGCAATAAACACCGACCCCCAGATTGACTTTACTGGTACGAGTATCGGCGTTAAATGCTTCGTTGAGGCCCAGGATAGGATCGCGTGGTGCCATTTCGACAGCGGAGAACAGGCTCATTATTACGGCGGCTCTGAATGGAGTATGGAGGGGGTGACAACGCTCCAGCCGATTGCACTAGAGCGGTGCACAAACGGGGAGCAAGTATAAGGCCGATCACGAATCGGGCAACAGACTAATGTCGGTTTTTACCCAAGTATTTCAATTTATTGACAGGCCACTGGTCTAATTGCATTTCTCGGCCAACGTGGGGTGTCAGACGCTTGCCTTGAAACAATCAGCCATAGGCTCCATATAAAGCCGTATCCTGTTTTTTCCTGCGGCGTGCGTCGTATGCAGTCTTTCGCGTTTCTCTGCGGTCAATGCATGTAGAGAGGCGAACCCAGAGGTCAGATATGTCCGATTTTCAACTCGTTACCCGCTTTGAGCCCGCAGGCGATCAGCCCGAAGCCATCCGCCAATTGATCGAGGGCATTGAAGCCGGTCTGTCGCACCAGACCCTGCTCGGTGTAACGGGCTCGGGCAAGACCTTCAGCATCGCCAACGTGATTGCCCATGTGAACCGGCCCACGCTGGTGCTGGCGCCAAACAAGACGCTGGCCGCGCAGTTGTATGGCGAATTCAAAGCGTTTTTCCCGAACAACGCGGTGGAGTACTTCGTTTCGTATTACGACTACTACCAGCCCGAAGCCTATGTGCCCTCCTCGGATACCTTTATCGAGAAGGATGCGTCGATCAACGACCATATCGAGCAGATGCGTCTGTCCGCGACCAAGGCACTGCTGGAGCGCAAAGACGCCATCATTGTCACCACCGTGTCGTGCATCTATGGCTTGGGCAGCCCGGAAACCTATTTGAAAATGGTCCTGCACGTGGATCGCGGCGACAAGCTCGACCAGCGCGAACTGCTGCGCCGTCTGGCTGACCTGCAATACACCCGCAACGACATGGACTTCGCCCGAGCCACCTTCCGCGTGCGCGGTGACGTGATCGACATCTACCCGGCCGAATCCGACCTGGAAGCCGTGCGCATCGAACTGTTCGATGATGAAGTCGAAAGCATCAGCGCCTTTGACCCGCTGACCGGCGAAGTCATCCGCAAAATGCCGCGATTTACCTTCTACCCAAAAAGCCACTATGTGACCCCGCGCGAGACCTTGCTCGATGCGGTAGAAGGCATCAAGCAAGAGCTTCAGGAGCGCCTTGAATACCTGCGCGCCAACAACAAACTGGTGGAAGCCCAGCGCCTGGAACAGCGCACCCGTTTCGATCTGGAAATGATCATGGAGCTGGGTTATTGCAACGGCATTGAAAACTACTCGCGCTACCTCTCGGGTCGCGAATCCGGCGCACCACCGCCCACCCTGTTTGATTACCTGCCGGCTGATGCCCTGCTGGTCATTGATGAATCTCACGTCAGCGTGCCGCAAGTCGGCGCCATGTATAAAGGCGACCGTTCGCGCAAAGAAACTCTAGTGGAATACGGCTTCCGCCTGCCCTCCGCATTGGACAACCGGCCCATGCGCTTTGATGAATGGGAGCGCATCAGCCCGCAAACCATTTTCGTCTCGGCTACACCTGGCAACTATGAGGCCGAACACTCGGGCCGCGTGGTCGAGCAAGTGGTGCGCCCTACGGGTCTGGTCGACCCGCAAATCGAAATCCGCCCGGCGTTGACGCAGGTGGACGATTTGCTCTCCGAGATTGCCAAACGGGTGGCACTGGAAGAACGCGTGCTGGTAACGACGCTGACCAAGCGCATGTCCGAAGACCTTACCGACTACCTGGCCGATCATGGCGTGCGCGTGCGCTATTTGCACTCGGACATCGACACGGTGGAGCGCGTAGAAATCATCCGCGACCTGCGTCTGGGGGTATTTGACGTGCTGGTGGGGATCAACCTGCTGCGTGAAGGCCTGGACATGCCCGAGGTGTCACTGGTGGCGATTCTGGATGCCGACAAAGAAGGCTTCCTTCGTTCGGAGCGCTCATTGATCCAGACCATTGGCCGTGCGGCGCGAAACCTCAACGGTCGGGCGATTCTGTACGCCGACCGTATCACCGGGTCGATGGAACGGGCCATTGGCGAGACGGAGCGACGTCGCGAGAAACAGATCGCCTTCAACCTGGCCAACGGCATCACGCCTAAAGGCGTGTTCAAGGATGTTGCTGACATCATGGAAGGCGCGGTTGTACCTGGATCGCGCAGCAAAAAACGCAAAGGCATGGCCAAGGCCGCCGAAGAAAGCGCCAAGTACGAAAACGAACTGCGCTCGCCCAGCGAGATCAGCAAGCGTATTCGCCAACTGGAAGAAAAAATGTACGCACTGGCCCGCGACCTGGAATTCGAGGCGGCGGCGCAAATGCGTGATGAAATCGGCAAGCTCAGGGAGCGCTTGTTGCAGGTCTGACCTGGGGCGCCCTATCGCAGCCTGCCGTCCCGTAGCCGCTGACGAGGAACGAAGGCTGCGATCGGCGGCGCAGCCGTCGTAAAACCATTCAATCCGGTACAGCTGATAAAACGACAGTGTCCGGTTTACGATCGCTTCGCGACCGATCGCAGCCTCGCCCTGCTCGTCAGCGGCTACACGGGTTTTGCACACCCTCTCTTGCAGGCCAAACTGTATATCGACAAGGACGCCCATGACCGCCATCAACACCCAGACGCCTGTTGCTCCAGGCCGTCTCGAACAAATGTCCACCCGTATTGCCTTTTTCATTGCCGGTTTTGGCATTGCGGCCTGGGCACCGCTGGTGCCATACGCCAAGGCCCGTGCCGGGCTGGATGAAGCCACGCTGGGGTTGTTGCTGCTGTGCCTGGGTGCCGGTTCCATTCTGGCCATGCCCATCTCCGGCATTCTCGCGACGCGTTACGGCTGTCGCCGCGTATTCAGCGCAGGCACGGTTCTGATTTGTCTGGCCCTGCCGTTGCTGGCCACGGTCAGCTCAGTCCCCTTGTTGATCGCCACCCTGTTTTTGTTTGGCGCAGGTTTGGGCGCAGTTGACTCCACCGTCAACCTGCAAGCGGTCATCGTCGAACGCGCCAGCGGACGCACGATGATGTCGGGTTTTCATGGCCTGTTCAGTGTCGGCGGGATTGCCGGGGCCGCCGGGGTCAGCGCCCTGCTGGCGCTAGGGTTGACGCCCCTGTGGGCGATTGCAGTGGTGATTGCGCTGATCCTCGCCGCCCTGATCAAAGCGGCACCGCATCTGTTGCCCTATGGCAGTGAAAGCAGCGGTCCGGCTTTCGCCGTCCCGCACGGGGTGGTGCTGTTTATCGGCTTACTGTGCTTTGTGGTGTTTCTGGCAGAAGGCGCGATGCTGGACTGGAGCGCCGTGTTTCTGACCGCCGACAAGCAGATTGATGAGGCTTATGCAGGTCTGGGTTACGCCGCTTTCGCGCTGACCATGACCGCAGGACGGTTGCTGGGCGATACCATCGTCAGCCATCTGGGGGCACGCCGGGTCATTATCGTGGGTGGATTGTTAGCTGCCGCCGGGTTGATATTGGCAACACTCGCCACAAGCTGGCAGGTTGCGCTGGTCGGTTACGGGCTGGTTGGCATGGGCTGTTCCAACATCGTGCCGGTGTTGTATACCGCCGTGGGCAAACAAACGCTGATGCCCGCAAGCATTGCCGTACCGGCCATTACGACATTGGGCTATGCGGGCATTCTGGCTGGCCCTGCGGCCATCGGCTTTATTGCCCATGCCAGCAGTTTGAGCACTGCCTTTTTGTTGATTGCCACACTGCTAGTTGCCGTGGCCATCAGTGGGCGGATTTTGCGGGTATGACGCGCCCAGTAACCGCAGTATTTGGGTATATATCCATTGCTTCGGTAACGGCTACTTAAGGTTGCGCCCTTACGGCGCGTCCCTTTTAGAAGGACCCAAAAGGAACCAAAAGATCCTTGCCCCTCCACTCGGTGCCTCGCCGTGGCTCGGCATACCCGCAGGCAGGCATTGCTCCGTGGGCACGCCGCGATCGGCCATCCATGGCCGTGTCGCGGCTAACCCGGCGTCCTGCCGGGTTACCCACTGCGCAATACCCGCCTGCGGCCAGCGTGGTTTAACGGGGCCCCAAGATCAAAAACCAGATCAAAAGCCAGATCAAAAACCCCAATCGCGGCCACGATCCGTAGCCGTTATCGAGCTCCGCGGGCTACGTCCGACTGCAAAGCAGTCGTTAATCCTACCTATCGCGTATCACTGGTTTTTAAACTCAGCCTCACGCTTACCGACAAACGCCGCCATGCCTTCTTTCTGATCCTGGGTCGCAAACAGCGAATGGAACACCCGGCGCTCAAAACGCACGCCTTCCGACAAGCTGACTTCAAACGCACGGTTGACGCTTTCCTTGGTCAGCATCAAGACCGGCAAGGATTTTTTGGCAATCAGCGCCGCCACTTTCAGCGCCTCGTCCAGCAATTCATCCACCGGCACTACACGCGCTACCAGACCGGAACGCTCAGCCTCTTCAGCACCGATCAAACGTCCGCTCAAGCACATTTCCATCGCCTTGGCCTTACCCACGGCACGGGTCAGGCGCTGGGTACCGCCCATACCCGGCAGTACGCCCAGATTGATTTCAGGCTGACCAAATTTGGCGTTGTCACCGGCCAAAATAAAATCGCACATCATCGCCAACTCGCAGCCGCCGCCCAAGGCAAAGCCGGCCACAGCCGCAATGATGGGTTTACGCCGTGTCGCTACACGATCACTGTCTGAAAACAGGTCTTCCAAATAGATCTGCGGGTACGTCAGGTCGGCCATTTCCTTGATGTCGGCACCCGCCGCAAAGGCTTTTTTCGAACCGGTGATGACGATACAACCAATGGTGCTATCGGCTTCCAACACATCCAGCGCGTGATTCACTTCACTGACCAGCTGCGCATTGAGGGCATTCAACGCCTGCGGCCGGTTCAGTGTAATCAGGCCAACATGCCCGTGAATGTCCAACAAAATGCATTCGTAGCTCATCGAAAACGTCCTCGATTCAAAAATTGCGCGAAATGAACCTGCGCTGAATATTGTGCTAGATCCGCTCCAGCGAGCAGTCAGTCAAATAGCCATAACCGCCAAGGGTTTGCAACGTTTTGGCGCGCCTTGGTGAAGAGCTACAGACACTCCACAGCGATGGCCGTGGCCTCGCCGCCACCAATACAGATCGCTGCAACACCCCGTTTGAGCTTTTGTTGGCGCAGTGCCGAAATCAGTGTGACTAAAATACGTGCACCCGACGCCCCAATAGGGTGACCCAACGCACAGGCACCCCCGTGGATATTGACCTTGTCATGCGGGATGTCCAATTCGCCCATGGTGACCAGGCTGACCACTGCAAACGCCTCGTTGATTTCAAACAAATCAACCTCACTCAGGCTCCAGCCGGTCTTACTCATCAAACGCTTGATGGCACCCACTGGGGCCGTCGGAAACAGGCCCGGCTCATCGGCAAACGCCGCATGGCCGTGTATCACTGCCAAGGGTTGCAAGCCCTGCTTTTGGGCGTGTGAGCGGCGCATCAACACCAAGGCTGCCGCGCCATCGGATATCGAACTGGAATTGGCAGCGGTCACCGTACCGCCCTCACGGAAAGCGGGTTTGAGGGTCGGGATTTTTGCCAGATTGGCCTTGGGCGGCTGTTCGTCATCCGTGATCAGTCGCGGCTCCTTGCCGACAGTGACCGGCACCGGCACGATTTCATCGCTGAAACGGCCGTCCTTGATGGCCTGCTGGGCACGGGTCAGCGAAGTCACGGCAAACGCATCCTGAGCTTCACGTGAAAAACCATGCGCCTGGGCGCAATCTTCAGCAAAGGTACCCATCAAGCGTCCACGGTCATAGGCGTCCTCCAGACCGTCAAGAAACATGTGATCGAGCACCCGACCATGCCCCATGCGGTAGCCACTGCGCGCGCGGTCGAGCAAATACGGCGCATTGGACATGCTTTCCATGCCCCCCGCGACCACTACATCGACACTGCCTGCCACTAGCCGGTCATGGGCCAGAATGGTTGCCTCCATGCCCGAGCCACACATCTTGTTCAGCGTGGAGCAACGCGTTCCCTTGTCCAGCCCTGCCCCCAAGGCCGCTTGCCGGGCAGGCGCCTGACCGAGACCGGCTGACAACACACAGCCGAACAGCACTTCTTCAACCCCTTCAAACGCCACACCTGCGCGCTCAACCGCGGCACGAATCGCAATAGCGCCCAGTTGCGGCGCGGTCAGACCTTTCAACTCACCCTGAAAGCCCCCCATAGGCGTACGGGCAATGCTCACAATCACGATCGGGTCATTGCTGACAGTCATTTCTCACCTCTTATTTGGCAGCCATGCGCAAGGCACCGTCGAGACGGATCACCTCGCCATTGAGCATGCTGTTTTCAATGATATGGCGTACCAGCGAAGCATACTCGGCAGGCTTGCCCAAACGCGGCGGAAACGGCACGCCAGCGGCCAGCGACTCGCGCACTTCGGGGGTCATGCCCGCCATCATCGGCGTTTCAAAAATGCCCGGGGCAATGGTCATGACCCGAACCCCGTAGCGGGCCAGTTCCCGCGCCGCCGGTAATGTCAGGCTGGCAATGGCGCCCTTGGAGGCGGCATAGGCCGCCTGCCCTATCTGGCCATCGAACGCGGCAACAGACGCGGTGTTGATAATCACACCGCGCTCACCTTCAGCATCGGCCGGAGCTTGAGCCATCGCGGCAGCTGCCAGACGCAACATGTTGAAACTGCCGATCAGGTTGACGTTAATCACCTGACTGAAGCTCTCCAGTGCATGCGGGCCATTTTTGCCCAGAATCTTTTCGCCGCGCACAATCCCTGCGCAGTTGATCAGCCCGTTAACCCCGCCAAACTGCGTGACGGTAGCGTCCACTGCGGCTTGCGCCGCCTCACTCTGACTGATATCGGCAACCACGCTGCTTGTCTGCGCACCCAGTGCCCGCGCTTGTGCCGCGACGGCCTCGGCATTCATGTCGACCAGCATCACCTTGGCACCCGCCTTCACCAGCATTTCAGCCGTAGCGGCCCCCAGCCCCGAAGCACCGCCAGTGACGATAAAAACCTTGTTCTCAATCTGCATGGAATGTCCTGAACGACGTCATTAAAAAAATATCAGGCGGTGCTTTTTGCGCTTGCGGCCATTTCAGCCTTGGCGATTTCCTGATTGCGCAAAATGAAGCGCTGCAACTTGCCGCTCGGTGTTTTCGGCAATTCGCTGACAAATTCGATTTCTCGTGGGTAGGCATGGGCCGCCAGACGCTGGCGCACGTGCAAGCGCAAGGTTTCAGCCAATTGAGCATCGCCCGCGTAGTGCGAACTGAGCACCACAAACGCTTTGACCAACTCGGTTCGCTCGGCATCGGGCTTGCCCACCACAGCGGCTTCAATCACTGCCGGGTGCTCAAGCAAGGCGCTTTCCACATCGAAAGGGCCCACGCGATAACCGGACGTGGTAATCACATCATCACTGCGCCCGACAAAGCTGATGCTGCCATCTGCGTTCAACTCCACGGTGTCACCGCTCAAGTAATAATCGCCGACGAAGGCCTTGGTCTTGATCCCCAGATAGCCACCAAACCAGCACATCGGCGACTGGCTGCGATCAACGGCCAAAATACCCGGCTGGCCCACAGGCAATTCCTGATGGTTGTCATCGAGCACGACAATCCGGTGGCCCGGCGAGGCAAACCCTGCGGCCCCTCTGTGAACCGGGTGAGTAAGCCCGTGGTGGTTGCACAGCACCATGCCGACTTCGGTCTGGCCGTAGTGATCATGAATGGTGACGTTGAGTTGCTCGTCGAACCAGCGAATCACTTCCGGGTTCAGCGGTTCGCCAGCGCTGCTGACCGCGCGCAGTTGACCTTTGATCTTGCTTGAAAACGCCTCGCCGGCGGCAATCAGCAGGCGATAAGCCGTGGGTGAGCCGGTGAGATTGGTGATGGCGTACTTTTTGATTACACGGCAGGTACTTTCGACCGTGAACGGGCCATCGTAAAGCGTGATCGGATGCCCCATCGACAGCGGGCCGGTGATGCCAAAGTAGATCCCGTAGGCCCACCCCGGATCGGCCAGATTCCAGAAAGCATCTTCGGGGCGCAAATCCACCGCATCGCGGGTATAGCTGTTGAAGGCAACGATGGCTTTGAGGGGGACCAGCAGCGGCTTCGCGGGGCCGGTTGTACCTGAAGTAAACATCAGCAGGAAAGGATCTTCGCCGGTCAACATCACGGGGTCGCAGACAGGTGAGTAATTCTCCAGTTCGGCCCAAAAACTGAAATCACCGCGCACCAGGCCCTGCCCTTTTGCGCCAGCAACGGTCACGACAGGCGGGCAGTCGCTGACTTCGGTCAGCTTGGAGCGATTGGTGCCATCGGTGATCACTACGGCCGCGCCTGAACTGTTCAGTCGATGTTCAATGGCTTTAGGACCAAATGCGGTGAACAGCGGTTGATAGATCGCACCAATGCGCCAGGCGGCCAATGCCACAATCAACAACTCAACATTGCGGGGCAATAAACCCGCCACTTTGTCGCCCTGCGTGACCCCTTGAGCCAACAGAAAGTTGGCAAAACGGGCGCTTTTATCCTGTAACTCCGTAAAGGTGTAGGTCGCGCTACTGGCGTCGCGCCCTTCCCAGAACAGCGCAATCCTGCCCGGCAAAGCGTGGCGATCACAGCATTCGACACAGGCATTGAGCGCAGTCAATTGGCCATGAAGGGTCTCCATGACCGTACGCGGGTATTCGAAGTCATTCATCGCGGTCAGATAGTCACGCATCAACAGAATCCCTCGGTCTTTGTTTTTAGGATGGGAACCGTGAAACATCCCGTTGATATTCGCCTTGCAGAGCCGTTGCCACAATGGCCAAACCGCGCAAGCTGGCTGACTGTTTTGGCCAATGATCCGTCTGGCAACGGGTGACCGGAAGGCTGAAAAGAGACTGCCAAGTCACATATGTAGTGCCTTAAAATAATCACTACATATGTCTTGACGACCCGATTTTCCCGACGCATTATGCAGACGTCTTCCCCACCGGAAGCGCTGGAAAGGGTTGTTGCAAGCATGCTCGACGAGCTGTCGGGCTGTTCCGGGATAGGTACTGCCCACAAGGCAGAATTGATGAAGCTGACCTGGCTTGATCGTCCACGTTTAGTGGCGTGAGGTGCTAGCGAAACGTCCTCAAGAAGCTTGTGGCTGATGCGTCATGTCACTCAGGCATCCTGGTTCACGCTGCTCTCCCTCGCTTTACGCTGTAGATGTAGTGCTTTTTACAGCGGCTACATGTTGACGAACTCAAGACCCGATCTGCTTTGGATAAACACTACGTAGCGCTGCACGTGCAGTTGCGCGAATCAATTAGACAGATCAACGCGTGGTCAAGGAGTTAGCTATGAACCTGAATAATCAACCGTCTGTTAATGCGCTGGCTAAACTGTTCGCCACTCGTAAAGACTCGTTGGACAATCATATTCTGTGGATCAACGAAACCGGTGATGTACATCTGGACCCGCTACCTTGCGGCGAAGAAGAGACCCGATTCGAAGAGCAACATCCGCAAATGCGTGCCCGTCTGAAAATGTACCGCCGTGGTCATGGCTATGTTGGCAAGAAGGCCGCAGCCGATAAAGAGTACCTTGAGCGTGTATTGCAAACGTTGTCCCTGAGCTGGAAACAAGCTCAAAGCGAATCAACGCTGGTCAAGGTTAATAGCTACAGCTGATCAAGCGGTTATTCAAAGGCCCTGGAGACTCTCCAGGGCTTTTTTTATTATTAACGTGTGCTTGTTTTAATGCAGCTCTCAGTGCCGCGTCCACCGCCCTTGTAGTCGGGCAGGTAATACGATTTGTGCAAGGTGGTGATGTACTTCCCCTCGCTGTCTTGATCGTGGGTGATGACGGCTATCCCCGTGCCCCGATCCGTGGGTGCCTCTGCGCTGTCGTTGGCAAAGAACATGGACAACAACTGGCCTTGAGCCGCGGCATATCCGCTGTAGGTCGCTTTCTCGCCCCCCAGTTCCACAACAAGTTTGAAGGTGTAGGCACCAAAGCTTTTGTCGAAATGGCTGACCGTGTCATTGAGCGTAAACGTCAGGTCGCCGTTGAATGAGCCATCATGGCTGTCAAAGCCTGTGCACTTATAGTTACCGACTATATGCAAAGGGTCAGGCACCGCCGCATGAGCAGTCCCCGTCAGGGATAACAGCGTGGTTACAGAAGCGGCAATTATTGTTTTTAGAATCATTCCCGACATGTCTCATCCTCTAAATAAGTGATTGGGTGCAACTGGGTTACACCCCCGGGAATGTACACATCACTTTAAGAAGGCACAGCACAGTCTACAAAAAGCATTGTTTCAAAAATCGTCTACGCCTAAGGACTTATTCATACAGCAAGTTCCAGTTCAGGCACCGCTTCAAACAAATCCGCAACAAGACCGTAATCAGCCACCTGGAAGATCGGGGCTTCTTCGTCCTTGTTGATCGCGACAATCACTTTGGAGTCTTTCATGCCCGCCAAGTGTTGAATCGCCCCAGAAATACCGACCGCGATATACAACTGTGGCGCAACGATTTTGCCGGTCTGGCCAACCTGCATGTCATTGGCTACAAAGCCTGCGTCAACGGCCGCACGGGAAGCCCCCACGGCAGCGCCCATTTTGTCGGCCAACGTGTAGAGGTACTTGAAGTTGTCACCGTTCTGCATCCCACGACCGCCAGACACGACGATTTTGGCAGCAGTCAGCTCAGGGCGGTCCGATTTGGCCAGCGCTTCACCAACGAACGACGAAGTGCCTGCATCGTGAACCGCGGCAACCGCTTCAACGGCAGCCGAGCCGCCTTCAGCGGCAACCGGGTCGAAACCGGTGGCACGCACGGTGATCACTTTGACCGGCGCAGTCGACTGCACGGTAGCGATGGCGTTACCGGCATAGATTGGGCGGGTGAAGGTGTCAGCGCTGACGACCGAAATGATTTCGGAGATTTGATCAACGTCCAGCTGGGCAGCAACGCGCGGCAGGATGTTTTTGCCGTTCGAGGTAGCGGCAGCCAGAATGTGGCTGTAGCTTTTACCCCCCGCCTCTGAACAAAGAGCAGCCACCAGTGGGGCAATGTTTTCTGGCAGTTGATGTGCGTAAGCGGCGTCATCAGCCACCAGCACTTTAGCCACGCCAGCGATTTTCGCGGCCGCTTCAGCCACAGCGCCAATGCCCTGGCCTGCAACCAGAACGTTGATGTCGCCACCGATTTTGGCAGCGGCGGCTACGGTGTTCAGCGTAGCCGGAGCCAGCGTTTTACCGTCGTGTTCTGCGATTACCAAGATAGTCATGATTAGATTACCTTCGCTTCGTTTTTCAGTTTCTCGACCAGTTCAGCCACCGACTTGACCTTGATGCCTGCGCTGCGTGCTGCGGGCGCCTCGACTTTCAAGGTTTTGTATGTCGACGCCGTCGAAACACCCAACGCGTCAGGCGTCAGCACTTCAAGCGGCTTTTTCTTGGCTTTCATGATGTTTGGCAAGGATGCATAACGCGGCTCGTTCAAACGCAGGTCGGTGGTGACGATCGCAGGCAGTTTCAGAGAAACCGTCTGCGCGCCGCCGTCGACTTCGCGGGTAACAGCAACCTTGTCGCCTGCCACTTCAACTTTCGAAGCAAAGGTGCCCTGCCCATAGCCGGTCAGCGCAGCCAGCATTTGGCCAGTCTGGTTGTTGTCGCTGTCGATGGCCTGTTTGCCCAGAATCACCAGTTGAGGCTGTTCCTTGTCCACCACCGCCTTGAGCAGCTTGGCCACGGCCAGCGACGTCAGGTCTTCGCCAGACTCAACAAGAATGGCGCGATCGGCACCCAGCGCCAGCGCGGTACGCAGTTGCTCTTGAGCAGTGGTCGGGCCGATGCAGACGACGACAATTTCAGTCGCAACACCCTTCTCTTTCAGGCGTACGGCTTCTTCCACGGCGATTTCGCAGAAGGGGTTCATCGACATCTTGACGTTGGCGAGGTCGACGCCGGAGTTGTCCGCTTTGACGCGCACTTTAACGTTGTAATCGACCACGCGTTTGATACAGGCCAGCACCTTCATTGTTTCGTCCCCCGATAGGTCCTGTGAGTACAGACACAACACCATAACGCTGAGCCCCTGCCCTGCGTATCGACCATTCGGGTTAGGTGGCACGGCTTTGCATCGCGGGATGATTTAAAGCAGCCGAATGATTTGGTCACACAAAAACAGCTGTTATTAGCTCCTCACGTAGGTCAAATCGTCATTTGACGTAAGTAGAATCGAACCAATGTTGGAAAAGGCGTCTAATAAACACTTCATTAACAGGAAGGAAAGCAACAGGACTTGCGTTAACGACAGGGACAAACACTCGACGCACCCCGTTCGATGTGCCAGGCCGGTCGGCCCTAATAGCAGTACACAGAAGAACCCCATGAACCTGTCAGTCTGGATCAAACCTCGACTCAAACCTTATGCTTTGGCGCTTAGCTCGCTGTTTCTGATCACAGGTGCAACCACCCTCGCCGTACATGCCGATAAAGTCTTTGCTCAGCCGGTCGATGGCGTGCAAACCCTGGTATTTATGCGTCACGCTGAAAAACCGGCCGATGGCCTTGGGCAACTCAATTGCCAGGGTTTGAATCGGGCCATCGACCTTGCCACCTTGCTGCCACAGCGCTACGGCAGCGCTAACTATGTATTTGCCGCCAACCCCTCGCGGGAAGTCGAAGAAGGCGCAGCAGATGACGCGTACAGTTATGTGCGCCCATTGATGACCATCAACCCCAGTGCCATAAAATTGGGCTTGCCGGTCAATCTGCAATTCTCCGCCAACGACACGCGCGCCCTTGCGAACGAATTGACTGACGACAAGTATCACAACTCGACTATCTACACCGCGTGGTCCCACGGTTATTTGCCCGAACTGATCAACAGCGTTGCTGGCAAGGCTCTGGGTAAAAAGACCACATTGACCGAAGATTGGTCTGGCGAGGACTTTGACTCTCTGTACGTGCTGACCCTGACCTGGAAAGACGGCAAGGCCACGCTGGTCAGCCGCCTTGATAAGCAAGGGCTTGATCATGGCACGCAGACCTGTCCGACCTGATCAACGCACTCACAGTTTTTGAATTCATACATGAAAACGCCCACACTCTGACGCACTCTTTGGAAAAATCGCTGTCATACCCGGCAATTACTGTTCCAGACGGTTATTGAACTGGGCCTGGCACGATCAACCCCTACTTATTTGCGAACGACTCAAGGACTGGCATGAAGCTCAACGTTATAGGTTTGTCGTGGTTAATGGTGGCGGCATTGGCATTGGCGGGCTGCGCCACCCCTACACTGGTGACCCTGCAAAATGGCACGCAATACCTGACCAAAGACCTGCCCACGACAACCAACAAAGATGGTTTTTACGAGTTTGTGGACATTGCCGGCAAGCACATCAAGGTCAAGGCCGATGATGTAGCCACCGTCAAATCCGACTGATGAAACACCTGGGCCGGGGTCGTTGCCAGCGGTTTTCGTCTCTCGGAAAAGGCTCGTACGATTGCTTTGTGCCACCATCAAACGCCCGTGCCAGAGCGGTTAATTAAGGTTTAGTTAAGTTTGGCCCGCTACTGTGGCCTTGAGTCACCCCTGACTCGAACTTACTCACCTGGCTCTGCCACAAAGGATGAATGATGGATCATAAAGTCACACAGCCGCAGGCTGCAGCAACTGCCCATCCCGCAACGGAGCATGTCGACGCAGCGCTGCAGCAGATCGTAGAAGGATTTCTGCATTTTCATCACGAGGTCTTTCCCCAACAGAAAGACCTGTTCAAAAAGCTGGCGACGGCGCAACACCCTCGGGCCATGTTCATTGCCTGTGCCGATTCCCGAATCGTTCCCGAACTGATCACCCAAAGCGCTCCCGGCGATTTATTTGTCACCCGTAACGTCGGCAATGTGGTGCCGCCCTATGGCGAGATGAATGGCGGCGTCTCCACGGCCATTGAGTACGCCAATCTGGTGCTGGGTGTTCAGCACATCATTGTCTGCGGGCATTCTGACTGTGGCGCCATGCGCGCCGTGCTCAACCCACAAAGCCTGAGCAAAATGCCCACCGTCAAAGCCTGGTTGCGCCATGCCGAAGTCGCCAAAAGCATGCTGCAAGACCACTGCAACTGCACCACTGAAGCGGACAGCATGCACGCGCTGACTGAAGAGAACGTGATCGCTCAATTGCAGCACCTGCGCACTCACCCCTCAGTGGCGTCACGCATCGCCAACGGTCAATTGTTTATCCATGGTTGGGTCTACAACATCGAGACCAGCCAGATTAAAGCCTACGACGCAGAATTGGGGCACTTCCTGCCGCTGGACAACGCACAGGCAATCCCTTGCGCAACACCTAAAGCGCGTTTCTAAACCATCACCCACGGGTTAAGGCAGTGGCCGCTGTAACAGCCGCCAGGTTTCGCTGCGCCTCAACAATCCTTAGGGAGAATCATCATGCGTGCTTCCCAATTAAAAGCAGTACTGCCACGGGAGTTGTTGGCTTCTGTGGTTGTGTTTCTGGTCGCCCTGCCCTTGTGCATGGGCATTGCCATCGCCTCGGGCATGCCACCGGCCAAAGGCTTGATCACCGGTATCATCGGCGGCCTGGTAGTGGGCTGGATGGCCGGTTCGCCCCTGCAAGTCAGTGGCCCGGCAGCCGGCCTGGCCGTGCTGGTGTTCGAGTTGGTGCGCCAACATGGCATCGCCATGCTCGGGCCGATTTTGCTATTGGCCGGTTTTTTACAACTGGTGGCTGGGCGGCTTCGTCTGGGCTGCTGGTTTCGCGTGACCGCTCCGGCGGTTGTCTACGGGATGCTCGCCGGCATTGGTGTGTTGATCGTCTTGTCGCAAGTGCATGTGATGCTCGACGGAGTGCCCAAGCCGTCAGGGCTGGACAACCTCTCGGGCTTCCCGGCAGCGGTCGCCCAGGCCATTCCAAGCCTTGGCTGGCAAGCCGGCCTGCTGGGCCTGAGCACCATGCTGGTGATGTGGACATGGGATAAATGGCGCCCCCAAACGTTGCGTTTTGTGCCGGGTGCCTTGCTCGGCGTGGGTTTGACCACCGGGGTCAGTTTGCTGCTGGCTTTGCAGGTCAAGCGGGTTGAAGTCCCGGAAAATCTGGCAGAAGCGATTGACTGGTTGCGCCCTGCCGACCTGTTGAACCTGGCCGACCCTAGCTTGCTTGTCGCAGCCTTCGCAGTCGCCTTTATCGCCAGTGCCGAGACCCTGTTATCAGCGGCAGCGGTAGACCGCATGCACAACGGCCAACGTTCCGATTTCGACAAAGAACTGACCGCCCAAGGCGTGGGCAACATGCTCTGCGGCATTGTAGGTGCGCTGCCCATGACGGGGGTTATCGTGCGCAGCTCAGCGAATGTTCAGGCGGGGGCAACCACGCGGCTATCCGCTATTTTTCATGGCGTGTGGCTGCTGGCCTTTGTATTGCTGCTGTCCAGTGTGCTGCAAAGCATCCCGATAGCGAGTCTGGCGGGGGTATTGGTTTATACCGGCTTCAAGCTGGTCGACCTGAAGGCCTTTCGCGGTTTGGCACGCTATGGGCGCATGCCGATGTTCACCTACGCTGCCACAGCGCTGGCAATCATCTTCACCGACTTGTTGACCGGCGTTCTGGTTGGGTTCGGCCTGACGCTGGCAAAACTGGCGTGGAAGGCATCGAGGCTCAAGATCAGCCTGGTTGACTTGCCGCAGGCAGACGAAATGGAGTTACGTTTGAACGGTGCTGCGACCTTCCTCAAAGTGCCAGCCTTGACCCAGATACTGGCGAAGGTGCCTGCTGGAAGCACCCTGCATGTGCCGCTCAACTACCTGAGCTACATCGACCACGCCTGCCTTGAACTGTTTGAAGAGTGGGGCCGGGCCAATGCGGCCAAAGGGTCTAAATTGATGATCGAACCTCGTGGCCTCAAACGCAGGTTGGAGGGGCGCTTGCGAACAACCACGGGCATAGGCTCGGCCCCTGCGCAAGAGACTCTCGCGTAGCAGCTGCCGAAGGCTGCGTCCGGCGGCGCAGCCGTCGTCAATCCGGAGAATGCGGCGTGTCAGGTTCACGACTGCTACGCAGCCGAACGCAGCCTACGGCAGCGGCTACAGGTGTGCGGTAATGCCCCGGTTTGGAGCCGCCCCATTTGATGCATGTAGCCGCTGACGAGGCACGAAGGCTGCGTTCGGTGGCGCAGCCGTCGTCAATCCGGAGAATGCGGTGTGTCAGGTTCACGGTAATACCCCGGTTTAGACCCGCTCCATTTGATGCATGTAGCCGCTGACGAGGCACGAAGGCTGCGTTCGGCGGCGCAGCCGTCGTAAATCCGGAGAATGCGGTGTGTCAGGTTCACGACTGCTGCGCAGCCGAACGCAGCCTACGGCAGCGGCTACAGGTGGGCGGTGTGCGGGCTGCCCAAAATCAAACTGCGGTAATGACCCGGGTTAGACCCGCTCCATTTGCGAAAGGCTTTGTAAAACGAGCTGGTGTCGGCAAAACCCAAACGCTGGGCAATGTCGGCAAAGCTCAATTGCGGTTCGCCCAGCCACTGGATCGCCAGCTCCTTGCGCACGCCGTCTTTGAGCCCTTGATAGGTCTGCCCCTCGTCGGCCAAACGCCGACGCAGGGTGGACGCTGACATGTGAAACCCTTGTGCCACGCCCTCTGTTTCCGGCCACTGGTCGGCTGGCAACAACCGCAAGTCCTGTTTGATCTGGCTGGCCAAACTGAGCGGATCACGGTACTTGACCAGAATGTTAGCCGGAGCCTCTGCCAGAAAGCATTGCAGCTCCAGGGCACTGCGTTTGAGGGGCAGATCCAGACACTCAGCCGCGAAAATCATGCGCGTGCGCGGGCGATCAAAACGCAGGTTTTCGGAAAACATCACCCGGTAGTCATCGCAGTAATCAGGGGCCGCACAGCGCAGCTCAATAGCCAGAATCGGAATCCGCCGCCCGGCCAGCCAGCAGGCCACACCGTGCACAATCATCCAGTAGGTAAAGTAAGTGAAGGCACGGTTGGGGTCTGTCTCAGGCTCGTGCAAGACAATCTCTGCCAGGCTTTGCTGACGAACCAAATGGGCGGGCAGACGCTCCAGCATCAACGACAAAAAGCCCAATACCACGTCCAACCCCTGCGCCAGAGTGGGCTGGGCCATGGCCGCGCGACACATAAATGCAAGGCTGCCCGCCCTGAGTTTGCGCGGGTCCATGCCAAAGAACTCATCGTCCAGACGCCGCGCCAGCAGTCGCCACAGCCGTGCATAGACGGTTGCCGGCACACGGCAATCCGGCTGATTCAAGAGTGCCGGGGCGATCCCGACCTCGACCAGCACGTCGTCTCTGATACTCGGTGACGCGCAACTGTGCAGCAGCGCTTCGCGCACCAGATGCATGGAGATGGTGTCTTTATTCAACATTGGCCTTGATCCAAGCCCTTGACCGGCAGATGCCGCTCATCTTAAAAGGCCCGGATCAAAAAGCCAGCACTGTAGAGCCTCGTGGCTCAATCAGCGATTATCCACCGTGGTGATTTCACGGCGCTCGGCCATGTTCGACGGCACGCTGGCTTCATCGGTGAAAAACTGCTGATACCACTCGCGCAACTGATAGACCGGGCCATCACCTTCCGCCAGCACCGGGTTATTGATGCGAACTTTGTGAGTCCAGATGTCGACGTCCTGATAGAACGAGTCACGGTTGCGCTGCACGTAGTCGATGGCCAACGCTTCATTTTGGTCATCCGTCCAGCCCGGTACTTTTTTCACCATGCAGCCGAAACGCAGTTCAAAACTATTGGGGCCGATGGGTATATGGCAGTTGAGCAGGATCGACTTGATTTCTATCCCGTCAAACATCGCGCTCATGCGCGTGAAGTGCGTGGCCGGGCCAAAATACGCTGACTCTGCGACCAAATCACCACCCAGGCGCTCAGAGTCACCATGGAAAATTTGATGGGCGATATGCCCTTCAAAAATATTGTGAAAGTACTTGGTCGGGGTGCCGTGAACCGGGCCGAAATGCTGGGCATCGACCAGGTTGTCGACCAACTCGCGAGGGTTGGTGTTGATGATCAGCTTGTCCATGTGCCAGGAGTGCAGCCACTCGTCACTGTCCATCTCAGGCAGGTGCGGAATAACCACATCCTCAGCAGGCGGTTTGCCTTCTGGGTTGTTCCACACAAACAGCAGTTTATTCACTTCACAGGTCTGCCAGGCACGGGTTTTGGCCTTGGGCGGAATGCGCTTGCAGTAGGGGATTTCAACGCATTTGCCACTGGCGTCGTACTGCCAGTGGTGGAACGCGCACACCACACGGTCGTTTTCGATCGTGCCTTGGGACAGGTCAGCGCCCATGTGCGGGCAGTAGGCATCAAGCACACTGATCTCACCCTTGGACGTGGCGAAAGCGAGTAAACGGGTGCCGAACACATTCAGGGTATGCAGCTTGCCATCACGGTACTCATCTGCATCCCCCAAACAATGCCAACCACGGCCAAAGCGCGGAGCCAAGGCATTTTCGACATGGATTTCAGCGAGTTTAGTCATTTTTATTATTCCTCAGGTTAAAGGGCCAGGGCGCCTGCCTGAGTGATCTTCCCCGAGGAGACAAGCGCGCTCATCGTTCACTTGGACTAGATAATCACGTGACCGAAAAATCTTCGTAGCAGCTGTCGAGTGGTGCGAGGCTGCGTCCGGCGGCAAAGCCGTCGCAACTACATTCAATCCAGTGCATCAGGCACACCGCACGCCTGGCACGTGCGACGATTGCATCGCCGAACGCAGCCTTCGCTCCTCGTCAGCGGCGAGCAACAGGCCCCTTCACCGCCAATCAGCCACGATCCCGTGCTCACGGGCAAAAGGCTGGCAGTGAATGGTTTTACGCTGATGATCAACCGCAGCCTCATCGGTAGCCAACCAGAGCATGACCGCCGCCGGGACTTCAGGAGGTGCCGACCCTCCTCGCAAGGCAATCACCCCTTTGTCACCAATAGTGGCGCGCAAGGCATCAGTGGTCACCACACCCGGATTGAGGGTGTACGCGCGAATACCCTGGTCGCCCAACTCGATCGACAAAATACCCGACAACCTCGACACGGCCGCCTTGCCCGCGCCATAGGCATACCCCCATCCGCCCTTGCCCGCGGCTACCGGCGGGTCGCTTTCACCGGCCCCCGAGGTGACATTGATGACCACTCCGCCGCCCTGCTCCAGCATCTTGGCAACCACGGCACGGGTCAGCAGAAACGGAGTCATGACATAGCCTTGGAACACCCGCTCCAGCGTCTCGGGCTGCAACTCCATAAAGGGCAAATTAAGGTCACTGCCCTGATAAATCGCATTATTGACCAGCACATCAACCCGGCCATACTCGGCAAACACTGCCTCACTGGCCGCCAGAACGGAGTCGCTGTCCAGCAAGTCCATCGGCACCACCAACGCCTTGCGCCCCAGTTCGCGAACCGCCGCAGCGGTGCCGTTCAAGCTGCCGGGCAGCGCCGTGCCGTCCGGATTGCGCAGGCCGTGAGCATGGCTTTGGCCCTCATCCAGGCTGCGGGCGCTAATGGCCACATCAAACCCCGCACGCGCAAAAGCCAAGGCGGTTTCGCGACCAATGCCCCGGCTGGCGCCGGTAATAAATGCCACTTTTCTCATGTGTCGTCCTTAATAAGTCAGAAACGCTGTGCGCGAACCATTGCGTCCATACCACCGTCGACAAACACCACGCTGCCGGTGACAAAACTGGCCTGTGCGGATTGCAAAAACGCCACCACATTGGCAATTTCTTCGGGATGCCCGGCACGGCCCAGGGGCGCCACAAACTCACGTACCGACTTGCCAAACCGCGCGTCATCTTTGGCCGCCTGATGCAGGGGCGTTTCTACGGCACCCGGTGCAACGACGTTCAAGCGAATGCCTTGAGCGGCCCATTGCACCGACTTGGTCCGCGCCTGACAGGTCACCGCGTACTTGGAGCTGGCATAGGCAATGTGCGGCTGAGCCAGTGTGTCGGCCAGGGTCAGTGCTTGCGCCTCGTCGCCGGCGAGCATCGCCCCGACCATCGGTTGCTGGTCTGCACCGGCGTGGGTGGCAGCCACCGAACCAATCACTACAGCGGCCGGATGTTGACCTTTAGCCAAGGCATCGGCCAAACCATCAAGCAACTCAGTGACGCCAAAATAATTCACCGCCAGCACCAGACTGCTGGACGTGGCCGTCACCCCCAAACCTGCACAGCAGACCAACCCGTCAAGCACCCCGCCGGACTGCTCAAGTACCTGAGCCACCGCCGCCTGACGGCCATCACGGGTCGACAGATCCGCGACCACCTCGGCATTGGCGCGGTCTATTCCAATGATGCGGTGGCCTGCGGCGCGCAATCGGGCACACACCGCAGCGCCGATTCCAGACGCAGAACCGCTGACAGCTGTAACGGGCATAAGACATTCCTTGATGATGCAGGCACGATCCGTGCCTGACTGACGAGTGACCGACAGGGTGTTGGGCACCCTTGGGCCAGTAGACAACGCTTAAGCGCTTTGACGAGCCGAGCGCGCCAACTGCGGCGCCGGCACAATCACCGACTCAACTGCGCGCAAGGCGCACTTGGGCTTTCCCAAGGCGACCACACTGTTCAGCAAAATCCTCACCAGTTCGGTCTGACGACGCACCCCGGTCTTGGAAAAAATCGAGCGTAGATGAGCCCGCGCCGTGTTGCGGCGTATGTTCAGGTTTTCCGCTGCTTCTTCCAGGGACAAACCGTTCGCCAACTCCATGGCCAATGCGGTTTCAGCTTTGGTGAGGTTGAACAATTGCTTGGTGACGACCTCACTGGCCAGCGATTTGCCCACCGAGTCGCGGATATAGATCACAGCCGCAGGTTTGCTTTTGCCCTCGGCCCATTCCAGTGAGGGAATCGCTTCCACCACCAGACCCAGACTGACCTGACCCGATGGCCGGGTCACAGACATGGCGTCTGCCGTCACGCCACCATCGCGCACTTCAGGACAAAAAGCGTGCTTGATGAGGCGTTGCAACTCGCGGTTGTCACTCGGGTAGGTGGCTTCCAGACGGCCACCGACCACCTTGAGGCCATCGGCGCTTTTAAGCATTTCTTCGGCGACAGGATTAAGGCGCAGCACCTTGCCGCTCTCGTCGAGCACAATGGTAGCCACCGAGAGCCGATTGATGGCTTGGGCGTAAAGTTCGCTCATGGACTCACTGCGGTCCAATAAGTTGTGCAAGTGCAAGGCCCGACGCAAATGCGGCAGGAACATGGCGCACAAGGCGCGCTCTGCATCAGAGAATTTAGGCGACGATTTTGGCCGGGTGATGCGAAAGCGCAACTTGCCGCCGTCCGGCGTGGAGATGTCAGCGCCCATCACATGAAATACGTTTTGCGGGCCGCAGTAGGCTTTGAAGTAAGCCGATTGCACCCAGTCAGTCTCGGTCATGATGTCTTCGACCGTGAACACCTGATCCAGCGCCTGACCAATAAAAGGCGTGTTGGTCTGTGGGTACGTCTGGTAAGTCAGCTCACCTTCACCCTCAATATCACCTGCCACGATCATCAGGCCCAAATCAGGCTGATCGGGCACGCGCAAAATCAACGTCGCGTAGTTCGCCGCAAACATGCTGCGTACGGCACACAGGGTCCGACCCATCACCTTCGGGTCCAGTGCGCCATCATAAAAATTGCCGACCATTTGATCGTAGTCAGACAATTCGAGCCCCAGACTGGCCAGGGTTTGGTGATTCAAGGTCACTTTATCCACGGACTTTCCCTCGCAACGGGCAAGGCTCAATGGCCTGCCCTTTTTATTGTTCTTATTACTCGCGCTCACAGCGTAAGAAAACTCCTTAACAGCTGTGCGAAAAAAACCAAGCGTGTCTTTATGCTGCTTGTCACTCCACTCCGTCAAGCCCTCTATTTCAACGGTTTGACGCGTCTTTAGCTGCCACGCTCTGTTTGAGCGGGTAGTGACCGGCCGATGCACTTTTAAGGGGCACTTTTACCTTGACCAGCGGCCGTCCCAAGTTGAACCAGGCGGCTAACGCGGGCAGCAGGAAGATCGCACCTAACACATTGACCAGGAACATAAATGACAGTAATACGCCCATGTCGGCCTGGAACTTGAGGGGCGCAAATGCCCAGGTACACACACCGATGGACATGGTCAGCGCGGTGAATACCGCTGCGGTTCCGCGCTGACACATTGCTTCATAAAAAGCATGGCGCAGGTCCTTGCCGTCGCGCATTTCGTGAGCGATCCGCTCATACAGGTAAATCCCGTAATCCACCCCGACACCGACCCCCAATGCCATCACCGGCAAGGTGGCCACTTTCAGGCCGATGCCCAGTGTCGCCATCAAGGCATTACACAAAATGGCCACAATCGCCAAGGGCACGAGGATGCACAGCACTGCGCGGAACGAGCCGAACGTCAGCCAGCAGAACAGCGCGACCGATCCGAACAGCGCCGCCAGCATGACCACTTCGGCCTGTTTGACCGCCTCATTGGACGCCGCCATGACCCCGACATTGCCGCCCGCCATCAAGAACTGCACTTCATTGCTCTGCAGCCCGGCGATGATGCGCTGGGTCTCGTTCACCACATGGCTGACCGTTGCCCCTTCATGATTGGTCAGGAACACCAGAATCTGCATGCGCTGACAGCCTTCAGTCACCAGCCCGTCATCCGGCATGTAAGCACGCGCGCCTTGGCTCAGGCCGCGTTCGGAGCCTGGAATGGCCGACCAGCGCGGGTTGCCTTCGTTGTTGCCGGCAATCACGTTTTTGCCCATGCCGGCAACGCTCTGCACCGACTGCACACCCGCCACGCTGCGTATTTGAAAATCAAATGACTCGATGGCGCGCATCACCTGCGGCGCCAAACAGCCCTCTTCAATGCCCTTGACCTGAACAAACACCGACATCACATCCAGGCCGATCGAGTAACTGTTGATGATCTTCTGGTTGTCCTGGTTGTAACGCGAGTCTGCACGCAGCTCCGGTGCACCGGCGCCTATGTCCCCGGTGGCCAGATCCCGCGCCTTATAGGCGCCTACACCGAGCAGCAACAAGCTGATCGCAAACACCGCCAACGCAGGCTTGGGCTCGGCCAGCGCCGACAATCTCCACCACAACGCGTGCTTGCCTTGCGCCGCTTTAAGGCCTTGGGCCAAAGCCCGGGGCTCAAGCTGCAAATACGAAAGAATGATCGGCAGCATCAGCTTGTTGGTGATGATCATCAGCATCACCCCGATGCACGCCGTCACCCCCAGCTCATGCACGATGGGAATATCGATCAGCATGATCACGCCAAAGCCCAATGCGTTCATCAGCAACGCCAGCGAACCTGGAATGAAAATCTTGCAAAAGGCCGTGTGCGCCGCCTGCACCGAAGGGCTACCGGCGAGTACATCCTGTTTCCAGGCATTGGTCATCTGCACCGCATGTGACACGCCGATGGAGAAAATCAGAAACGGCACCAGAATCGACATCGGGTCGATGCCCAGGCCCAGCAACGGCAGCAGGCCCAGCAACCACACCACGGGCAACAGCGCCACCAACAGCGCAACCACCGTCAGGCGCCAGGAGCGCGAGTAAAACCACAGCATCACCCCGGTAATGACAAAGGCAATCACAAAAAAGCCGATGACCGTGGTCAACCCTTCAATCACATCGCCCACCAGCTTGGCGAAGCCGACGATATTGATCTCGATATCAGCATTGCTGTACTTGGCGCGAATGTCTTCAAGGTGCTTGGCGACGTCTGCATACGACACCGACTTGCCGGTTTGCGGGTCAAGATCCTGCAAATCGGCACGCACCATCGACGAGGTTAAATCGTTGGCAACCAGGCGCCCGACCTGCCCCGAGCGGGCCACGTTACTGCGCACCTGGGCTAAATCATCCTGAGACCCGGTGAAGCGTGGCGGCACCACCACATCACCAAAAAAGCCCTCTTCAGTGATTTCGATATACCGCACATTGGCGGTAAACAACGACGCCACACTGGCGCGGCTGACGCCGTTGATAAAGAACACATCGTCCGTGACTTTGCGCAGGGTATCGAGGTACTCCGGGTTATAGATATCGCCCTCGCCCTTCCACTTCACGCTGACCAGGAAGCGGTTGGCCCCCGTGAAGTACTGGCTGAAATTGAGAAAGTTGACCATAAACGCATTGCGCACCGGGATCTGCTTGTTAAAGCCCGGATCGAGTTGGGTGTGGGTCGCGCTGTAACCCAGCGCAACGGTCAATACGACAAACAGAGCCAACAACCCTTTGCGCCATTCAATCAGCAGGTCAGCCATGCGCTCGACCACACGAGTGGTCGCCGATTTATCAATACTCATCGGCTGCCTCCCAGCGCGGAAACACTGCCGTCAGTGCCTTGAAACACACCGCGTTCGCCCCCCACCAGCAAGCGTTGAGCACCCGCCAATACTGCTGACGTCAACGTGCCCAACCCTGGCAAGCGCGTCACGTTGACCAGATGGCCGTTACCGTCCAGCCGCACCAACGAACTGCCTGCACCGACAATCAACAAACCGGCGCCATTGGGCAGTAATGCATGGCCATACAAGGGCAGCGTGTTACCCACGTCGACCGCAGACCAGTTCTTGCCGAAATCCTGACTGACAAACACATGCCCGCGCATACCGTAAGTGACCCAGCGATCAGCGCTCAGACGCACCACACCGAACAGCGAGCCGTTATAAAAAGGCGGGAGCTTCTCCCAGTTATGACCGCCATCGGCGCTGCGCATTACCAGCCCCTGCTCGCCCACCAGCATGCGCCGGCCATCGCTGCCGCCGTCCATGCCATTAAGGTGCGCACTGTCGACTTCCAGCGGTTGGGTTTGCCAGGTACGGCCGTCATCCTCGGACTGATAAAACTTGCCAAAACTGCCAAACGCCATCACGCGTTTACCGCCTGCATTCCAGATGCCGAGCAAAGGCTCGGCCACCTCGGCGTCATAACGCACTTCAGTCCAGTGAGCGCCCTCATCTTCGGAGCGCAGAATCCAGCCATCGTGACCGACTGCCAGAAGACTTTTGTCGGCCAGGGCGACGAGCGCGGTCAGGGTTAAATCGCGTTGAGGCGTGACCACCGCTGACTGCCATGACGAACCCTGGTCATCGCTGAGTAAAATATTGCCGCGCTCCCCCACTGCCACGACCCGTTGATCGAGGTAGAGCATGCCATTGACTTGTAAGCGATCGGGGCGCAACTGAGCGGACGCGACGTCTTGAGTTTTGTGAGGGGTAAAGGTGAAAACGATGGTTGCCGCGACGATCAGGCACACCAGGTATCCGATCATCGAGCGCATGGTCGGCACCTCGCGACGGGAGGCAATTGCTGGGCAAAAGACATGCGGCCAGTCCTCTTTTTATTATCGTGGATGCTCGAGCCATCTCGGCGGTGAGGTGGCGGGAACCTGCCTTGGATAATCGGACTGGTCGGTCATGGACACATCGTCCATATGGCCTAGCTGAGGGCCGGTGGTGTTTTTTTGGGGGGGCCTTGTAGCCGCTGCCGAGGAACGAGGGCTGCGTTCGACGATGCAATCGTCGCCAGGTCGTTGAGCGCAGCCTCGCAGAGCTCGTCAGCGCCTACTCGGGGCGTAAACGCCAGCCCAGTACATCCAGCAAGTCGCAGCCATCACGCAGCAGAATCATTGCAACGGTGGCGATTTGTTTGAGGTCGACTGCATCGGCCAGTTCAAGGTCACGGTGGGCCAGGGTTTCCATCATTTGGGTCGCAGCCAGTATGCGGGCTGCTGCATTGGCATGGAGCACATCAGCTGGGGCATTGCGGTCTATCAATATGGCGGGGATAAGGCAGTCGATGGCGGTCATCGGGATAAGCGGAGTGTTCGTCATGAGTCATTTCCTAAATGTTTGATGAGAGCCACCCGGTTTCGTCGCCAAACAAAAACAGGTGGCCACTGTGCGCGGGTTGGCGAGCCGGAAACATTTAGGAACCCCGGCAGATCCAAGGATCTCCCACGCACAGCAGCCATAAAGCATCGCGGTGCAAAATACACGCTCAGCCAAATATAACAACTGCTCTCTAAATGTCTTCAAGGTCGCCAAACCCGGTCGCCGTTAAGCGAGCGCCGACTATAGGCGTCGCCAAGTCTGCCCCGCAATTGGCAAACACGTACGAAACATCCCGAATTCAAGTGAGGGAAAACAGGCTTTTAGCTTTTAGCTTTTAGCTTTTAGCTTTTAGCTTTTAGCTTTTAGCTTTTAGCTAGCAGCTTCCAACGTCCCTCACTGCTGCCACCGAAAAAGTGGGAACGACACTGGGGCCCATCACAGGAGGCTGAACGTAGGTGCTGTTATGGGGGTGGCGAGGCAGGACGCCGAGCCAGCCGCGATCGGGCCAAGGATGGCCCGTCGCGGCGTGCCCCCATAACAGTGCCGGAGTGAAGGCACCGGGCGAGCCTAGGCGAGCTCGGCCGTATGGTAGGGCAAGGACTTTTTGGGTACTTTTGTGGCTGTTTGACAAAAGTGCCTCGCCGTAAGGGCGAAACCCGTAGAAAGAATTTACACATCCAATGGATATGTACTCAGTGCTCCAGTTATCTAAACCGCGTACATATCCATTTCATGTATCACGGCGCTCTACGGGTTACGCCCTTACGGCGTGTCACTTTGCAAAAGCGGCAAAGTAACCAAAACGCTTCCGCCCCCGCGTACGGCCCTCGCTGCGCTCAGGTGCCCCTCGCTCCGGTCCCGCTCCGTGGGCACGCTGCGACGGGCCATCCTTGGCCCGATCGCAGCTCTCCCGGCATCCATGCCGGTCGACCCACTCCGCGAAACCTCCTCTCGGCCTCCCGAAGGGGCGGCAGATCAAGATCAAGATCAAGATCAAAAGCCAAGTCAAAAGCCAGATCAAAAACCAAGTCAAAAGCCAGGTCAAAAGCCAGGTCAAAAGCCAGGTCAAAAGCCAGATCAAAAACTAGATCACAAACCGAGTTATCTCGGGTTTACCCTTACGGGCGCTCGCCCGTGTGCTCATTGGCACTCAAATCAGTATTGCCATCCCATCCCCCACCCAAAGCAGCAATCAACTGCACGCTGGCTATCAACCGGCTTTGCAACAGGTTCAACACGGTGCGCTCATTAGACAAGGCCGTCGTTTGTACCGTTACCACGTCTAAATAAGCAATCAAACCCGCCTTGTACTGGTTAGTGGTCAAACGCAACGACTCTCGCGCCGACTCCAGCGCTTGCTCCTGCACCACCGACTCATCCGCCAGGACTTTCAGTTGCACCATGTAATTCTCGACCTCACGCAAACCATCGAGCACGGTCTGACGGTATTTGGCCACAGTCTGGTCATAGATCGCTTCGTTGCGATCGACGTCTGCCGAACGCTGGCCGCCATCAAACAAGGGCAAGGAAATCTTCGGACCCACCGACCAGAATCGGTTCGGTACGCTGATCCAGTCCTGGTACTGGCTGCTGCTGTAACCACCCGACAGGCTCAAGCTGAAGTCCGGGTAGTAAGCCGCTTTGGCCACGCCGATGTTGGCGTTGGCAGCAATGATCGAGCGCTCCGCCGAGGCGATGTCAGGACGCCGCTCCAGCAGTTGTGAAGGCAGGCTCACCGGAATCTGCGGCAGGTTCGGCACGTCTTTGACTTCCGCCAACTGGAACCCTGACGGCGCTTGCCCCGTAAGGACAGCTATGGCGTTTTCAAACTGCGCACGCTGCCAGATCAGGTCGATCAGGCTGGCCTGGGTGGTGCGCAGTTGGGTTTGTGCCTGGGCCACGGCGTCTTTGCCGGATATACCCGCACGGTATTGGTTTTCACTCATTTTCAACGAGCGCTGGTACGCCTCGACGGTGGCTTCGAGCAGGCGTTTTTGCTCATCAATCACGCGCAGTTGCAGGTAGTTCTGCACCAGTTCCGATTGTTGGCTCAAACGCATCGCCGCCAAGTCAGCCAAGCTGGCTTCGGCGCTGGCTTCGTTGGCTTCCAGCCCACGGCGCAGTTTGCCCCAGACATCGGCTTCCCAGCTCACACCCACTTGTGCATTCAAGGTGTCGCGGATGCCGCTGCTCGATTGGGTCAGGCTTGAACTGGAACTGCCTGAGCCCTGACTGGAACGGGTTTTACCCACGCTCAGGTCGGCACTCGGGAAGAAAGCACCACGCGCTGTGCGCACCAGTGCCTGGGCCTGACGGAACTGGGCTTCGGATTGCGCTACGGTCTGGTTGGAACGGTTGAGCGTTTCAACCAGACCGTTGAGTTGCGCATCGCCATACAGTTCCCACCAGGCCCCGCGGGCCAGGGCATCACTGGGGTTGGCCTGGGTCCAGCCCGCCGCTTCTTTGTATTCGAGCGGGGCTGGCGCTTGCGGACGCTGGTAGTCAGGACCAATCGCACAGGCGCTTAGCAACAGACCGGTAAACGCCAGCCCCAGCCCACGGGCAAGGGCCCAACGTTGGGGCGACAGGGCCGGAGCGAGGGTAAGCAAACGAGAGGTCATAGCGCAGTTTCCAGAGCAGCATCAGTGCGTACGCCACGCCATTTGTTGAAGCGGTGGCGCGCGCGGTCGAGATAGAGGTAAACCACCGGGGTGGTGTATAGGGTCAGGATCTGGCTGAAGACCAACCCGCCAATAATGGTCAGGCCCAGCGGCTGGCGCATTTCTGCACCTTCAGCGGTGCTGAGCAGCAGCGGTACGGCACCCAGAATGGCCGCCAGTGTGGTCATCAGAATCGGCCGCAGACGCTGCAGGCAGGCGCTGCGGATGGATTGCTCGGGGCTGAGGCCACCGTGGCGTTCCAGCTGCAACGCAAGGTCGATCATCAGGATCGCGTTTTTCTTCACCACGCCAATCAACAGGAACAAGCCCAGCAGTGAAATCAGGCTGAATTCGCCCCCCGTCAGGTAGATGCTCAACAACGCCCCCACGCCCGCCGACGGTAGAGTCGACAAAATGGTCAGCGGGTGGATATAGCTTTCATAAAGAATCCCCAGCACCAGATACACCGCCACCAACGCGCCGAGGATCATGAAAGGCTGACCCTTTTGCGTGGCCGCAAAGGCATCGCCCGTACCGGCCATTTTGGCGATCACGTCTTCCGGCAATCCCAGTTTGGCTATCGCTCGCTCAATCGCAGCGGTGCCCTGTTCCAGTGACACACCAGGCGCCATGTCGAACGCAATGGTCTCGGAAGCAAACTGGCCTTCGTGCTCGACGCGGTCGTCTTGCAGGCTGTTTTCGTAGTGGGCAATGGTCGATAACGGCACGCGCTCACCCTCGGCGGTGATGACCTGCACCTGGTTGAGGGTTTCAGGGTCCTGGGCGTATTTGGGGTTGACCTCCATGACCACCTGATACTGGTTCAGGCTGTCGTAGATGGTCGAAATCTGCCGCTGACTGTAGGCGTTGTTAAGCACCGCCGTGACCATGTTCATGTCGATGCCAAGACGCTTGGCCTGATCGCGGTCCACCACCAGCGTGACTTGCTGGGCACCGCGCCCTTCGCGGGCATCGATGGCCGTCAGTTCGGGCAGCGCTTTAAGGGCAGCCACGACTTTCGGGTACCAGATGCGCAGTTCGTTGAGGTCGCCACTTTGCAGGATGTAGGAGTACTGCGAACTGCTTTGCTCGCGGCCACCGCCAAATTGCAAGTCTTGGTCAGCCATCAGCATCAAGCGCCCACCAGGTACTTTGGGCATGGTGTTGCGCAGTCGCTCGATGACTTTTTGCGCAGAAATCTTGCGCTCGGAGACCGGCTTGAGGCGCACGATCATGATCGCGTTGTTGGTGCCGCCGTTGCCGCCAATAAACCCGGCCACACTTTCAACGGCCGGGTCGGCCAGCACCGCCTTGCGGAAGATTTCCATTTTCGGCTGCATGACGCTGAATGACAGGCCATCGTCGCCACGCACGAAACCGATCAGTTGCCCGGTGTCCTGCTGCGGCATGAAGGTCTTGGGCACTACCACGTACAACGCCACGTTGACGCCAATGGTCACCAGCAGGCTTAACAAGGTCAGGCGCTTGTGCCGCAATACCCAGTCCAGCGAGCGCGCATAGCCTCGCATCATGCGTTCGTTAAGGCGGATGCTCCAACGCTGCATGGCGTTTTCAGTGCCCGGCACATGGGGCTTGAGCCAGCGTGCGCAGAGCATCGGGGTCAGGGTCAGTGACACCACCAGCGACACCACAATCGATGCGGCCAGCGTGATCGAGAACTCGCGGAACAGACTCTCGACAATCCCGCCCATAAACAGGATCGACAGGAACACGGCCACCAGCGACACGTTCATCGACAGCAAGGTAAAACCGACTTCCTTGGCACCCATGTATGCGGCTTTCATCGGCGCGATACCGGCGTCGATATGCCGCGAGATGTTCTCCAGCACCACGATGGCATCGTCCACCACCAGCCCGGTGGCCAGAATCAGCGCCATCAGCGACAGGTTGTTCAGCGAGAAGCCGTACAGGTACATGATGGCGAAGGTGCCGATCAACGACACCGGCACCGCTAACGTGGGGATCAACGAGGCACGGAAATTACCCAGGAACAGGAACACCACGATAATCACCAGCACCACGGCGATCAGCAAGGTCATTTCGGCTTCGTGCAAGGTGGCCTTGATCACCGGCGAACGGTCCATGGCCACTTCCAGCTTGACGCTGGCGGGCAGCACGGCTTGCAAGGCCGGCAATTGCGCCTTGATGGCGCTTACAGTCTCGATGATGTTGG
Organism: Pseudomonas sp. TMW22091; assembly: GCF_022496705.1. Classification (NCBI taxonomy): domain Bacteria; kingdom Pseudomonadati; phylum Pseudomonadota; class Gammaproteobacteria; order Pseudomonadales; family Pseudomonadaceae; genus Pseudomonas; species Pseudomonas sp. TMW22091. Next base: position 304,106 of record NZ_SCFI01000003.1, read on the forward strand.
CCCCGGCCTGGCGGTTGACCACCAGCAGCACGGCCGCGTCATTGTTGAAGAAGCCACTGTTGTAGCGGTCCTCAACGCTGTCCTGCACTTTGGCCACATGATTGAGGCGCAAGGCGGCACCGTCCTGATAACGGATAATCAGCGACTCGTAATCCTTGGCTTTTTCCAGCTGGTCATTGGCCTGAATCTGCCAGTTACGCTCGCCATCCGACACCGCGCCCTTGGGCCGACGCACGTTGGCACTGGCAATGGTGCTGCGCACTTCATCCAGCGACACACCGTACTGGTTCAGCAGTTGCGGCTCCAGCTCGATACGCACCGCCGGCAGCGAGCTGCCGCCAATTTGTACTTCACCCACCCCCGGCACTTGAGACAGGCTCTGCGACAGGATGGTCGACGCCAGATCGTACAGCTCGCCTTTGGACAGCACCTCCGAGGTCAGCGCCAACACCATGATCGGTGCTTGCGAGGGGTTGACCTTTTTGTAGGTCGGCATGCTTTTCATGCCGCTGGGCAGCAAGTTGCGCGATGCGTTGATGGCCGCCTGCACTTCTCGCGCCGCACCGTTGATGTCGCGGTCCTGATCGAACTGCAAAATTACCCGGGTCGAGCCCTGACTGGAACGACTGCTCATGGTGTTGACCCCGGCAATCGAGCCAAACGAGCGCTCAAGCGGGGTGGCCACCGTGGACGCCATCACCTCGGGGCTGGCCCCCGGCAAACTGGCGGAGACCACAATCACCGGAAAATCGATTTGCGGCAACGGAGACACCGGCAACAAACCAAAGCTCACACCGCCCAACAGCATGATGGCCAGGCTGAGCAGCATGGTGGCGACGGGGCGCCGGATAAACGGCCCGGACAGGTTCATACCGACGCCTGCTCAGCGTTGGCTGCATCACCCCGCCAGCGGCGGCCCAATCGGTCGAAGTACAGGTAAATGACCGGGGTGGTAAACAGCGTCAGCACTTGGCTGACCAGCAAACCGCCCACCATCACCAGCCCCAGCGGCTGGCGCAATTCTGCACCGGAGCCGGTGGCCAGCATCAGCGGTACGGCACCAAACAGCGCCGCCAGTGTGGTCATCAAAATCGGCCTGAAACGCAGTAACGCCGCCTGATAAATCGCCTGTTCCGGGGCCATGCCCTGATTGCGCTCGGCATCAAGGGCAAAGTCGATCATCATGATCGCGTTCTTTTTCACAATACCGATCAGCAAAATGATGCCGATGATCGCGATCATGCCCAGATCATTGCCACTCAGTATCAGCGCCAGCAAGGCACCCACGGCCGCCGACGGCAAGGTCGAAAGAATGGTGACGGGGTGGATGTAACTTTCGTACAGCACGCCGAGCACGATGTACATGGTCACGATGGCAGCCAGAATCAGCAGCAAGGTGCTCGACAACGACGCCTGAAACGCTTTCGCCGCGCCCTGGAACTCGGTTTGCACGCCCACCGGCATACCGATGTCTTTTTGCACCTGATCGATCAATTCGACGGCTTCGCCCAGCGCAACACCGGGCGCGAGGTTGAACGACACCATCACCGAGGGGAACTGGCCAATGTGAGAGATCGCCAGTTGCGCCTGTCGTTCTTCTACCTTGGCCAGGCTCGACAGTCGGACTTGCCCGCCATCGGTGGTCTTGACGTGAATCTGGTCCAACGCCTGCGGGCCGATTTTCTCGCCATCTTTGGCTTGCAACACCACGCGGTATTGGCTGGCCTGGGTATAGATGGTGGAAATCTGACGTTGACCAAAGGCGTCATACAACGCGTCGGTGATATTGGCCACTGTCACCCCAAGGCGCGAGGCCGCATCGCGGTCAATCACCAGGTACACCTGCAAGCCTTTGTCTTGAAGGTCGCTGGCCACATCGGTCAGCTCCGGCTGATTGGACAGCGCCGTTACCAGCTTTTGCGTCCAGGTGCTGAGCAGCTCGGCATCGGGTGACGTCAGGCTGAACTGGTACTGAGTGCGGCTAACCCGGTCTTCGATGGTCAAGTCTTGTACCGGCTGCATGAACAGGCGAATCCCCGACTGCTTGTCGACCTGCGGTTGCAGGCGGGCAATCACTTCAGACGCCGTTTCACTGCGATCACCGTGAGGCTTGAGGTTGATCAGCATGCGCCCGCTGTTGAGGGTCGCGTTATCGCCGTCCACACCGATGTAAGACGACAGGCTTTGCACCGCAGGGTCTTGCAGAATGAGCTGCGCCAGTGCTTGCTGACGCTGGCTCATGGCACTGAACGAGATCGACTGCGGCGCTTCGGTAATCCCCTGAATCACCCCGGTGTCTTGCACCGGGAAAAAACCCTTGGGCACGACCATGTACAGTAAGACGGTCAGTGCCAGTGTGCCGATGGCCACCAGCAAGGTCAGCGGTTGATGCTTGAGCACCCACTGCAACATGCGACCGTACTCGGTGATCATCCAGTCGATGAAAGCACCGCTGGCCCGGTAGAAACGACCCTGTTCCTCAGGCTTGGGTTCGGCTTTGAGCAGGCGCGCGCACATCATCGGCGTCAGGGTCAGCGAGACCACCAGCGAAATCAGAATGGCCACCGCCAGGGTGATGGCAAATTCGCGGAACAGACGCCCCACTACATCGCCCATAAACAGCAACGGGATCAGTACGGCAATCAGCGACAGGGTCAAGGAAATCAGGGTAAAGCCGATTTGCTTGGCGCCCTTGAGCGCCGCCTGCATTGGGCTGTCGCCTTCTTCGATGTAGCGCGAGATGTTCTCCAGCATGACGATAGCGTCATCGACCACAAAGCCGGTGGCAACGGTCAAGGCCATCAGCGTCAGGTTGTTGATCGAAAAACCCGCGAGGTACATCACCCCGAAGGTGCCGATCAGTGACAGCGGCACCGCAATCGAAGGAATGAGGGTGGCGCTGGCACGGCGCAGAAACAGGAAGGTCACCATCACCACCAGGGCGATGGCGATCAGCAATTCCAATTGCACATCGCGCACCGAGGCGCGGATGGTTTGCGTGCGGTCGGTCAATACCGTCACGTCAATACCGGCGGGCAGGTTGTCGGTGATGCTGGGCAGCAGCGCCTTGATCCGGTCCACCACTTCAATCACGTTGGCACCCGGCTGGCGCTGGATATTAAGCAGTACAGCCTGATTTTCATTGGCCCAGGCGGCAAGCCGCTCGTTCTCGGCGCCATCGACAATTTCGGCCACGTCCTTGAGTCGCAACGGCGCGCCGTTGTTATAGGCGAGGATCAGCTCGGCGTATTCCTCCGGGGTTTTCAACTGATCGTTGGCGTCGAGCATCGACACCCGGGTCGGGCCGTCGAAATTACCCTTGGGCTGGTTGACGTTGGAGGCGTTGATGAGCGTGCGCACATCCGCGAGGTTGAGGCCATTGGCGGCCAGTGCTTCAGGGTTGACCTTGATGCGCACCGCCTGACGCTGACCACCGGCAATACTGACCATGCCAACGCCGCTGATCTGGGCAATTTTCTGGGCCATGCGCGTATCGACCAAGTCATTGAGCTTGGGCAGCAGCATGGTTTTCGATGTAATCGCCAGGGTCAGCACCGGGGTATCGGCCGGGTTGACCTTGTTGTACACCGGCGGGGCCGGTAAATCGCTGGGCAACAGGTTGCTGGCAGCATTGATCGCCGCCTGCACTTGTTGCTCGGCGACATCCATATTGATGTCCAGGTTAAAGCGCAACGTCAGCACCGAAGCGCCCCCGGAGCTGGTGCTGGCCATTTGTGTCAAACCGGGCATTTGCCCGAACTGGCGCTCTAGCGGTGCGGTGACCGCGCTGGTCATCACGTCAGGGCTGGCGCCCGGATACAGCGTCATGACCCGGATGGTCGGGTAATCGACCTGAGGCAAGGCCGACACCGGCAACAGGCGGTAGGCAATGATCCCGGACAACACGATGGCCAGCATGCACAGCGTGGTTGCGACCGGGCGCAGGATAAACAGCCGCGACAGATTCATTCGTGCGCCTTGCCCTTGCCGTTGGCTTTGGCATCCGCAGGCACAGCAACGGCCTCAGCCCCGCCTTGCAGGTGCTGCGCCGGGGTGGCCGGCACCTCGGCGCTGTCGTTGACGACCTCTACCGCGCCGCCATCACGCAACCGGTCAGTGCCTTCCAGCACAACGCGATCACCGGGTTCCAGCCCTTCTTCAATGACCGTCACATCACCGTCGGTGGCCCCCACTTTGATGCTGCGGATCTTGACCTTGTTGTCACCGTCCATGGCATAGACAAACGACCCATTGGTGCCGTATTGAATGGCCGCTGTCGGGGCCAGAATCACATTTTTCAGCGTGTCGGCCAGCAGGTGCACATTGACGAACTGGTTGGGGAACAGCGCCTGATCGCGGTTCTCAAACAGTGCTTTGAACTTCAACGTGCCAGTGGTGATATCAATCTGGTTATCAATGCTGCTGAGCACACCGGTTGCCAACTCTTTGGTGTCGCCACGGTTCCAGGCCTGCACGGGCAATTGGGCGCCACTGCGGTAACGCTCCAGCACCAGTGACAGGTTGCTCTCCGGCAGGGTGAAACTGACCACGATTGGCTCGGTCTGGGTAATCACCACCAGCGCGGTGGTGTCATTGGCGGCGACCAGGTTGCCCACGTCCAATTGGCGCAAGCCCACTCGGCCGCTGATCGGTGCGCGAATCTTGGTGAAATCGAGGTTGAGCTTGGCGTCGTTGACCGCCGCCTGATTGGTTTTGACCGTGCCCTGATACTGACTCACCAGCGCTTCGGCGGTGTCCAGGGTTTGCTTGGCGATACTGTCTTCGGCATACAGACCGCGATAGCGCTGCACATCGACCTGCGCGTTTTTCAACTGGGCCTGATTTTGCAGCAACGTGCCTTCAGCTTGCAGCAAGGCATTCTGGTAGCTGCGCGGGTCTATCTCAGCCAGCAAGTCGCCCGCTTTGACCATCTGCCCTTCCTTGAAATAGACCTTGACCAGCTCGCCCGCCACTCTGCTGCGCACATTGATGGTATTGAGGGCCGTTACCGTGCCCAGCGCCTTGTAGTAAATCGGGAAGTCCCCGCGCGTCACGTCCGCCACCCGCACTGGCACGGCTTGAGTCGAACCGCCAAAACCAGGGCGCGCCATGCCTGTGCGACTGGTTTGCCCGGCGGCTTGGGTTGCCTCGGTTTTTTTCGCTGACGACGGCCATAGCCACCAGCACAGGCCAATAATGACCAGCAACACCAGCAGAGCAACCAGCCAGCGACGAGAAGTGTGGGAAACAGAGGATTGCATTGAATGATCAACCAGTTGGGCGCGAGCGCTTATTATCAGGAGGCTGAACGATAAGCAGTGTCGGCGGTTATGAAAAGGCTCTTTACCGGGTATTTACGTTATAGGGGGTAGATGACAGGAAAAGTGGCGGTTTGGCGCAATCTTGAACTCGTAGCAGTTGACGAGTAATGCGAGGCTACGATCGGCGGCGTAGCCGTCGTAAAACCCTTCAACTCGGTAAATCAACTTCACCACGGCAGATGGGTTGGCTGTTTCAGCTACACCGTGCGCTCAGCGTTTGCGACGATTGCATCGTCGAACGTAGCCTCGCACTACTCGTCAACTGCTACAGGGGTCTGCGTGCCCCCCCGCCCGCTACAAAACCCGCACAAAAAAACGGCCTGGCAATCAATGCCAGGCCGTTTGGGTCATGCCGTGATGCTTACTTCAAAACAGCCAGTGCTGCTTCGTAGTCTGGCTCTTCAGCGATTTCTTTGACCAGCTCGCTGTGCAGCACGTTGTTGTTTTCGTCCAGTACCACCACTGCACGGGCAGTCAGGCCTTTAAGCGGGCCATCAGCGATTGCAACGCCGTAGTTTTCGATGAACTCGGCGCCACGCAGGGTCGACAGGTTTTGCACGTTTTCCAGGCCTTCAGCGCCGCAGAAACGGGCTTGTGCGAACGGCAGGTCAGCCGAAATGCACAGCACAACGGTATTGGCCAACTCACTGGCCATTTTGTTGAACGTGCGTACCGACGTTGCACAGGTCGGGGTGTCTACGCTTGGGAAGATGTTGAGCACTTTACGTTTGCCGGCAAAGCTAGCCAACGTCATATCGGACAAATCACCTGCCACCAGCGAAAAATCTGGAGCCTTGGCGCCTACCGCTGGCAGTTCGCCGTTGACTTGAACAGGGTTGCCTTTAAGCGTCACTTGAGCCATGAACGATGTCCTTCTTAACAGTATTTGAAGAGGCCGAAGTTAAACACGAAACAGTCACGCCACCTATGACCTCCACACAAAATGTCACGATCAACCTGACACAGGCTCAACGACGGACGACGCATTCGACACGTCGCCCGTGAACACCCTTTTCTATTCGTTCTTGAGCTTCAAATAGGACTGATGCATGTCTGTGGCCCAGCCATCGATCACGGCTTTGAAGTTATCGGCCTTCAGTTCCTGGGTGTTGTTATCCAGCGGCTTGCCCGTGCCCTTGCGCACGACCTGAGCCACAACATCCTGACTTTGCCCGTCTATCAAAACGGCCTCGGTCGACAACTGGGTTTCTTGATCACGTATACCCGTTGCAGTGCTCACCGCCGCCGCCACCAGCGCCACGGGAATGTATTCATAGGGTGCCAGGCTCTCGGTTTCACTGCTGACGGCGGTGATGGCCGGCCGCACAACAATCACCCCCGGCCCCGGTGCGCTGGCCAAGGGCAGCGATTTGCCCAGCTCGCGTTTGAGTGCCTGATCGTAATACGCGGTTATGCCATTCAACGTTTTTTGGGAAATTTTTCCGGTGGGTTGAGGCGCCGGGTACAGCTGGCTCGGCTCGATGTACACGCTGGTGTATTTATTCAAGTCGAGCTTTGGGTCTATCCAGCGCATGACCTCGGCCCCCGAAGGCGATTTCTCCTCTTTGAGGTGACTGTAATCCTTCAAGAAACCGGAGTATTCGTTCGGTTGCACCGTCTGACTGGAACAACCGACCACCCCAAGCGAGGCAAGGCACACCGCCCCAAACATTAGCCCAAGCTTCATGCTGTAACTCCTGTAGAAAATGCAACCGCACAGATACGGAAACTTAGGTATAGCTAAACATCCGCAAAAGGCCGTGGACAGGTCGTAAATCCGTCAGTGAAAAATCGTTTGCCGGGTTGCACAATGCAGGGATTGCGCGGCATTCTGCCAGCCTGCCTTCAACGAACTTTTGATCGAAGATACACTCCATTCATACAGCCATTTCCTTATTTAAGACTGAGACGCCCCATGACTTCCAAGCTGGAACAACTCAAGCAGTTCACCACCGTGGTCGCAGACACCGGCGACCTCGACGCGATTACCCGCCTCAAACCCGTTGATGCCACCACCAATCCTTCGCTGCTGCTCAAAGCTGCCGCGCTGCCCGGTTACGCCGATTTACTGAAAAACGCCATCGAACACGCCAAAGGCGATGTCGGCCTGGCGTGCGACCTGTTCGCGGTGTCGGTGGGTAGCGGTATCTTGAAAGTCATTCCTGGGCGAATTTCGACGGAAGTCGACGCTCGCCTGTCGTTTGACGAAGCGGCCCTGCTGCAAAAAGCCAATCAGTTGATCGAGTTATATGACAAGGCTGGAGTTGGCCGTGACCGCGTGCTGATCAAGCTCGCCTCGACCTGGGAAGGTATCCGTGCGGCTGAGAAGCTGGAAAAAGCCGGGATTCAAACCAACCTGACGCTGCTGTTCTCATTTGCCCAGGCAGCGGCCTGTGCCGATGCGGGCGTGTTCTTGATCTCGCCATTTGTGGGCCGCATCTACGACTGGTACAAAAAATCCACCGGCATTGACTACACCGGCTCCGATGATCCGGGCGTGCAATCGGTTACCCGCATCTACAACTACTACAAAGCCAATGGCTACAGCACCGTGGTCATGGGCGCGAGCTTCCGCAACACCAACCAGATTGAACAATTGGCCGGTTGCGACCGCTTGACCATCAGCCCCGACCTGCTGGAAAAACTGGCCCAGGAACAAGGCACGCTGGAACGCAAACTGGCCCCTGGCAATGCTGGCGAACCGCGTCTGATCCTCAGCGAAGCGCAGTTCCGCTGGGAATCGAATGAAGACGCCATGGCCACTGAAAAACTGGCCGAAGGCATCCGCCAGTTCGCCCGTGACCAAGAAAAGCTGGAAGCGTTGCTGTCGGGTAAATAACTCGGTGTACGCGTAGCAGCTGACGAGTTCTGCGAGGCTGCGATCGGCGGCAAAGCCGTCGTAAAACCCTACAACCCGGTTATTCAGGCACCCCCTGAGCGGCCGGGTTTACGAGGACTGCGTCCTCGAACGCAGCCTCGCAGAGCTCGTCAGCTGCTACGGGTTTTAGCGACTCAATAATTCACGGCAATAACGCTCCACCCCTTCCTCCAACGTCAACATCGGCTCGCTGTAACCCGCCTCACGCAAGCGGGTCAGGTCGGCGCAGGTGTACACCTGATATTTGCTTTTAAGCGCTTGGGGAAACGCAATGTATTGCAGCACACCCTCCAGCAGCGCTGTTTCCAGGGTCAGCTCAGGCCTGTTCTCAGCCACTCGCACACTGTTGATGGTCGCCAACGCCAACGCATTGAATGAGCGCGCCAATCCCGTCCCCAGATTGAAAATCCCGCTGGTCTGCGGATTGTCCAGCCAATGCAGATTGACCTTGACCACATCTTCAACCGACACAAAATCGCGCAGATGCCCGCCCGCCGGGTAACCGCCATAGTCTGCGAACAATTCAACATGCCCGCGCTCGCGGTACTGGTTGAAACAGTGCCAGACCATCGACGCCATACGCCCTTTGTGCTGCTCACGCGGGCCGTACACATTGAAGTATCGCAACCCCACTATCTGGCTGCTGGCCGTAGGCAGTATCTGGCGTACCCGTTGGTCAAACAGGAATTTGGAATAGGCGTACACATTGAGTGGCTGCTCACATTCACGGTCTTCACGAAAGTCGCGACGAGCACCATAAACCGCCGCCGAGGAGGCATACAGCAATGCAACTGATTGCGCCTGACAGGCCTGCAACAGGTCGCAGCTGTATTGATAGTTGTTGTCCATCATCAGTCGCCCGTCACGCTCGACGGTACTTGAACAGGCGCCCTGATGCAGCACCGCACGCACACCCGCCCATTGCCGAGCAGCAAAACGGGGCAGGAACTCGCGTTTATCAAGGTAATCGGCAATGTCGCAATCGGCGAGATTACGGCACTTGTCACCGTCAGTCAGATCGTCGACGGCAATGATGTCGTGCTCGCCGCGCAAGTTCAGTGCCTTCACCAGATTGCTGCCGATAAACCCGGCAGCGCCGGTCACGATGATGCTCATGCCTAATCACCTCCTAAAAGAAGTGACCTTAGACTACGCGGCACTCAGCCGTGGGGATTGACGCGAATCAACTCAACGTGTCGCCGCCTGGAACGACGGCGACACGCCACCGATCAAGGGATCAGCGAGTACACCAGCGACGAAATCGCGATCAACCCGACAAGGGTGACGAACACGTTGGAGAGCAGCCCCGAGTACTGACGCATGGCCGGCACACGACGGATCGCATACATCGGCATCAGGAACAGGATGGCCGCGATCACCGGGCCACCCAGTGTTTCAATCATGCGCAGAATGCTCGGGTTAAGGGTGGCCACCGCCCAGCACACCACCAGCATGAAGGCGGCGGTCAAGCGGTCGAGGGTCTTGGCCCCTGGCCGTTTACCGGTTTTAAGCACCAGACCTTTAAGGCCTTCGCTGGCACCGATGTAGTGCCCCAGAAACGACTTGGCAATGGCCACGAACGCAATCAACGGTGCCGCAAAGGCAATGGTCGGGTTGTCGAAGTGGTTGGCCAGATAGGACAGGATCGACAGGTTCTGCGCCTTGGCCTCAGCCAATTGCGCAGGCGACAAGGTCAGTACGCAGCTGAACACGAAGAACAGCACCATGACGACCATCAGCAGGTGCGCGCGAGAAAGGATCTGGGAGCTGCGCTGATCGGCGTTCTGGCCATAACGGCGCTTTTGATCGACGGCGAAGGCGGAAATGATCGGCGAGTGGTTGAAAGAGAACACCATCACCGGAATCGCCAGCCATAAGGTGTGCAACAGGGCCGACGGCGCTGGCAGCGTGTTGGCAGTGCTCAGAATGCCGCCGTTCCAGTGCGGAATCAAAAACACCGCCAAAAACAGCAACGCCACGATAAACGGGTAGACCATCATGCTCATGGCCTTGACGATCGCTTGCTCGCCGCAGCGCACCACGGCCAGCAACCCGAGGATCAGCACCAACGACAGAATGGCCCGGGGCGGTGGCGTGACATGCAACTGGTTGAGCATAAAGCTGCCCACGGTGTTGGTCAGTGCCACGCTGTAGATCAGCAGGATCGGAAAAATGGCCAGGAAGTACAGCAACGTGATCAGCGCACCGGCCGTCAATCCAAAATGCTCTTCAACCACATCCGTGATGTCTGAGCCTTCGCGACCCGACAAGACGAAACGGGTCAAGCCACGGTGTGCGTAAAAGGTCATGGGGAACGCCAGCAGCGCCAGGATCAGCAACGGCCAAAAGCCGCCTATGCCTGCGTTGATGGGCAAGAACAGCGTACCTGCGCCAATGGCCGTACCAAACAGGCCCAGCATCCAGGTGGTGTCATGACGGTTCCAGCGACTGAGGGTCGCCGGGGTCTCGTCGAAGCGTTCATCAACGCTATTAGCCTGGTCATTCATCCGGTCGAATCTCCGCTAGCCGGTCGTTACCACGCGGCCGGGGCGAACGGAAAACACCTTACAGACCACGCCCCGGCCATAAGAGGGGCGCGATTGTCCGGGATTAGGCATAAGAAGCAAAGGGTTAGCTGAGCAATGGTGAAAAATGATGTCACACAACAACGCAATAGATGTACACCTGTTGATACAATCTACCCATCCACTTTTCACTGAAAAGGCCTGCCCTGATGCCCTGCTCGCTTCGTTTCACCGCACTGTTCGCACTGCTGTTTTGCGCTGCGGCCCATGCCGAGCAACTGACGATCACCTGGCCCGCAGACTGGGAGGTTCAGGCCCTGCCGCCTGCGGCCGACACCAACAACGTGCGTCAGCGGGCGGTCAAGAACGACGCCAATGGCGACCCGTTAATGGTCATGGAACTGACCCAGACCACGCTAGAACCCGAGCATCAAGTGAATATGGACGCGGTGCTGCTGCAAATGCGCAAGACGCTGCAAAAAAACTTCGCCAGCGCCGGCTATCAAAGTGCTTGCAACAAGATTCATGACAGCACCCTGGGTGGCCTCAAAGCACTGCAAACCACGTGCAAGATCACTCAGAACGGCAACCACGTGATCACCCAGACCCTCGTGGCCGCCACTCAGGGCAATAGCGCTTATGCCCTCTCCTACGCCGGGCCTGCTGAGGGTTACAAGGCCAACGAAGCAGAGGTCAATGGCATCCGTGCCAGCTTGCAACTAAGTAAACCCTAGGCCTTGGCGGCCATGGCGGTCACTTCAACACGCATGCCTTCGACCGCCAGAGCGGCCACGCCAACGGCGGCACGTACGGGCCACGGCTTTGCAAAGAAGCGGGTGTAAACCTCGTTGAAAGCTGCGCGGTCAGCCATGTCCGTGAGGTAAATGGTCAGGTGCATCACCCGGTCCATCGAGCTGCCCGCCCGCTCCAGCGCAACTTTAAGCGCTTGCAAGGTGCATTCACTTTGTTCGGTGATTGTGCCCAGCTCCAGACTGCCATCGGCACGGGTCGGAATCTGGGTGGACATCAGCACACCGGCAAAACCGGCTACGTCAGATGAGATGGAGTCTGCATCAGGGTCAGGAGTGAAGGTGATGTCGTGGTTAGCCATGCCATTAGCCTTGGAGTCAGGAAAAAGAGGGCCGCAGTATAACGGGCTGATGCGCTGTCAGCTCAAACCTGTAGCCCCGTTCACCTTTCATACCGGGTATTGCCAACACTGCAGTTATTGCTTCAGCGTTTTTTCTTCTTTGGTGCCTCTTGTTCTTCGGTTGGATCAGGCAAGTGAGACGCTTCTACCCCGATTACACCCACAGGCCCTAGATCTTTTTCAGGGCCGTTCAACGGCACCCGAATGGTTGCATCGTAAGTCAGGCAAAGTCTGGGGCGATTACCCAATGCCTGCCAAAAATTACCGAGGCTGTTCAAATGCTCCGAAGGCATCAGGCGCGAGAAAAGACTGCCGCCATCAGGCAATTCCCGGTTGTTAATCAGCGCACCGGTGATCCAACTGATCACTTTCATTTGCTGACTGTCCGGCCCCTGAGCGGACTCTACCCCATCCGAGGGGTCCCAATAGGTGATGAGGAAAGAGCAACGAAGATAAACATTGGCGACCTTGTATTTTCTCTCGTCTATTAAGTATTGACGAGGCTCACCCTCACGCAGCTCCATGTCTTCGGTCAGTTGGTAAAGAAACACACTCACGGTCGGTGATTCCACCTGCGTATCGAGTTTCGGAAGATCAAAACGAATTTCGATATTTCCATTTAAGTGCGTTTTCAAGGTAGCTGCCAAAGCACTGTTGAGCTTGATTATTGCGTCCTCTGTATTGTCTTTGGTCGATTTCATCTCACATCCTCCACGACGCTCATGAATAGATTTTTCCCAACTTGCCCATCTCGCGCTTGAGTGCCTGTTCAAGGTGGCGAAGCTCGACACACCGGGCCTCATCCTCGGCAGCCAGCCACGTTGCCAACAGCGCCACATTGCGGATGTTGGAACCAGTTATTTCTACTCGCCGGGCAAGGTCGGCGAAGTCGATGGCATCACTTAATGCAAGACCATGGGGCCAGATGGCCTGCCACATCCGTTCGCGCATGCTGGCATCGGGCATGCTGAAACGGGTCATGAAGGTGATGCGCCGATTAAAGGCGGTGTCCAGGTTGGCGCGGTTATTGGTCGACAAAATGACCAGCCCCGGATGCTGCTCCAAGCGCTGCAACAAGTACGACACTTCAATATTGGCATGGCGGTCATGGGAGTCCTGGGTGGCAGTGCGTTTGCCGAACAAGGCATCGGCTTCGTCGAAAAATAAAACCCCGCAGTCGCGCTCCGCCAGGTCGAAAATTTTTGCCAGATGCTTTTCCGTTTCACCGATGTACTTGTTGACCACCGCTGACAGGTCAATCTGTATCAAGTCCACCCCCAACTCGCCCGCCAGCACTTCGGCGGTCATGGTTTTACCGGTGCCCGATTCACCATAAAACAATGCGCTGATGCCGGTTGCACGCCCAAGCTTATGGCCAAAGCCCCTGTTCAATACCCCTTCGCGTTGACGGATGGCGCTCAGTATTTCCTTGAGCTGTACCTGCACTTCGCTGCTGACGATCAAGTCGCCAAACGTGCGCACCGGTTCGATACGGTGCACCAGCGAGCCAAAATCCTGATGGGTGCGCACCTGCAATGCCCGACGTAAATCGCCTTCATTCAGCAAAGCTTCATCGCAGCGCTGGCTCGCATAGAGGCTGGCCTCTTGCAGGGTGATCGCCACGTGCGCATGTTGCAGTGGATAGCGCTGCGCCAAGCGAGCAATATCGACACTCTCTTCAACCCCCAGCGCCCCAACCTGCTGATAGAAAAGGCGCGTGCCGATATGCACCACGTCGCTGGGCACCTCCAGCACCACATGGGGCAGGTTGCTCAAGCGCACCACCGGCAAATGCCGGGCAATGACCATCAACACAGGCCCTGTATGCCGGGCCAGACGCGACTCCAGAAACGCCAGTACATGCGGCCGGCTGTCTCGCACGGCTCCTGCTCCGCTCAGCAACAAACCGGCCCCGCGCATGCGCACTTCGCGCAGCGCCTGGGTGACGAAACCGCAAGCCTGTGTGAGGTCTTCGGGCAGCAGGTTGAGGTCCAGCAACAGTGTTTGCCGATCATTACGCGCCAAAATTTGAGCGACCAGACCGGCGACACTGGCTTCGGAGGAGGTGCGCAACACCACGCACACCGCCCCCTGCCGGTTAGCGGTCTGACAGCAACGACTCAAGTGCTCGGCGAATGTGTGTTCAATGAACTGTGAAGATGGCACCACCCAGGATGCGCCTAATTCCAGGGCAAATGGCAACGCCTCATGCCCCAGCAGAAAGTGGAAAACCCCAGGATCAAGGGTCAAAGGTGTTTGCAGCGAACCGGCGAACACCGGATCGGTTTTGAACAGCCCGTGTGAAAACAAATTCGCGCCGGGGTGTAGATACAGTTGCCCATGCGCTTGCTCAATAACATTGCTGCACAGCAACGACAGCGCAAACTCTGCGGTGATGGCCGAACGGTTCTCACCGCGCAGGCAGGCAATCAGCGTGCTATACCCGGCATCGAGCATGGGTAACAGGCACAACAGCAACACATCACGCTCAAACGGGTTGAGGTCGAAATGCCCCAACAACTGGGCCAACCGGCTGCCGGGGCGCAGCGTGCCTCGCCAGCGGTACTCTTCCCAGCCGGGAATCTCCTGCTCCCAGCGCGTTACGCCCACTTGAGCCACAAGGTTTTCCAGCAACACGTGCGCTTGAGGCAGCAACAACTGCGACAGATTGGCCATCGTGTTCTGCTCCAGCAGATCGCGAATACGCCGTTTGAAGCGGGTATCAACGTCTTCGAGCTGAGCGGTCAAGTCCAGCAAATAGTCGGTCATTGCGTTGAATACCCTCACTGTCGGCTTAAATAGCGTGCAGACACGCGCTCGGTGGCGTGAAAACGACCATCCCCGTAGCAGCTGACGAGTAATGCGAGGCTGCGTTCGACGATGCAATCGTCGCAAGCTCTCGGGGTGCGAACCTCAAGGCTGAATTATTTTACGACTGCTGCGCAGTCGAACGTCGCCTCGCATTACTCGTCAACTGCTACGGGTTTTTCGCTTAGATCCTGGTTGCTGACGACGTCCGAGATGTTCACCCCACAGAAGCCGCTTCATAAAAGCTGAGGTACAACGGCTGCATTAACCACGGGTAACTCAACACCGAAACAGGCCACGGCACCGGCGGTGGGGTCGAGGTACCCGGCTCCAGCTCAATCTCCAGCGACCATCGCCCGCCTTGCAGGCTCAATTTTCCCGGGCGCTGCAGAAAACGTTCGCGCAGTTCTGCAAGGGAAAAGTCCGACCAATTGTCCAGAGGCGCCGTGGGCGGTCTGGCCAGCCAGGCATCCAGCTCGGCGAGGTCATCAGGGTTGTCTTCAAACCCGTCTGGCGCTGCCAGTGGCAAGCCGAGTGGCATGCCACACAACCAGCGCAACAACGCTGAATCAGGCCAGTCCTCACCCCACATCAATGGCCCTTCACCCCATACCAGCGCTTGCAGACAGCGCATAGCACGGTAGTTACCTTCCGGTTGCACCCATTGCTGATCCACCAGCAGGCCCATTTTTTTAAACAATGAAGGCAACAGGGGCCACAGCAGCACAAGACCGGCTTCATGGATGGGCCAGGTCATGCCGGAGTTGATGCGGATCGGGGGTTCTGGGCGGGGGGTGGGTTGGGCCTTTGCCCGGGGCGCGCTAAACGGCAACGGTTGTGTACTCGCTGGGGGCACTTCAAGTGGATCTGTACGTACGGGCGAGAGAGAGGTACGTACTTGAGTCGGGCTAATTGAGGCCAGTGCTTCAGCCAAACATTTTTTTGCTTCGCCGGTGGTGCACAGCAGGTGCAGCCATTGACGAACTTCGGCACGCAATGGATAAGCCAGCAAGCGCGGTAGCCAGATGCGCAGGGTTGTTACGTGGATTGCCACCGGTAGCGTTTTTAAACTTGCAGGAGGATTGGGTACTGCAATCTGCGGATGGCGCTGCAAATATACCAACGCGCTTAAGGGCAATACTTCAGCCATTTTTTTGCGTTTAAGAAGTGCAACAGGTATTTCATCGACCAGTAACGTAGCTACTGATTTTAGGGTGATCACTTTTAACCGTATGAGCCAGAAAGTTAGTCTTGAGGGGTTCAATATAAGCCGGACTAAATAATTGGGTGTCGGTTCTAGTCGCGCTTCATAATATCGAGGAAAAAAGCCTGGTTCGCTGGTTAGCTCAGACTCAGAAAAGACGCTTCTAACAAGCCCCCCCTTAGATACAATTCCAGCCTCGATGTTTTGGTGCAGAGCATTTATCTGTTTATCTAATTGAGTACGTAACCGCACTGGCAACTCTGCTTCCCAACCTGCTTCATCAAAGGTGCCCAAGGGTAGCGTGAGTCGCTCTACTTTCAATGCTGGGGCGTGCCTGAACGCAGAGTCTAACTCCTCTCGCAGCACATCATGAAACAACAGGCTAATTTGCTGTATAAAAATAGTCTCATTCCCACAATGGCTACTGATACCAACCCTAAAGACAATTCTTCCAATAGTCGGGCATTGCAATGCAGGTGCCATTGGCGCTCCTCCCATTGACAAACAAGTACTAATGACTGAATGAGCGCATGACTGCACTCTGTTTTAACTTGCCAAACCTCTACACGAAACGACTAATCTGATAGCAAATTATACAAAACCGCACTTTGGCGCACTCATCACTCATGACGAACAAAGTTATGACAACCGGCACTTACAAGTGATCATTTAACAGCGCCCACAGACGAGAAACACTATCTACTGTGCTTTTCACAACACACTAAGATATCTTGGAAAAACATTACCACATATTATTCACCCCTTTCAACGACCACTACGAACCCTCATCAAATTTTTTAATTTCAAGATTGTATAACTTGTAAGCCTGATCAGAACCATTTTTAATAGGAAGCCTAAAGAACTTACCCGGAAAAATCGAAAATTCACTCATTAAATACCATAAGCGAAAACTAGAGCAGGTGAATGTACTATCACCCGCAGAATCTGAACCGCTATATATAGGTGGGACGGTGTCAATAAGAAAATCCTGAGGTTTCGCTGTCCGAACTGGAAACATGAATGCACCTCTAACAAAGCCAGTCGCAATTACATAAGGGGTTAGCGGAATGTCCTGTATTATAAAAAAAACCACGCAATTATCCGACCAAGCAACATAAGTGGCGCCCAACATATTTTTCATGTCAAGCAACCATGGAGGGTCGCCACCACTTACACTCAAAACACCGTTATTGACCGCAAACCCGGATCCCAATGTAGGCACATACTCTTCATTATCACCTTCAACACCTAATAGTTTATGCAAATAATGTACGTAACTAATGAATTTAGCGAATTCCTCTTCGCGAGGAACAGCCCCGACCTCAAAGAGGGACTTAACTTCAACATATCCCACGTCCAACCCCGGGATATCGGATTTAGTTCCATTCTTAGCTTTTCGCGCAACCATGACTTAAAACCCCTCTACTCCGACAACCTAAATCGATAAAATATTTAATTCATCATTTACAGCCTTTAATTGATAGCTCGCATTATCACACACCCTCACTGACAAAGTAATTAATAGGTATAAAACCAGAATCCAGCCCCCACAGCCCTATACGATACGAACAACATCAAGCGTGCGAGTTAAGGGAAGAGCCAAAGGCGCAGACTTTATTTTCAAATTATATACCTGACCTACTGCAAGCAAACTCTTATAGGCGAGCGTAAAAGTGCCACCACTAAAAAAACCTTCATACTCATTTCCATCAGCGGGCCAAAGCGCGTCCACCCCGTCAAGTGTGAAGCCAGTCGGCGTACCGGACCGAGCCGGAAAAGAATTAGCCTGTCTTGCAAATCCTGTTGCCACAGTAGCAGGACCCTCATCACCTGCTTCATATGCAAAAAAAACCGCACACTCATCCGATATAGCCATATGTGTGGCCCTCAACCTATAAGCGATATTACTAATCCATGCGTCCACTTTCTCAGCAGCGCTACGACTCTCATAGCCGAGCACACTTAATACACCGTCTGCGTTAGTAGTTAACCCGCTGCCTAGCTGGGGTGTATGATCCGAGTCAGCCCCTTCAATTCCCAACAGCTTATGCAAGTAATGCACATACTCAATCATCGAAGCATAATCCGACTCTTTCGGAACCGCTCCCGTTCTAAAAAGAGACTTGATTTCTTCAAAGCCTTTTTCCAACTCAGGCAGCTCCGATTCAAAGGTTGATAAACGCTTAGCCATCACAGACTCCTTATCAAGATACACTATTTTTTATACACGCTACGCCCCCCCTCCACGCATACTTTATTCTACATCTCGGGGGACATATACAATGCTTGCAGCTTCAACTTCAACTTCACTACCTTCTAACCAATGGCCTGGATCACCTTCAGAATACCATCCCGCTTCAGCACCAAGACGTTCTTCATCTGTTGTTATCAAGTGATAAACCCCAATCCCTCTACCCGCCGCAGGAAGTTGCCCCAACGATAACTGTTTCATCAATGCATAACTGGTTTCACCCAACCGCGATTCGGCTGCTGCTTGCTGCCATTTTTTATAATTATAGCCAAAGCTCTCAAATTCATCTGAACTCAGCCAATGCACATCTGCCTGTAAATGGGCGGGCATTTCTTCGCGAACAATTTGTTCCACCCAGGTCATCACTTCTTCGGGTCGAACTTCCTTAAGCCAGCGCTCACGATCAAGTACAACCCCTACTTTCAGGGAGAAACGGTCAGAAATGTTAGTTTCAACACGATACCAAAAAACTTCATTATTGACTGCTGGCCATTCTGATTCTGCCTTCACCAGTAGTGTGCCTGAAGGAATATCAATTTCTTCAACTATAGCGGTAGAACCGTCAAAATGGCTCATGGACTTGATCAGTGATGTGTCAACTTTCACAGTATCTCCATTATTGAAAACGTGAACGCTGTAAGGCACGTGCAATCGATAGAAATAGTCAGAGGCTAGAACAGTGGCTTTCGGCAGATTCTCAACATCTACCAAGGGGTAGGTCATACGCCGCAGCCAGATATCACTGTTATTGCAGTCACCGGCATCCGCTAGCCCATCAAGTTGATTGGCTTTTTCTCGCAGCCGGGGATTATTTTCCAAGTCCAAATAGACATAATTTGCTTCCACACGCACCACCAATGCCCAGAGAATTTTGATGCTGGGCTCCACCACATCCAGACTGATTAATTGACCCGCAGCAGGCAGAGCCCCCTCATCAAATTCGAACTTGAGTTGCTCGACACCGTCTGTAGTGACAAGTGTCGCCGACTTTAATTTGCGATTTTCAAATTCAGGATTAGGCATTTCAGGCAACAACGTACGGTAATCGACCACATAAACGGGTAATTTTTCAAGGTCAGGCTTTTCAGAGAACATGTCTGCGCCAATACCCAGTCGAAAAGCCAGACGCTTATTGAACGCTGTGACCGTATTGACCGGCACGTTGGCCCGCCCATAACCTAATTCGCCCCATTGCGCTAACGCAGCACGCTGGCTTTCAAAAAACTCGTCCTCTGCTCTCAGGTCTACCCCTGTTTTATTAAACACCCGTGGCGCTCGTTGGCTGCCAAAGTAGCCCAGCAAGTAATTGATGGTCGTCAGCGACTTTTCATAATCCTGGAAATAGCCCGAACCTATCAAGTCAACTGACTGGTCAAAAGCCAGTAATTTCGGCAACCCCGCCAGTTCGTCACAACCATTCTTGAACCACAGTTGAAAAAGTGAGAGGTAGCCCTCTAAATTCTGGCGCTGCTTTTTTTCGACATCACTCAGTTGATTGACATCATTCAAGCCATAGCAATCAGGCAAAAGAGCGGAGATATTTATATCTTCAGCCATAGATTCAAGATATTGACCCTCTGGGACAGTTACCGAAGACGGAGGTTTTTTCTCAGGCCACTTGATTAAACTCGCTAGCGAACTGATTGCCTGCCGCTGGCCACGCTTGAAAAGTCTTACAGTAGCATCAGCTTTCTCCAGTTCGAAATGAGCTGCCTCCCCCCATAACATTAAAAACCTGAGTGGCGCCTTATTTTTTGTCCAGACTAATTCGGTTTCTGACCAGCTTAGACGCCGTATCTGCTTAACCCCGTCAATCTTTAACAACTCAAGCGATAAGTCGCGCAGATCAAAAGTTTCTTCCTTCGTGTAATCCACATCAGGTGGAAGCTGAGTGATCCATCCATTAACCAGATTTGGCCCTTCATAAAATTTATCTATTGAACCTACTGCACCCTCGCTGGATGCTTCTGACTCGCGTTGAGGCCAAGGCGCAAAGACCGTAGTGGTCACTTTCCAAATCTCGGCCATAATTTGAGTAGGGTTTTGGCAGTCATCGTCCAATTCAACGTCAATATAGGGACTCAATATTTCAGCATCTAGGTATTCGGAAAAATGGTAGATCAAACGTATCTGTTCTCCCAAGTTACGATGCTCTGTCAAATACTTCTCGAGAATGGGTCTCGCCATCGCCCATTCATGCGATGGGAAGGGCTCAACATACAGCGTATACCCGCCGAGCAAGATATGTGACTCGCTATTAACAGTACCCTCGCTCATTTTGAAAGTGTACGTACCCATAGAACGGTCATAAAAGTATTGATAACTTTCTTCTGTCGCCTCTTCAACCAGTTGTGCATTACGAAATAGGAATTCATCTCCTGATAGGCTGCACAAATCCAAAATCCCGCGGCGGTAATCATCCTCTGTCACAGGAGACACCGTCAGTACCTTTTCTGGCCCGAATGCAGGATCAAAGACCGGCTTGCCCTGCCCAGGTGTGAGTAGATCAATCAGTGGATGGGTATGCCGATAGCTTAAATCGGCAATGGCGTAGGTGGCCGCTTGCAACAAGGTAGTGCCAGGGTCATGTTCGGCGGTGTCGGACCAGTCCAAATGACCATGCTCCAGCACGATCAAGCTCGCCAGCTGCCACAAGGTGTCGAAGTGAATGAACTCACGTAGTTCAGGTACGGTATTGATCAGGTTTTGCTCAACATCCGCCGTACTGATCGCGCTTTTGAGGTCATCAGAAAGGCTCATGGCGTTGTCCTCAAGTTACGTTTTGGACTGACTCTATCTTCATGATCTACAAATGGCGTCGACTCCAGCACCCTTTCCAGTATTAGTACTTGAGAAGGCTGCGCGATTACCGACGCCTCGGCGCCGTTTAGCTCAAGCCCCTCAACACTCTTGACCCAGGGCATTTGCAGGAGGGCAGTCAGCACTTCGTAGTAATCGAGATTGACGCCCACGGCCACCGCCCCCTCACCGCCAGTCGTCCCCCAAGGCATAAAACGTTTGGCCAAGGTGTCGACCACCTGCTGGTAGCCATAGTCTTCGCTCATACCATCAATGAAGATGAGTTTGTAATACACCTTCACGAATATGTAAGTCGGGTTATCTAGGCTGAATAACAGCCAGGGCGATGCCAGGCTTCTTACGTAATCTTTCATTTGGCTCAAACGTGCACTGCTAAGTTTTGGCTGTAGAGGGTCGCTGTTGTCTTGTTCGCCCAGTGCAGGAATGACCACCAGTTTCAAGCGAGCCTGTTCCTCATGCCGGGCGGGCACCTGTTGAACCGTGTCGGCTATGCGCACCTCGTGCAATTCTTTGAAGCGCTCAAGTAGCAGTTCCGAAATATCGGCACGGGTCACGATGCGCCCCCGGTGGGCCAGGCGCCGTGCCACCCGGTTCATGAATGCCGGGGCATCTTCTGCGGGCAAGCCCCCTTTTGATGGCCAGGGCTGGATAAACCCCTGCACACCCTCTAGGCTTTCCACGGCATGGGCGATGTTCTCAGCGGGCAATACGGCATCAAGGCCGCTGACGCGGGTCGCCAGTACCGCGTTGCTCAACAGGCCGTATATCCAGGGGGTGTCGGCAGGCTCCTCTGCCTCTGCGTGTTTAGCCGATGCCCACGTACCTCTTATCCAGTGACGCCCATTACTGCCTTCAGCATCCACTTTTAGCCAGGCATCCTCTGGCAAACGTGTACGCCAAAGACCTGATTGAGCCAGCCCTTGGGTGTCGTCCTTAACAAGGGCATCCAGCGATGACCATGTGTTGTCACCCGTCATGTAGAACCAGTTCACCGCTTGCGATTGAGGGCTGCGCACGTTCCAGTAAAGGCTCAACTCTTGACCGGGAAGCACGCCGGTCCAGCCAATAAACAGTTCTGAACCTGCATTCGGCAAAGGCACGGCGGTGTATCCGAAAGGCGTCAGTACCTGTTGCACGTCCTGCTCGCCATTGAGTTCAGCGTTGTATTGATAGTTGACTTGCAGGCGTTGCAGCAGCGCGGTGCAGGGCGGTTTTAAGGTCTCGCCCTCAGGGCTGGCGAGGCTCAATTGCTGGCGGTATTCGGCATGTCGAAAGTCCTGACCGGCCAGTTCCAGGCACAGGCTCTGGCCCTCACGCGGGTCGTCGCTGTCTGTTTGGCCACGGCTCTGGCAAGCAAACTCAAAGGTCAGAGGCCGGGCTACCGGTGCGCTGTTACGCTTGCCGCTGTCAGCGAACAGTGGCTGTGTGGCAGGAGTCACGGGCGTCTGCGTGCCGAGCAGGGAGGCTTTGAGCTGGAAGTCGCTGGTGCCCAATTTCGGAGCGAGCGTGGTCTCGCCCAGATTTTTATACCGGGCGTACCACTGCGCGAAAGACTCCTCAGGCAAACCCAGCCATTGCGGGATCAAGGTGACGCTCACGCTGCCAGTGGGTTTTAGCCAATCGCTGCTCGACAGGTAAAAGGCATTGCCACACAAGGGTTCGTAGCCAAACGGGTGAACTTGTTGATTGATGGCGGCGCGCCCGGCGTCTGTCGCCATGTGCACATCCCGGGCGGCAACAACCTCAAGGGTCAGGTGGGTGACAGCGGGCACTGCCAGGCCATCCGGGTGTTGCAGTTTGAGCATGGGCACGCTGTAAGACCAGCCATCCAGTCCCGGTGCTGCTTCAATGGCCGGGGCCAAGGCATCCACACTCAAGATAAGGCGGTTATCTGCCCAGTCAACGCTCAGGGCCTGCCATTGGCCTGCTCCGCTGAACCAGGCCAGCAAGCGATCCGGGCGAGCAGGTTGCGTCGCAAAGGTCAGCTTCAGGGTGCGTTGCCCTCGGTTCAGGGCAAGGGCCGGGCTGGCAATAATGCGCCCAGCCCGTTTACGCACATCCATAGCACTCGCCGATAAATTGGCAGCTGCAGGTTGGGCTTCAAACAACCGCATCCCGCCTTCGGGCCAGTCAATGCCGTCGGCTTCGCTATAGACAATTTCAGTTGGCGCGCTGCTGCTGCCCGAGGGGAGTGACCAACCCAAGTCACTAAAGTGCCCACCGTTAGCGACCACATTGCTGTCCAGCGCGTATTGCTGGGGATTCTGTTGTGCATCCTGCCCCCCATCAAGAAGAGTGCCTGCTGCAATCAGGCGCTCCTTGATGCCCGATACCAGCTCAACACCCACCACCACGTGATCAGCCACCGGGGCACGCTCACTCAGGCCCAGCATTTTGCGGTAATACAGATCACGATGACGCTCGGCAACCGTGTTGAGCAGGGCTTGCGGTGTTTCCAGCTGGCGCAGAAAAGCCAGCAGAAAGGCCAGTTGTGGCGGTAGGTTGCCTTGTGGAGCCTTGAGTAAGGTCTCGAGCCCAACCTGCAAAAGCTCCGGATTTAAAAGATCAAACGCCACTGGAAACCAGAAATCTTTCCAGATGACCTCAGAGTCACCTCCTTGATTGGTGGCCTCTTCCAACCACCTTTGCAGGTGCCATTGCAGGGTCCGATCATCCAGAACGAAGGGACCACGGGTAATTTCGTTAGCATCCATAGAAATCAGACCTTCCTCGTGGCGCGGTGGAAGTGGCCCTGTGACCAAAATGGGGCACCGTGCTAATCAGTGTGTCGCCAGCCCTGTCGTATATTTAAGCGCTCTATGGGCGAGCGACGGGGGGCCAGCGCTGCGTTTTACCGTCGAAACGTATCCAGTCGATCATGACGGGCTCCCAATCGGCGCAAGGTGCTAAAACCGCTGTTTAAATCCAGTTCGATACGGACGGTTTCGAGCCGGTCAATACCATGCAGACGGTAGCTGACCTGGATGTACAGGTTGTTGGGCATCCCTGAGACCTGTTCGACGCGCAAGTCGTCCAGGTCAACCCTGGGCTCGTCTCTCAAGACGCTGTCAGCGATGCGAGTGCGCAGGGCTGCGAGCAAATCACTGCTGATATTTTCAAAGACCACCGCTTGCAGGCCACTGCCATAGTCGGGGCGCATGATGCGTTCACCCGGCTCAGTGCGGAACAGGATCTCAAGGCTCTGGGCGATGTCCTCTTCGTCGAGCACCATGACCGGACCCGCTGTCGTAAATTCGGGTGGGAACTTCCAGCCCCGCCCGTAGATGCCATCCCAGCTATTCGCCATTTTTCTGCTCCCTTATCTGTCCTTCAATCCGTGCCACTGCGGTGAGGGGGTGGCCATAAAGAAGGTTATTGCGTGAGGTCTATTTTTTTCCCTTTAATCACGATGCCTGAGGTTTCCATTGCCAAGTTGCTCTGGTCACCCGTCAGCTCTAGTTTCTTAGCACCATGCACAACCACGCCTGTAGCATCCATTGCCAAGCTGTTCTGGTCATTGATCAGGTTGAATGCGCCCTTTTTCAGGTCAAATAGCCAACTGTGCTTTTTGCCATCACTCACATATTGGAAACCCTTGAGCGCGTTGTCCTGGCTGGGCTCGAACGGTGCTTTGTTTTTGGGGTTGTGCAGCGCACCCAAAATCAGCGGATAACGTGGATCGTCATCAACAAATGTGACGATCACTTCATCGTAAGCTTCGGGGTACAGGCACAAGCCCATGTCTTTACTGGCATAAGGGCTGCCCATGCGGGCAAACAGCGGTTTTTCGACCCCCAGCATGGGAATTTTGATCGGTAGACGATTCAAACCGCGGCTGTCTTTTTGATAAGGCTGCACAACACCAATAATCGGTCGGGTATTGCGCGGCAGGCTGGCACTGTCTTGCGCTTGCACCAACGGCATGCCGGTGGCCACCACACAGGTCCAGTTACCGCGCACCCAGGTGTGTTCCAGCATGCTGATCACGCCTTTACCGGAAAAACCGCTACCAAAACCGCTGAGTTCCAGGGTGTCGCCCAATTCATATTTAAGGGTGATTTCACCTTCACCTGCATATTCGCGTACACGCAGCCACACCTGGATGCCAGCGGCCACTTGCGCCAGTTGCCGGGCGTCTGCAAGCGCTTGAGCCTCACTGTTCACCGACCATACCGATTGCTTAAGCGCCAGCCCATGCTTGGCACTCAGCGGCTTGATGGAGGTGGCCAGCGCGCCATCGCCGATGGCTTTGGCCTTGCCGGTGACGGCGGTGGACAGTTTTTGCTGGTCGACATCCCAGTACTGCAAGGTCACACCGGCCGATTGCACATCATTGCTGAACCGCCACTGTGCATCTTCAACTTTCACTTCTTTTTTCGGGTCGTCGCTGACGGCTTTCACCACATGGGTCTTGCCGCCCAGTGCCGGTGGCCGGCATTCAACCTTGTCACGGGTGGGGATGAGCCACACGGGGTAAGCCGCCAGCCGGCTTTGCAGGAACTGCCAGTCGGAGCAGTCCCACTGGATCATCTGCGGGTGTTTTGTGGTCATTTGTGAGGTGGTGGCGCTCACCCCGTGCTCTTTCAACACACCTGAAATAATCTGGCCATCATCCTGGTCCTGAAACACCTGACTGCGCAGGGTGTTGACCAGTCGTTGCAACGGGTGTTTGACCAGCAGGCGGAACTCTTTGTCTTTGAACACCACACTTTGCTCAACGATCAACCCCTTGAAGACTTCCAGTGAGCCCTCTTTGATCGTCAATTCCTCACCCGGCATGCACTTTGCGGCCAGCGCCGAGCATTCTTTCCACCAGGTGGTCTTGCTGCCTTTAGGGCGTTGTAAAACGATGCTCGCCTCGGGAATCCACTGCACACTGCGGCGTATTTCGACCCGAACGGCCACAAAGTTCTCCAGCACCTTACCGGCACAGAGGATTTGCGGAGGCAGCGGATTCATGCTGGTTGCTCCGGCCACAACAAACTGTCACCGGGCATAAAGTCATTGAGATGCACCAGGCCATTGGTCAAGGCCAAATCCAGATAATCGACCGATTCGCGACCCGAGGTATTGCTGGCGATCGAGGGCAGCGAACAGCCCTGAGGCACTCGAACCAGATTGCGTTGAACATTGGGGAGCCAAGTGCCCTCGCCTTCATAGGCGCGTTGCGTGCGAACACCCATCCATTGCGCTTGGGTACTTGAGCGCCGTTGCGCGGCAATACGGCGACGAATTGGCGGGGTGGCGCCGGTCGGGGGCTTGGCCCCCTTGGATGCGGGGGTGGCCACAGGGTTGTCAGACACCAGATCCAGCTTGACCCTGGCCCGTAGCGGCTCACCGTCGCTGTCGAAAATCTCCTGGGTCACCGTCAGGCTGACAAAGCGTCCGATAAAACTGCCCGTTCCGTCCCACGGCTGATCGCCCCAGGTCACTTTCAGAAAACGTGTTTCACCCGAGTTGGCATCTTTGCCCCCACACAGCTGACAGAGCTTGGATAACTGATCGGTGACAGAGGTCAGATTGCCCGGCAGCAAGCCGTCAAAAACAAGGGGTAACGACAGATTCCCATTGCCCATGCGCTCAAATCGCATGCCGTGGTTGGCGTCGCTCACCGCTTCATTAGGCGAATAGACTGCCGAGTAGGTCTGATCCAGCTGAGTGGGGTTATACATCGCCGTGAAGCTGCCCACCGAGCTGTTCTTTTTAATATCGTCGTGCTGCGCGTAAGCCGTAATGGTTAACTTGCTTAACGCCCGTTCAAAAATCGCCATGGTGCCTCCCCTTCACGATTTCGCATGGCTTCGCGCAGTGCTTCGCGCATCTCGCGCCGCCACTCTGCCCTGAGTTGCTCCACCTGCTGTTCGTCCAATACCGTTGAGGCGGGTGTACCACCGCCTTCTATGCGGGCCTCTATGATCAACTCTCTGATTTCGATCATGCTTTAAATCCAATGCGCAGCATTTCGCTGTAAGAGAACTCCAGCGTGTTGAGCAACACTTCATTGCCGGAGGCGTTCAAATCACTGGTGCTCCAACCGATCGGCAGAACATCGCTGAAGGTCCACGACGCCTCCGGCAAACTGTATTCATCCAGCATGATCACGACGACCGTGAGGTAAGACATGTCGAAATCTTCGAGGGAATTGTAGAGAGATTCTTTGAGCACAGATGACCTTCGAACACCTTCATGAAAGGTGATATTGCCGTGGCTAACTCGGTCCGGCAGGTTCACCACTCCGGTGTTGTCACCGCCTTGGTAAAAAGGTTTGACGTCAAGCTTGTTAGAGAGGCCCGTAATGCGGGTAAACGCATAATCAGTAGGTAGTGGGATGTAGTTCCAGAAAAACGTGGCGATAAATCGATGACTTAATGAGGGCCACACCAAACGCTCATGCACATCCTGTAACAGGCTCATGACACCACCTCGCTTCGGTTAGGGGTGGACAGACGGGACAAGATCTGTGCTTCACCGGTGTGAAGTTGCAGTTGCAGTTCAATAAATTCAGCCGGCGCATAAAACGCCAGGTTGATCTGGATGATCAGCAGTCCTTCATCGAGGTCAGCCCGGGTCATGCTCTCGCCCACTCCAATCTTGATACTGAATGCATCGGCTTCAACGGCCCCGGCCAACCCCCCCACTTTCCATAATTTGCGCAGCCACACACGGATAACGCCTTGAAGCCGCAGCCAGGTCAGCTCGTTGTTGGGCTCGAACAGGGCGAAGCGCACCACTTCGCGTAATGAGGCCTGCACATAAGAAGCGGTGCGGCGCACTTGAACATAGCGCCAGGGGTTGCTGGCTGGTTCATCGGTGGACAACAACGTCTGATCTCCCCATACCCGCACCCCCCGACGCTGCAAGGAGCGGATGCGATTGAGGGAGGCGCTGGAAGGATCAAGCGGCGGCATCATTAAGTGCATAGGCCGCAATACTTCTGGAAGTTCTTCGTTGGCGGGCGCCTTCCACACGCCGCGCTCACGGTCAGTTTTCTGCATCATGGCGATGACGGCAGATGAACAAGGGATTGACTTGGGGTTGGCTTGGTTTGCCTGGTAAGCCGAGTAGGTAATCAGCGATGGCCAATAGAGGGCGCCATGGGAGCGGTCTTCGGCGGGGCTGCGCAGAACAACATCTCCTAGAATACGACTGACCCGACTAGCGTCATTCGGCCCGTCCAACACCACGAATACATGATCATCACGGACGGTCGGACTGAGCAGAAGCGCTATTGCTTCAAGCCAATAATCGTTTTGGTCTGCTAGCAAACCCAGGTCTGGAACTGCCAGCAGTGTGCATTGAGGAGCCTGCGCCCAGACCTGCGGCCATGAAATACTTTGCAGGAGTGTCCAGAAAGAATATATAGGCAGTATATAACTTTTAAAAAGCCCTAAAGACAATACATAACAACGCTCCCCCCCCACCTTGAAGTAATGTTTCATCGAATCGTAAAGGGAAAATAGAGTCTTGTCGGACTCATACTCATTGCCAAACTTATCAACAAACTCATTAAAACTACTCAACGCATAAACATCGCCTGCCCCTTTCTGAGTGAACCCCACAAACAGCGGCAAGGCTGTGGGCAGCGCATTGGGCTGCGAAAGCGAAGCGCCGTGCACAATTCGCACACCAGGCTCGGCATTTTGAGAGTTGGCGAAGTCAGACATAGTTGCTAACCGCAGCAAGAGCTTTGGACCCTGCCTCTTCAATGTTCTGGGTAAACCGCAAGATCACAAACTCAACAGGGCGTACGGCGGCCAGGCCGATCTCGACGATAAGATTGCCCTCGTCAATGTCCTGTTTGGTCATGGTGACCCCTAGACCCACCTGCACAAAGTAAGCCTCTTGAGGCTTCACACCCTGCAATGCACCTTCTTTCCAAAGATCAAACAAATAGTTGTCGATGGCCGAGCGCACGGTCTCCCAGGTTGCAGAGTGATTGGGCTCAAACATGACTCTACCCAAGGCGGCCTTCACATCACGTTCCACACTGTTGAACAAGCGCCTAACCGGTACGTAAATCCAGTTGGGATCGGAATTTTGATCTGTGCCTTTAAGGGTACGCGCCCCCCAGACCACTACACCTTTGCCGAAAAATGAGCGAATGGCATTGACGCCTGCCGCATGCACGTCGGCCAGTTTTGAAGGGGTCATATAGGCGGGGGTGGGGGTTTCGGAGATGCCGTCAATCTCTACCAGTGACTTAACACCCGCAACCGCAATATTGGCGGGTGCCTTCCACACACCGCGAGTCCGGTCAGTCACCGCATAAAGACCGGCCATTGCCGGGCTGGCACGCAGGTAGATGGAAGAGGCACTGTTGAGCAATGCTTCAACTTGGATAACCAAGTCATCGTAAAGTTTCTGTTCCTCTTCAAGTTTATCGTTCACATCTGCATCAAGGGCTGCTTTGAGTCTGCTCAATGTGGGATAGTCGTCATAACCCTTCAATAAAACTTCAGTGGCTGATAGATCAAGATCATCATTTTTGATAATGGGCTGTCGTTTGTAATTCGTTTCAAAAGCCGGGTAATAGGCTGCCGCTTGGGTCGACTCTAAACCTGATATCGTTGCGCCGCCAGGACTGTCGGCCAGCAGAAAAAACCCCTGATTATCACGCAGCAAGGTGTTGAGGGCTGTGTATACCTGCAGATCTCTTTCAGCTTGTAGGTACTCACAGTAGACCAGTAACGTTATATCCGGGACTTTTGCAATCGCAGGGGCAAGCTTGGCAACGTTTACTTCATAATTCGCTTCAGCCAGGCTGAGCACATAGCAGGTGCCGCCGCCATTTTCAAAATAATGACGAAGTGAAAAACTGCCAAGGGCCAATCCAACTTCTTTAAACGTAGTCTCTGATACGGTTGCAACGGGTTCGCTCTGTTCCTGGGTGGCAGTGGATTTTTTTTTCCGCGATTTAGTGCCCGTTACCTCTAGGGGTGCATCATCCGTAAATCGAGCCACTAACGCCTGCGGATAAAATTTTTCTATAAAGTCCATCCAGTTTTCTATTCGCACACACTCCATAACCGGTACACCTACACGCGGTGCAAACACACCTACAAAGACCGGAATTGCCGTTGAGCGCCCAGAAATGGACACCGAAAGGGAAGTATCTTCGATGATATAAATCCCCGGAAAAGCAATTTGAACAGCCATAAATTAATCTCCACTGCTCATACAGTAATTGAGTGAGTGCGAATGTTAAACGTTCATCCAAGCCATCCAGTACATGGGGCATAAAACACTAGCGCGACTCCATATTCTGAGTAAATCTCAGAATAATAAATTCTGCTGGCCGCACGGCATTAATACCGATCTCAACAATAAGCTTGCCTGCATAAATGTCTGCTTTGCTCATGGTCTGACCCTCGCCCACCTGAACTTTGAACGCCTCTTCAGGCTTGGCCCCCTGAAATGCACCATTCTGCCAAAGTGGGAACAGGTAGTTTTCAATAGCCACCCTCACTTTTTCCCAGGTCGGTTGGTTGTTGGGCTCAAACATCATGGCCCGAATGGCCTTCTCAATATCCTGCTCGATCATGTTGAATAACCGCCGCACTGACACGTATCGCCACCGGTCGGTGTCCAATGAAAGCGTGCGCGCGCCCCACAGCAAGGTGCCCTTACCCGTAAACTCACGAAACAGGTTCAAGGGTTTTTCATAATCGTTATATCGACCATGAACTTCTTTGGAGAAATGCTCAGTTAATGTCAGATCGCCTGCCACGGCTATATTGGCCGGCGCCTTCCATACACCTCGGGTGTTGTCGGTGCGGGCAATTAATGCGGCGGCTATGGCGCTGGGTGGTACATAATATCCTTTATTATTTTTAAACATTGGCCCATAAACGGCAGCATGGTCTGAAGAGGGGTAGTGTGCCATATCATTCGCTGGACTACCTGTTAACTCATCACGCACCCCAATGGAATCAAACAAAGCAAAAACGTTGCAACCAGCTGCTCTAATATCATCCAATTTATTAACAAAATCCACATAATATCTCGTCAAAGAGACTCCAGCCTCGACCACCAAAGTTATTACACCCGGATTATTTAGCAAATTAATATCCAAGCTACTTATAGCATTCACATAACAGCGACCGCCCCCATTGATAAAGTAGTATTTAACCGAATTATACAAAGCGTCTTGCTCAATAGAATTAAAATCACCCAACACTTCCAAAAAATCAAGCCAACTGTCAATTCTTAATAATTCCAATGAATCTATAGGGTAGTCATCAGAGAATACAAACACAGGCACTGCCGTCTCACTCGATAAAATGTTCAGCCCAGGGCTTAAATCTTCTTCGATGTATACACCGGGGTAGGCATAAGGCATACGTGCTCCTCAACGCCAACTCGGTGCGGGCGTTATATATACAAGTCAAATGAGGTAAAGCGTGACTCATTCAATACGACAACTTGACTCACGGAGCTCCAATATTCTGAGTGAATTTAAGAATAATGAATTCCACTGGGCGCACCGCATTAAGTCCAATCTCTACAACAAGCTCGCCGGCATTAATTTGCGCTTGCGTCATAGATAGACCCTTGCCGATATTGATAAAAAACGCCTGCTCGGGTTTGGTGCCCAACAGCGCGCCTTGCTTCCACAGATCGAAAAGGTAATTGTAGGCGGCAGCTTTTACCTTCTCCCAGGTGGGCTGATTATTAGGCTCGAACATCATGCCCTCCATCGCCCGGCTGATATCACGCTCGACGGTATCAAACAATCGCCGTACCGGCACATAGCGCCAATGCGGGGCATTGTCGGACAGCGTGCGTGCGCCCCACAGCAGTGAGCTGCCGCCCGCAAAGGTGCGGAACAGGTTCAAGGGTTTGGCATTGGCGTTGTAATCGCCATGTACACGCTCGGAAAAACGCTGGCTGGGTGTCAGGCCACCGGCCAAGGCCACATTGGCCGGCGCTTTCCAAACACCCCGTTCACGGTCTGTTTTGGCGAACAAGCCAGCAGCGGCAGCACTGGGCGGAACCTTCGCGTTTCTACCTGGTTTGTTCAACCAGGGTCCGTAGACGGCGGCATTGTTGGATTCGGTGTAGGCATCCATGTCTCCCGGCGCAGGTTCTGGCTCTTCATCTACCCTACTTTTCCCGGGGGTTCCAGCGGGGACACCCGTTAGCTCTGGAATACTGTCAAGTATCGCAAACACAGTTTTACCCGGGCCGGTAAGCTCAGTGAGTGCGAGTTCTAAGTCACCAATGGGTACCCCAGCCGATACCAGCAGCGTAATCTCATCATTAGTAGACACATGTTTTTCTAACAAACCTGTCTGGCACAGATAAGCCCTACCGCCTCCACACTGAAAATACGCTTCCATAGAGAGGTAAAGTGTGCCTTCAAGATTTACCTTTCCATTAGAATCCGTTATTACCAGCCCTAGAAAATCCAGCCAAGAATCAATTCTTTCCAACTTCTCAGATACAACTTCTGCACCATCGTGTGCAAACACCGGCACGGCGGTCGCACTGGATGAAATGGAAAGCCCCGGCGTTGCGTCTTCTTCTATATAAACGCCAGGATATTTATACGTATCAGACATGACTTACTCCTTCACCACTGTTCAATGGAGAAACGTCGAAGATTAATGGAATTCTATTTTCAGACGATCTGCCATCAAGGTGACCTCTTCCATTGCCACTTCGTTGCCCGATGCACTCAGACTTGGGCCGTTCAAGGCAGTGATAAAGGCATTGCTGACGTTCCAGGTGATCAGCAGCTCAGTACCGGTTTCGTCCGTCAGGCTGATCAAAATGTCTTTCTTGTCCACCGTGTTAAAGGAGATGGAGTTGAACCAGTCCGACAGTTCTTTTCGCCGTTTGGCCATACCCCGACGCAAGGTAATGTTGACCGGCTGGCGCTGACCGGGCATCAAACACCAGTGCCCCGTACCGTCTCTGTAATCAATGGTCTGAACTGTCTGACTCAGCCCGGAGACTTCGCTGAACGCCATCGCAACGTCGCCAACGGTGACCACAAACCGGTACGTGGGGATCGGACACATTTCCGAAATTTCGAGTGCTGTAGTGGCCATTTGGCCTCCTGGCTGAAACCGCTGAACGATTTTCGCGCGAGTGGAGTGACGCTTACCCGGGCACTGTATGGACATCATTCTTGTCACTTAGAGAACGGCCACTCAAGACCACGACCCGCCGTTAAATTAACCCTAGACCAAAAAAACTTTGGTCAAGTAGCCGCTCGTCAAAATTGTTTAAAAATGTTCAAAACAGGATGAGAAGATCTAATTGTGATCAGCCAGGCTCACTTTTTTTCACGGCCAGCACCGCTCAGGCAAGTCTGCTGCGCAGCGCTTAACCCCATGCACAGGGCGGCTTGAGGTGAGTTGTAACCGTGAGGTCATCACTGGCGAAGGTGTCTATTGAACGCTACACATGCCGTGACTTTGAAATAACTCATGCAGGAAATAAGCTACACAATTAACGATAACAGCCAAAAACTTACAAAATGCCCGGGGTTTGGCGTTCATCAGAACGACGCGGTCTGCGTTAGCCAGTTCCAGGATTAAACGTTAGGCTTGGCCCTCCATCTTCACGACACCATGCCCATGATCGACTCAAAATTTTCTGCCGATATTGAGGCTATTCGCAGCATCGATGCCGTACCGGTCATTCTAGGTATGGTCAAACACTTGACCGGTATGCGCTTTGCAGCGGTGGCACGGGTGACTGAACATAATTGGGTAGCGTGCGCGGTCGACGACTCAATTGATTTCGGTTTAACCCCCGGCGGTGAACTGGTGCTCGAATCGACCATTTGCCATGAAATTCGCCAACATCACATGCCGGTCATTTTTGCCAATGCCAGCCATCACCCGCTCTACTCTCAGCACCACACCCCCAAAACCTATGGGCTAGAAAGCTATATTTCTATTCCCATCATCAAGGCCAACGGGGATTTCTTCGGCACCTTGTGTGCCATCGACTCGGTACCCGCCACCCTTGATGAACCTGCAATCATCAAGACATTAACCCTGTTTGCGCAATTGATTGCGATGAGCCTCGACACTCAGAATCACTTGGTCAGGACCCAAGCGGCGCTGGAGGATGCCAATGAAAATGGCCGCCTTCGAGAGCAGTTCATTGCGGTACTGGGCCATGACTTGCGAACGCCCCTCAGTGCCATTCAGATGAGCGCTGAACTGCTGAAAACCAGAACGACCGATAAACGCTCCTTGAGCCTTATATCGGCCATACACAACAGTTCGCTTCGCATGGGCCGCCTTATTGAGAACGTTCTGGACTTCGCTCGGGGGCGATTGGGAGGCGGTATTCCCATCAAGGGTCAGTGGGTTGATGACCTGGCACACACCCTTGAATTGACCGTTAACGAAGTCAGGGCCGCGCACCCCAAAGCGGTCATCAACCTGTCACTGGCGTTACCGACCGGTATTCACTGCGACCCTTTGCGCATCAGCCAGCTGCTGTCGAACTTGCTGGGCAATGCGGTCACTCATGGCTCTCATTCGAGCCCCGTCGACGTTTGCGCCTATATGGAAAAAGACCACGTTGTTTTGTCAGTGACCAATCAAGGCAGTCCCATACCTGACTCATTAATACCCCTGCTGTTTCACCCCTTCACCCGATCAGAGGCAGGGCAACGCGGCGAAGGGTTGGGGTTAGGCCTTTATATTGCCTCACAGATCGTGACTGCCCATAACGGCACGTTGACAGTGGCTTCTACTGAAGCGACCGGCACCCGTTTTGTAGCCCGATTTCAGGCTCGGACGTGCCGGGTTTGAATCTCAACATAGCCACCCTTCGGTCGCACACGACTTCACACGGTAAAGTGTCGGCCAGTGACTTTATGACTCGCCCAAAGGGACCGCAAGCGCGTTACTTGTCAGGATGTTCGCGGGTTACCGAGTCAGCGGCTTCCACATCTGACATGTCTTCTTCAAGACGTGCATCGTCCTTGGATGTCACTGGGGCTGCAGGGTCTTTGGTTCGTTGGTCACAACCCGTCTCGTTGTCTGTAATCCCGGCACGAACTTTCTGAGACACATTGCCTGGTGCGTTTTCGTCAATATCCATGCTGGCTCTCCACTGTGAAGCACGGAATGCCCGCGCTTAAACATGTGAGTCATCAAAGCATGACAAGTGCTGTGTACTGGACGAACGGCAGAGACACACAGCTCGGCACAGCGGGAAATCACAGGCAGACCTTTGTTTATCGCCTTCTTGTTACCCCGCGCCGGTCAATCCGGCATAAAAAAAGAGTGGGTTTAAGGCCGATTGCTGTCCTGACCCACGACTGCAATCGACCTCCTCCCACTCTGATCAGTGCCCGCCGTTGACCGGCGCGTGATAAAGCAAAGGCGCTTGAAGAACTAAGCGGTTCTGACCGCCAACGCTTTTTGTCGGCGATACAGAATCGTCGTGGCCGTGAACCCGCAGACCGCTGCGAACATCAACCAATAGGCAGGTGATGCCTTGTCGCCCGTGGCCTGTACAAGCAGCGTCGAAATTGCCGGGGTGAAACCGCCAAACACAGCGGTGGCCAAACTGAAAGCCAGTGAAAACCCGACCACCCGCACATTCTGTGGCATCACCTCGGTGAGTGCAGCCACCATGGCGCCGTTGTAAATACCAAAGAAGAATGAGAAGTACAGCAGAACAGCGAGCAGTCGTTCGAAACTCGCCGCCTCTGCCAGCCAGTGCATGGCGGGATACGCGGTGAAGATGCACAGCAGCGATATGGCCAGCAACAAGGGGCGACGGCCAATGCGGTCGGAAAGCGCCCCACCGATGGGCAGCCAGATAAAGTTGCTGATACCCACTAGCAGTGTGACCACCAGGCTGTCGGTGGTACTCAGGTTCAGCACTGTCCTGCCAAAAGTCGGTGTGTAGACCGTGATCAAATAGAACGTGGTCGTGGTCATGGAAGCCAGCAAGCCACCCGCCAGCACGGTGCGCCAATTATCACGCATTGAGCGGAACACCTCGCGGGTCGTTGGACGATGGCTGCGCGCAGTGAAGGCTGCGGTTTCTTCCAATGAGCGACGAATGATGAAAATGAACGGGATGATCACGCAGCCAATGAAGAACGGAATACGCCAGCCCCAGTCGGCAATTTCAGAGGCTTGCATCGTGGCATTGATCCCGTAGCCCAATGCCGCCGCCACGACGATTGCCACCTGCTGGCTGGCCGATTGCCAACTGGTGTAGAAGCCGGTGTGGCCGGGCGTAGAAATCTCCGCCAGATACACGGAAACACCGCCCATTTCTGCGCCAGCGGAGAAGCCTTGCAGCAGCCTGCCCAACAACACCAGAATCGGTGCCGCCACGCCGATGGCCGCATAGCCAGGCACTAATGCGATCAATACCGTACCGGCTGCCATGATCGACAGCGTCACGATCAGCCCCTTGCGTCGGCCCACTTTGTCGATGTACGCCCCCAGCACAATGGCACCTAACGGACGCATCAAGAACCCGGAGCCGAACACCGCGAAGGTCAACATCAACGAGGCAAACTCGCTGGTGGCCGGAAAGAACGTCTGGGAGATGTAGGTCGCGTAAAACCCGAACAAGAAGAAGTCAAACTGCTCGAGAAAGTTACCGCTGGTGACCCGCAAAATGGCGCCCAGTTTGGACCCACGGCCTCGGGTTGTTGTTTTTGTTGTTTTCATTATGGATACCGTTGTGTTCGCTATTATTTTTGGAGTTATTGCGTTAACCGTCAGTCGCTGCCGGCGTTGATCGGGTTGGGTTGACGCTTCTCGATGGCGTGTTTCAGCAGCGCGGCGCT
Organism: Pseudomonas sp. TMW22091; assembly: GCF_022496705.1. NCBI lineage: Bacteria > Pseudomonadati > Pseudomonadota > Gammaproteobacteria > Pseudomonadales > Pseudomonadaceae > Pseudomonas > Pseudomonas sp. TMW22091. The sequence continues at coordinate 340,847 of NZ_SCFI01000003.1, forward strand.
GCGGAATATTCCATGCGCGAATTTGCTGTAGGGCATGGTCAAGAAAAACGCCATGACCAGGCCGAGATGAACAGCCAACAGCAAACCCAAGGCAGGTGTGTCGCGAAAAGCCAGAAGCGCCAGGCCGCTTGCGCTGATCAGTAACAGCAGCGCGATGAAGCCGCGGTCCATGGGTTTTTGCTTCTCATCACCATGCGCTGGGTTGCGACGAAGGTTGAGCCAAAGCAGACCCGCCGGGCCGATCAGCAAGCCGATGCCACCGGCAATACCCAACAACACCGGCAAGCTGAAGAGCGGATACGGCGCCGACCAGTTCAACAGATAGTGAAACAGTGTGGCCACGCCCGTGGCGGCGAAGCACAGCATGAATCCGTAGAAGGTGAAATGGTGGAAACGGCGTCGCCACAAGGTGAATTGGTCGTCGGCGTTGTTGCAGCCTTCGCCATGACCGCCGTCCAGGTATTTGAGCTTCGCGACATTGGCCGTGGCCTCCAGCGCAGCAGACGTTTTCAATGGCAGGGGCGCTGCAACCGGTGAAACGTTACGCCAGAAGCGCCTTACCCCCAGGGTCAAGGCAAGCACCGCAAAGCCAAAGACTGAGCCAAACATCAGCGCCAAGGTGTTATGCGGGAAAATCTCATAGAAATTACCGCCGGGAATGGCCGTGAACAGGTTGCCCATGAGCATCAGGGTCAAGCATAAAAACAGGGCAAGCCCTGCACCAGACGCCAACGCCAGAGTCAGGCCGTTGCGCTGATACAACTTGCCCAACGCTTGCGGCCAAGCGTATTCGGCGTAGGTATCCAAGCGCACTTTGGCCATAGCCTTGGGGATGTTAACGTCGAACTCGTGTGGGGCGGCGTACTGACAGGCGTGCAAGCATGCGCCGCAGTTATGGCACAAGTTGGCCAGGTAATGGACATCGGCTTGGGTGAATTCCAGACGCCGCGTCATCGCAGGAAATACTGCACAAAAGCCTTCGCAATAACGGCAGGCGTTGCAGATGGTCATCTGGCGCTGCACTTCGCTTTCGTCAAGATTCAACACCGGGATTAACGTGCCCGATGCTTGGGGATCAAACAGCTGCATGTAGAGACTCCGTCGTTACAGATGACGCACCAAAGCCGACCGAAGCCGCTGCCTGCACACCGGCGATGCGCCCAAAAGCGGTACCGATAGCCATGCCGATGCCGGCGGTGTAGCCCTTGCCCAGAACGTTGCCGGCCATCATTTCTCCTGCCACGAACAGGTTGGGGCTCGCTTTGCCGTTGAAGTGCACGGCAGCGGTTTCGTCGGTAGCAAGGCCCAGGTAGGTGAACGTCACACCGGGTCTAAGCGGGTAAGCGTAGAAAGGAGGTTTCACCAATGGCCGCGCCCAATGGGTTTTGGCGGGCGTCAGACCTTGGGTGTGGCAGTCGTCCAACGCCGTGTGATCGAACGTGCCAACGTGGCAGGCGTTGTTGTAGTCCTCGACCGTCTTGACGAATGTGTCTTGAGGCAGCTTCAACTGGCGGGCAAGGTCTTGCAGTGTATTGGCGGTGGTGCCGGGAAATACCGGCGGCATGAAGCGGCCGATGGCTTGTTGATCAATGATCGAATACGCCTGCTGACCGGGTTGACCGGCCACCAGCCGCCCCCAGATCGCATAACGTTTCGGCCAGAAGTCCTCACCTTCATCGTAGAAGCGTTCGCCATCACGATTGACCACCACACCCAGCGATACGCAGTCGATTCGGGTGCAAATACCGCCGTCATAGAGTGGCGCACGGGCATCAATCGCGACCATGTGTGCTTGCGTTGGATCGCCGATCACATCGGCGCCAAGGTCGAGCATGCGCCGCAGTAAAATGCCGGTGTTGAATCGGGTACCCCGAATCAGGAAATTGTCCGATGGCCATTCACCGCGTTCGTTCTGACCCCAGGCTTCACGCAGCCATTCACGGTTGGATTCGAAGCCGCCGGCCGCCAACACGCAGGCCCTGGCTTCAATACGTTCTGCGGGAAAATGCTGACCATCAACCTCATGCTCGGCCACATGGGCGGCGACGAATTTGCCCCCATCCAACTCGATGTCAGTCACTTGCGTGTTGTAGCGAACCTTCACACCCAGGCGCTCTGCGCTGCGGTAATAGGCATTGACCAGCGCTTTACCGCCGCCCATAAAAAAAGCATTGGTGCGCGCCACATGCAGTGCGCCGGACAGCGGCGGCTGAAAATGCACGCCGTGGGAACGCATCCAGTCGCGGCATGATGACGATGCCCGAATGGCTATGCGCGCGAGCTTTTCATCCGTGAGGCCACCGGTAACCTTCAACAGGTCTTGCCAGTACTCTTCTTCCGGATAGGCATCGATCAGCACGTCCTGCGGTTCGTCGTGCATGCACCGCAGGTTACGGGTGTGTTGGGAGTTGCCACCGCGCCAGATTTTCGGAGAGGCTTCCAGCAGCATCACACTGGCGCCCGCTTCTCGCGCCATCAGAGCGGCGCACAAGGCAGCGTTGCCACCCCCTATGATTAATACATCGATCATCATCACTCCTAGATGTGCAAGAAGACATGAACGAAGGACTTCTTGCGAGTGGGACGAACGATAGGGAGCAGACGGGATGACCGAAAGGCTGCTTTTAGCGCGGGGTGTTTAATTTTTCTAAAGGCTTGCTCGTCTTGGGGCGCTCATGGATCAGGGGTTGAAAGCGTTTTACCCGTCTATTCCTTCTATCCAAGTAGCACCCGGCCACTGTTTGTCGGCCACTAACTGTCGCGCCACATCCACGAGCACCAGACGCGTTGCCAGTGCCGCCGGTGAGAGTTCGTCGTCAGCCAGCGTCGCCAGAAGATTACGCCGGCCCACATGCCGGTCGGCGATCCTGACCATCGAAAGGCCGCAGCGGTCTTTAACGGCGGCGGCCGCTCCCGGTTGTATCGTTGCGGCATGCCCGGCTCGAACCGCGTTCATCAAGACCGCGAGACCGTCGACCTCCATGATGACATTGGGGGTAAGGCCGACCCGCTCGAACGCGCTCGTCAGTGTCGAACGCAGGCCATGTTGAACGCTAGGCATCACCAGCGGCAGGCTGCCGAGATCGGCCAGTTGCACGCTGTCACCCGAAGGCGCATGAGGCAGGCCGGGCGCTGCAATGACAAACAGTTTTTCATCCAGCAGCGGAGTCACGCTCCAGCGTTTACCGCCTTCGAGCTGGAACAGGATGGCCAAGTCAATTTGTCGTGAGTTGAGCTGCGCCGCCAAGTGGCCGGAAAGCATTTCCACCAAATGCAGTTGGATGTCCGGATAACGCGCACGCATTGCGCTGATCAATGGCAACGCGATCACCGTCGCGGTGGTCGGTGCCAAGCCAACGCTGACATAACCGCTCATTCGCCCGCGATGGGCGGCCATGACTGCGTTTTCCGCCTGGCGCAGGGTCAATTGGGCATGGTGTAGAAATGCAAATCCGGCGCTCGTGGGCGTCACCCCGGTAGAGGTTCGATTCAGGAGACGGGTGCACAGTTCGCTTTCCAGCTTGGCGATTTGCTGACTGAGGGCTGACACGCCAACCTCAAGCTCCAGTGCCGCGCGCCCCAAACTGCCAAGCTCGATAATTTTGACGAAATAGCGCAGTTGTCTCAGTTCCAATGTGGCTGTTCCTTGCTCATTTGTTATTCCACTACCTGAACACTCGCCACGTACGGCGCATAGACCGAAGAGGCAGCCTTGCCGAAGGTTTGGGTTGAACGTTGAGCGCGCCCGCTTTTATCGAGGACTGCTAGCCGTTAACCCGACCTAGTCGTCTGCGGAGTGATGAGAGTGAGGTCGAATTAACCACTCGGGATTCAACGGTGTTTGCTGAATCTGCGCTTCTGGTCAGTTACTGGCGTTAGCCCCACTGATGGCAGCGGTTCAAGGCCTTCTTTTGCAATGCGATTCGAGCGCACCGTATCCCCAAGTGATTAGGGTTTCGCCCTGATGTTCCCATAGCGATTCGTTGCGCCCAAGGTACTTTACGCCACTGCCAGTTGGCTGCTGGTACATGAGCGATACGCTGTCGCCACGCTCGGCGATTAATGTCGGCGGTTGCGTTTTAAAAAACATCACAGACACTTCGCTGGCAGGATTGCCTTCACATTGGTAGTAGACAGGCCCGGTTTGCGGGACCAGTCGGTACTGTGCTTGCAACTCGGCGATCCGACGCTGGTATTCCATGCGCAAGCAGGCGCCGACGTCATCACTCTTCCAGCAGTCGTCGCGGCCCTTTATCCATCCACGCTGTTCTGCTTTTAGCCGCGGAGGATGCTCGTTGCTGGCCTTGATACTCGCGCTGGCGTAAACGTGTGACAGCTTGCGATCGAGCGCGGATAACGCCTTGTCTTTACATATCATCGCTTCGATAGCGCCAGGTTCTACCTTGGCGCAATCGTAGGAAGGGCCATGTGCCGCGTTGACTGTCGACGACTTGACCGTGCTGCCAGCGGCCATCGGTGTCGCCTTGATATGCTGGTCAATGTATTGGCACCAGTGATCAGAGCTGCGTTCAGGCACATTTGCCTCACCGCGAACCCCTAACTTGAATTCGATCACCGATTTCCATTCATCGGACCCTATATCAGGCCCGTGCCCTTGCCCGTCAGTTGTCTGCAGCACTTTATCAACCGATTGATACCATGAGTCAGTGCACATCGATTGCGCCTGAACAACGCCTGTGAAGCCAATCAACAACAAAACCAGGTATTTGCTCATGGGTGGTCCCTTTCGATTTAATCAGTCGCCAAGCACAGATCGAAGTCTGATCTATCGCCCAGCGTTGAGTTAATCATACCCGTTCTGCTTCAGGCCCCAAGGTGGTTCTTGGCTGGCATGTCTCTGCCTGAAAGGGTCGATAGCTGCACTCATCGAAAAGCTGCTTTTGGTTTAGGGCCGTTATGTGTCGATAGCATACGTCGTGACAGGCTGTAATCGCCAAGTTCAAGAGGTCGATTTTAAAGGTCGATATAAGGTTTTCGGTTGAGCATGATCAGGCGTCTTATTGGCGTTGCAAAACGTGCAACTTAAGCGCTCCTATAGACCCTACTCTATAAAAAATCATATCTCTGGTTGGTCCGCAGCTTCTATACCACGTACTAACTTCGCTCAACGCAGCGCAAAGCCGATGGCAACTCGTTAAACAGTTTCTGGTACTCCAAAGTGAAATAACTCGAATGGCTGAACCCCCAACGTTCTGCAATATCGGCAATGCTTGCATGAGGATCTTCTTTCAATGCGCGGCGCGCACCGTTCAAGCGAACCGAGCGCATATACTGGATAGGTGTAACCGCGGCCACGGACTGAAAGCTGTATTGAAGTGTGCGTCGCGACACTTTCAATCGTCGACAAAACTCAAGTACGTTTGATGAAGCTGCAGGTTCTTCTATCAACCATTGATGACAACGTTCAACGATGTAACCGCGGGTACTGGGCCTGGGCGTTTCCTGAGGAACATCAATCACTCGCTCCAACCACTCAACGACCATGAGTGTTAGCGACTGCAATGTCGCGCTTGTCGGCGTGCCCTCCATTAAGGACTTGAACATCACGATGCCAGGCACTAAACGGTGTGCTCGCAGGCACACTCGCTTGGGCCGATTTAGTTGCATCAATGCATGGAGCACCGCTTCGTCCAGCAGGTTGCGTAGCGTTGCATAGGGAATCGACATGCAGAGTACATCCATGCCCGCCGGAGTAAAAACACGATATTCATCGTTGGGCAGCAGCACCGTGGCGTATTTTTCCGCCATCACCCCTTGATCATCCACTCCCGGCCAAGCAAGCGGGAACAAAATGTTGACCGCATTCTGCGGGAGGCAGATGTGCTGGATAACCTGCTGATTGAGACGCTCACGAAACAGCTGAACTTCACCCGCCTGGACCACATCCAGCCGCCCTTCGAGGCTGCCGCAACTGAGCTGGTCATAGCGCTGACGCCAGCCTGGCAGTGCGTTGGCATGTTCGACAATGTCGGTTGTTCGAAGGGACTGGCGCACACTGAACCTCTACGGGCAGGACTCTGCAACGGGTAAATGTTACAAATTATTAGCAAGCGTTGTGCCAATCGCCTCCCCCCTCCGCTGCGTGCTGAACGCCCACTAAAGATCCATTTTGAGCACCAACTTAAAGCATCCTTGCGTTAAGTTAGTGCACTTCTTTCGCGCCACTAACATTAAAAGCCCCCGGCATGATGAATTGCCAATTTGTGTTAAAGGACGCCAACAACCGCACCTTAAAGTGATTGTGCCTGCCCGCTTTCGAATACTTTGCTGGGAACTTTAAGGACTCCATTTATGAGTAAGACACTTAAACGCCGTCACTTTAAATTAGCTCCGATGGCCTTGGCATTAATCTTTGCCGGCCTTACTTCAACCGCCCAGGCACATGGCGGCGCAGCGGAGATGGTGCCTCTAAAGTCGACCCTGGAAAACTTTGGGGCCACTGTCAAATGGGACGACTATGCCAACCTCTTCGTTATTTCCAAAGACGGGGCCTACGTTAAGGTAAAACCCAACAGCAACGTGGCGATGCTTAACGGCAAAAGATTCGAGCTTAGCGTTCCGGTGGTATTCAAAAACAACACTGCACTTATGTCGCACGACTTCATCAATGAAGTATTCCAGTCTGGCCTGGATAAAACCTTTAGCGTCGAAACCCGTCCACATCCACTGAATGCTTTGAGTGCCGACGAGATCAAGCTCGCTGTCGAGGCGATCAACCGTTCAGAGCACTACAAACCAAATTTCCGGTTCACGGAGATATCGCTCCGGGGGCCGAAAAAGAGCGAAGTGTGGGACTTCATCTATACCGCCAAACCCGTGAGTCAACCTCGCGAGGCTAATGTGACCGTGCTCGATGGCAGGCACGTTGTCGAAGCCGTGGTAGACCTGAGCACCCAAAAAGTTCTGAGTTGGGAAGCGATCAAGGATGTTCACGGGATGGTTCTGCTGGACGATTTCGCGACCGTGCAGTCTGTCATTGAAGGCAGCACTGAATATGCTCAGGCGCTGGCCAAGCGTGGCATCAAAGACGCCAAGAAGGTTGTCACTACCCCGCTCACGGTGGGCTACTTTGATGGTAAAGACGGCCTAACGCAGGACAAACGCCTGCTTAAGGTGGTCAGCTATCTGGATGTTGGCGATGGTAACTACTGGGCTCATCCGATCGAAAACCTGGTCGCCATCGTCGACCTGGAAAGCAAGAGCGTGATCAAGATCGAAGATGCCGGGATAGTGCCGGTGCCAATGAAGCCCACGCCTTATGACGGGCGCGGACGTAAAGCGGCAACCGTCAAGCCACTGGAGATCATCGAGCCTGAGGGCAAGAACTACACGATCACCGGTAACAGCATTCACTGGCAGAACTGGGACCTGCATTTGGCACTCGATTCGCGGGTAGGCCCAGTGATTTCCACGGTCACCTACAACGATCAGGGCAAGAAGCGCAAAGTCATGTACCAGGGTTATTTGGGCGGCATGATCGTGCCCTATGGCGATCCAGACGTGGGCTGGTACTTCAAAGCCTATCTCGATTCCGGGGACTACGGCATGGGGACTCTCACCTCCCAGATCCAGCCCGGTAAGGACGCACCTCAAAACGCAGTGCTGCTGGACGCGACCATCGCCGACTACAAGGGCTCGCCCACCAAAATCCCGCGCGCGATGGCGATCTTCGAACGCTATGCAGGCCCTGAATACAAGCATCAGGAAATGGGCCAACCCAACCTCAGCACCGAACGCCGGGAACTGGTGATTCGCTGGATCAGCACCATCGGCAACTACGACTACATTTTTGACTGGGTCTTCCAGGAAAACGGGGTGATTGGTATCGACGCCGGTGCAACGGGCATCGAGGCGGTTAAAGGCGTGAAGTCCAGCACCCTTCATGACGCTACAGCCAAAGAGGACACTCGCTACGGTACTTTGATCGACCACAATATTGTCGGCACCACCCACCAACACATCTACAACTTCCGCCTGGACATGGACGTAGATGGCGAGAACAACTCGTTGGTCGAACTTAATCCGGTGGTCGCCAAAAACGACCGCGGTGGGCCGCGCACCAGCACCATGCAAATTGACCAAAAGGTGGTCAGCACTGAACAGCAAGCTGCGCAAAAGTTCGACCCCGCGACCATTCGCCTGGTCAGCAACACGGGCAAGGAAAACAAGATGGGATACCCGGTCTCCTACCAACTGATTCCCTATGCCGGGGGGACTCACCCAGTGGCCAAGGGCGCTAATTTTGCTGGCGACGAATGGTTGCGCCATCGACTGAGTTTTATGGACAAGCAAATATGGGTGACCCGTTACGACCCTCAAGAGCGTTATCCCGAAGGGCACTACCCGAATCGCTCTGCAACTGATACCGGTCTGGGCCTGTTCTCAGCCAACAACCAATCGATCGAGAATAGCGACAATGTGGTGTGGCTGACCACGGGCACTACTCACGTGGCACGCGCCGAGGAGTGGCCGATCATGCCAACCGAATGGGTTCACGTACTGCTCAAGCCTTGGAACTTCTTCGACGAGACCCCCACACTGAACCTCAACTCACCGAAATAATTACAGCCGCTGTTGCCGCTTCCAGCGACCCCCGCTTTGACTGCGATATATCTGAGCCATATTTGAGCAAGGCTTTGCGGGGCAGTCGGCCAATTGAGCCGTGAATTGTCTTCTACACTCCTGTGCGACGCGTTTTTTGGACGTGCCTGGCAAGGCACAAACTATGAAGGAGTAAGTAGATGGTTCGAAAAATTTGGGTAGTTGTCGCGTTGGTGCTGTTAGCCGGTTGTGCTACCAACAGGGCAGAAGTAGATATTTTGCCGCCAGGCAATAGTCAGACCCCTGCTCCCGCCAATGGAAAAAAAGTCTATATCAGCACCGTGGATGATCGAGTCTTTCATATCAAACCCTCCAGTTTCGATATTCCTTCATTGAAGTACGACGAGATCGACGACAAGTCGATTACCGAACGAGCGATCGCGCGTAAACGCAACAACTACAACATGGCCATCGGCGATGTATTGTTGCCCAAGGGGCGCACCGTTTCAGAACTGGTGGGCGATGCTGTTGCCACGGCTTACCGGCAGGCAGGCTACCAAGTAGTCAGCACTCCCGGTGCCAGTGATGTCAGTAAAGTGAACGTGCAAATCGTTGAATTCTGGTCATGGTCTACGACCGAAGGGGTGCTCGACAAGGTGCTTCAAAACAGGGCCTATTTGCAGATAAAAACCCATGACGCGCCTGCCCATAGTGTCAAAACCCTCATCAGCGAGAAGGTCAAAGTGGTCACTGATGATGACTGGAAGAGAGTCACCGAGGCGGGCCTTGAAGCCATTACTCAAGAAACCTTGAAGCAGCTTTAAGCGGCTTCTGAGCCCCCCCCTTTACGACCGTCTACATCAGTGACCAACTTCAGCATTGGCCAAGGGTGTATGCGGTCTTTTTTATTGCGGCTGGAACGAAGAATCAGAACTGGCAGTGCCGGGTGATCGTCTACAGTGGGCCAACAGTGGACAGTCACGGTCAGGCCTAAAATGAGTTAGAACTGCCTGAAAAGCGCAGCCGCTACTACCCCCGCTGCGATTGCTGGTAGTGGCTTCCTTATAATCAACATGGCGCCTGCGGTGATCAACAGTGCCAGTCGCGCAGCGTTGTCGCCCTGATATGCCATCGGAGCCAGAAGGGCTACCAGTACTGAGCTGGACATCGCTGCTATGAACTGCTCAACCCGAGGCCCGATTTGCACGAACGCCATCACGTACACGCCTCCCCAACGAGTTGCCACTGTCACGAGCGCCATGATCATTACCAGAATCAAAGCGCCTGAATCTGCTGTCTCAACGCTCATGCTTGTTCTCCGTCCGGATCGTTCCGGCTATCCCGCCCGCCACCGCACCTACAATGACATTGCTGTTTTCGGGTAAATATCGGTACGCCAGCAGCGACGCGCATGCAGCGACAATCCAGATTATCAGGAGGCGAAGACTTTTATCCCCGCCGACCACCATGGCCAACAGAAAACAACCCATCACCCTATCCAGCCCCAGAGCCTTGGGGTCATGAATGGCACCACCGGAGAGTACACCGATCCAGGTGCCGATTACCCAAGACAGCCAGAGCACCAGACCGCCGCCCAATAGAAGCCCCATTCCAGGTTGGCGGTTGCCGAACGCCTGCATCGAAAGCGCCCAGTTAGCATCCGAAACGACCAGCATGATGCCGTAGCGTTTCGTCTTGGTGAGGTGTTGCAGCCACGGATAAAGCGTGGCCCCCATGAGCAGGTGGCGAGCGTTGATCGCAAATACTGTGATGGCTATAGCAGCCAGTGAGACATCACGCCCCCAGAGCTCTAGTGCTGCGAATTGCGCAGCCCCCGCAAAAACCAATGTGCTCATAGCCACTATCACCGTCTCGTTCAGGCCTGCTTGTGTTGCCGCTAATCCGAAGGCTGCCCCGAAGATCGTCACGAAAAGGGAAATCGGAGCCAGCTTGGTAAAGCCGAGCCAGACCAACTGTCGGTCGAATTCATGCAGATCGTTGTTAGGCTGTTTCATTATGCGAGCACTTCCGGTTCGGAATTGATGAGCGGTTCAATTGACCCCACTAATGTCGAGAGTCAGTCTGCCGCTACTTTGCTTGCAGACAGTGCTCAAAGAAAAACGCATAAATCGCTGATAAGCTATCCGCTAATCGAATAGCACTGGTGACGGCTGTGACCCTTCACGATTTACAGATTGATTGGCTGAAATGCTTCGTAGCCGTGGCTGACGCAGGCTCGTTATCAGGCGCAGCTCCTGAGGTGCATCGTTCTCAATCAGCAGTCAGCATGAAGATTAAGAAGCTTGAGGCTTCCCTCGGTTGCTTGCTCCTGGTGCGAGGCCCGCGTCAGCACCAACTCACCCCCCAAGGGCAAATGCTGTTGGGATATGCTCGCCGAATGTTGGATCTGCATGCGGAAACCCAGGCAGCTTTTCATGGGAGTCAGGTGACGGGCCGGATTCGCCTCGGCGTACCCGACGATTACGCAGCGCGCTACCTGACGCCCGCGCTCAAACGCTTTGCCCCAAACTTTGGTGCAGTAGAGATAGAGTTGAGCTGCGAGCAGTCGACCTCCCTCATTCCGAAGGTAATGAGTGGCGATCTCGATATCGCATTGGTTTCCCGCGATAACCCTCAGCATGGGACGCTATTGTTTCATGAGCCTATGGTGTGGGTCGGGGATGCTCAATTCCAGGTCTGGCGGCGCGACCCGCTGCCCATCGCCGTCTATGAGGACGCCAGCCTTGCCAGACGCAGTGCCTTGCAGTCGCTGGCATTACAAGGACGTCGATTCAAGGTGATGTACAACAGTTCCAGCCTCGCGGGGCAGATTGCAGCAGTGGAAAGCGGCTTAGCTGTGGCAGTGCTCACCCGGTGCAGCGCACCAGCGCATTTGAAGATTTTGGGACCTGAACAAGGCTTAGGCCCCCTGATGCCGATGGAAGTCTCTGTATTTCGAAGCCAGGCCTCTCGGGGCTCGAAAGCTGTGGACAGTCTTCACGACCTACTGATCAGGACTCTTAGGCTTTCCGCAACCTTTGATAGAGCAAACTGCTTGGCGCCTGAAATAGACGGTAATTAGCCTCGGTGAGCGTTCATGGGCGACTACTTTTCGACCGTCGCTTGCCGCCCGGCGCTTGAATCATCTGTCTATCGTCGCCACCAGCCCTCTCTGGCACAGTCAGCAAGCCTGCTTGTCTGAGCGCGTGATATCTTCAATTTTCCAAAGCTGGTTTATCTAGTTTCATCGCCATCTCTCTTTAATCACTAAAGGCGACACATGCCTGCGATTATCCGCCTTGCTGTACCAGAAGATGCACAACTCCTGCCCGCCATTGAAACCTCCGCTGCTCAAGCATTTCGCATGATTGCTGAGTTGAGTTGGCTGGCTGAATCGCCTCCGATGTCCATCGCGCGTCATAGCCAACTCATCGCGCTATCGACATGTTGGGTTGCACTTGATGCCGAAACTAGGCCCCAAGGATTTCTCAGCGCTGAGCAGCACGGCAATGATCTACACATCCATGAATTATCAGTGATGCAATCGATGCAAGGACAAGGCACCGGGCGGCGCCTCATAGAGGCAGCGATGGAATATGCGCGTTCAACCAGACTTAGTTTCGTAACGCTTACCACCTTCACAAACGTGCCATGGAATGCACCTTTTTACTCCCGTCTGGGGTTTCAGACGAAAGCAACCAAAGACCTAGATCAAAGGCTAGAGGGGATATTGAGCGAGGAGTACAAGCACGGATTCGCCCCGAAAAGTCGGTGTGCCATGGCATGGCCAGTGACTTAAATACAAAACTTTCAGGCCTCTTAGATACCAATACTGTTGGTTTCGCTACCCGCTTTCTTGGGAAGAGCAGTCAGTGTTGTTTGCTGAGTTGCCAGCGCCCTTGCAACATATGGCCATGTTCAAGGTGAACACTGGCTGTCGTGAGCAATAGGTCTGCAAGCTGCAGTGGGATTGGGAGATGCTGTGTCCGAGTTGGGTACGAGTGTTTTACTGATACCGGCTGGCTTTGGCGGGAGACGTGGAACCTCTGGTGTGAAGAACGGCGAGGATCGTCTTGTGGTTCTGAATGGGGTGCCCAAGACAGTCATCGAGCAGCAGCGCGGCCAGAGCAAGGAATGGGTATTTCCCTATGACGGCACCGGGATGCATCGAATGAATGATTCAGCCTGGAAGTAAGCACGGGTACGCGCAGCGAAGATATGGCAGGAGAAATACCTGCGCCCTGCTCATCCAGGCTACTTGTCTATCCGGGGTCACGATTTGAAGCACACGTTTAGTCGACCCCTTAGGGCGGCAGGTGTGACCGAGGAAGACCGCAAAGCGTTGCTCGGGTTTAAGAATGGCAGCATCACCAGTCAGTACTCCGGCGCAGAGCTGGGGCAACTGATTGAGGCTGCAAATAGGGTATCCGCGACCGACTCAAGAGGCCCGGTTCTGACAGTTTTGAGAGGAGGCAGGCGTGAAGTTTAAAGAAGTCACGCAAAAGTCACGCGCATGAAAAAGCCCAACTCGCGAAAGTTGGGCTAAGTCATTGAATTATATGGTCGGGACGGAGTGATTCGAACACTCGACCCCTAGCACCCCATGTTCGATCCTAGATCGCCATAAGTCATTGTAATTAAAGAAAAAATACCTTAATTCAAGATGCCAAAATTAACGGTTTTTCGTGCATAAACAAACGATAAACCGTGGTCTTCAGGATAGGTTTTGCGCAGATTTCGTATGCATCAATCCTTTTCTTAATTTGCAGATAATATGAACTAGCAGTGCCGGAGGATCATCTGCATTCGGCCAAGAGCGGACGTACGGCGCTCGCTGGCAGGTGTCGATGTTTCGGTAAGGTGGGTTGTACCTGTTGCAGGCTCACGTCTCTGGAGAGTTATGAATCAGACATCAAATTTTGACCAATGGGAGACATAGGCGTATATGGATCAGTAATCGCGACGACTAGCCATCAACAAGGATTGTTATGAGTAAAGCTTACCAAGAAATCGTTACCGAACTGATTGATCGCGTTTACCTAAAAAAAAGAACATCTGACACCACTAAGATTATCCTAAAAAAATACTTCACCCAGAAAACATCGCGAAGAAAGTTAACCTTAGAGGCGCTTGGAAAGCTGCCCGAGCTTGACCGAGAGGTCAGCCGTGAAAGGGCGCGGCAAATCATATCGAATTTTGTGGACAAGGACCTTCCAGCGGATCTACGCCGCCTGGATCGGGGGCTGGCCGCAGGAGATAACGTTACTCTCATAGAGAAAGCTGACCTTGTTCAGCTGAAGGGTTTGCTAGAAATTTTAACTGGTAAAATACATGCTGTTAAAAAGCCGACATTTGCTAGGCGAGTTCAAGACGAGCTCATGACGGTAGGCCTAATTGATGAGAACATCTATCTACCCATAGCAGTTCAGTTAGCAAAGTCTTTCGGATTTGAAGTGGATTTTAAATTTCAAGAATTCAATGGCCACCATATCATCCTAGGGACTAATCATGACCCTGCTGCCGCCACCAAAGATCTGATACAATATGCCAGCAAGATTTCTACTTATTTTGGCGGCCTATTTTCGATAGAAAGCTTGCTTGCCCCGTCATTGAGCCAAATCACTCCATCCTTTATTAGTGAAATTTCTGAAGAGTTCAGATTCGAATATATCTCAGACTTAATTTCCAGCGAGCTTGATTATTTAGCAATCTCAACTGGACGATTTTACGCGTTTACCTCTCGAGATGAGAGGATTAGTCGAATTCTCAAGCCGATTTTTTTTCATTATCAAAAACCACTCAGGGTGGAAAGAGTTATACCTGCTATTAAGCGTGCACTGACGCATAACTTTCGCCGAAAAGCGGATGCGCGTCAATATGCATGCTTGGAGTTGCTTGATAGCGCTGATGATGCTCTTGATGATTACTGCCTGTTAACGGGACTACTTCAAGAGTCTTCGCTCGGCTATAGGATTGCTGGACCGAAGCTGACTCCAGAACTCCATTCACTTGAGCCTAGCGACACAATTAAATACCAAGTAATTGCCCTTAACTCCATTAGATCAAACGGCGCCCCACTAGACTCCATGAGTATTGGCAAAGAGATAAATGGAAAGGTACCAAAAGCGTTCAAACCGTTTATTTTTAGCTACCCAACTCTATATTATAAGGAGGGTGGCGGCAGGCGAAATGATCATTATAAGCCGCTCGATGATTCGTATACTACCGATAGCGATTTGGTGAGCTCAAGCAACCTTAATTTCGACCGCATCGCTTATATAAAAAGAAAAATTACAGATCTCATGACTGAACTTGATTCGCTTGATATACAGGCAGGTGTTTTAGGCAAGACTCGTTTGGAGCAGACTATGCTTCGAGAGTATTTATTACTCCGACAAAAAACTATGCTTGATGGCTATGAAAGCACTATAGGGACTTGCGAGATATGCAAAAAGTCATTGCCTGATACCATCTTGATAGCTGCCCACGTAAAGCCAAGAGCTAAATGCACGCATGAAGAGCGGGCCGATATCGATAACATAGCAATGCTGCAATGTGTAATCTGCGACTCACTTTTTGAAAATGGTTATATCAGTATCCAATCAAATGGAGTGGTGGCGGTGAGTCGAAACGAAACAACAACGAAGGATCTTGAGCAGTTGTATTCTGTAATCGAAGGTAGTCATGTACACTATGTAACCGAAAATAAAAATCGTTTGCTATACCTACAGTACCACTGGGAGAACGTTTTCAAAGGATCACACAACTTAAATCCAAAGCCCTAATCTAGACACATGAAAAATCGGCACATTTATTTACTAGCATCAATGTCCGACTTTGGTCGAAGGCCGCCTTCTTCGTGGGGCAGCAATCGGTCCATTAAGTTCGTGCCAAAACTGTTAGCTGTTCATAAGCAGCCGCTTTGCTAACGACTATTTGCGATGCATTTAACGATGTTATTCGCTATAAGTCACAGGAAAAAACTACCGACGCTCGGTCTTTAGGAGTTTAACTAGCTATCATGAACAAAGAGCTTATAAAAAAAATCATAGAGGACTTAGAAAAATCTGGTTTTAGCACAGAATTACAGGCGAGAAAAATTTTTCAAGATTCCGGCTGGTCAGTTAATGCAGGCTACGGGTATCTAGACAAAGATGAAAACAAGTCTCGCGAGATCGACATTCTTGCTACCAGAGCTATAAGCAGTAAGCATCAAGATAAGTCATTCATACATAGTGAATTTCATGTCTGCGCAGAAGTAAAAAAAACCGAAAAACCTTGGGTGGTTTTCGATCAACAAACCAACCCCGCGCTACTCGGGTGCGCATGGAATAACTTGATTTCAGTAATTAATCTTCCGGCATCTCCTCCTAGATTTGCTCAGGCGCTCCAGAAGCGGTCGCCGATAAAAATCAACGGCTGGGTTGCCAGTGGAATTCACGAGTCATTTAAAAAACCCGATCAACCTTCTCGGTGGTATAGCTCATTTGTTTCAGTTGCAAAGGCTTCAGAGTTCTACTTTGAAAACTGTCCTGATGGTGAAAAGCAAACTAATGACATTCTGGAAAACCCATGCGAAATTCACTTTATACAACCTCTAGTTATTTTAAACGGGCAGCTTTATCGGGCTACTTTGGCGCAGACTGGAGAGATTGAAATTACGGAAGCTCAATCAGCTTCTTTCCGATTTGACTATCGATCAAAAAATTACGAGCGCCAGAATTACAGAATTGATTTGGTCACGCTGAGTGGTTTGGAAACCTATTTGGATAATTTAAAAGCACGGCAAATTGATTTTTCAAAAAAAATCGAAGATGAATCCAAACTCTAATAGCCTGATGAACCGAAGATGACGCTTTCCAGACAGACTAAATATGCATGCGATAGGACGTTATTATAATCAAACGTTAACGTTTGAGCGGCTTTTTCGCTTCGGAAATTTAGGTTGGCACGGATCTGCACGAGCGGCGACTTGTATCTGGCAGTAGCCTGTAATAAGTAGAGCGCCCCGCCGCCGGCGAAGACTTCGACGTAGCATTCGTGGGGTGGGAACAGGGGGATAAGACGGTCGGCGAGGCGGCGTTTGCCGCCCATCCAAGGAATGATGGGTGAGGACATTGTTTGCAAGACCTTTACTGTATGGATAGACAGGTGTTAGGCTCGCTCCGTTTTGTCCACGGAGCAGGAGCCTTGACTGGGCTTGCAGGGCTAATCTGCGGGTTTGGTGGCCGGGCTGGATGTTGACGCATCCAGCTTCGGCCGCTCCTTTTATTTCGTGTGTGAGACTTCTTTGGCGTAGGCCTGACAGGCCTGCAGCGCGATCAGTCCTTGGTCGCCGTCGCCGGTGATTCCGATAATTCGTTGAGCATGCGCTCGGTCAAGTTGGGCTCTCGCGGTTCCATGAACCACGCAGCCGGGGCCGGTGGTGGCTTGCAATCCATTACTACCATTTGTGGCGGTGGTGTCGAGTAGGACTGACAGCCGCAGGTCAGCAGTAGCAAGGCGATCACGCAGGTGGGTTTGAGTGGTTTTGGCATCAGTCATGGCTCGGTAATGGGCTTGGTCGCTGGCTGCCAGCCATTGCTCCAGGGCAAAGCGTTTGCCCTGCTCCGCGAGGATAAGTGCTGAGTTGGCATTGGCCAGATGGGTCAGGGTTGTTTGGTGGGCGGCATCTTGCTTGGCCAGTTGCTGGCCGTAGGCGTTGGCCTGCCACGCCCATGCCGCCCATGCACTGCCACCCATAAGGCCGAGCATCAGCAGCATTGCCCCGCCCCACTTCACCTCGTCGAGCTTCACGCCAACACCTTGAGGGCACGGGCATACAGCGTCTGACGATCTGCCACGCCATTCTGACCGCCGTTGATGCGGCGGGTGATGGTGTCGAACTGGCCCGCGTCGGCCAAGGTGTTGAGCCCCCTGCTCGCCCAAAACCATGCCGCTGACATGCAGGCGTGCTGCGGCTTTTCCAGCAGTTCGGGTTGGTTGATCAGGTCAAGGGCCAGCGCTTCGCCGCACATCATGTAGTTGGCCCGGCCGGTGATCTGGATCAGGCCACGGCCTCGATATTTTTGACCGTCACCATCCGCCTCGGGGGTGTTGCCCAAGCGCTTGGCCAGTGAGCCGGTGTCATATTTGCTCAGGTATTGGTCATTACCCAGTTCGCGGACGTAGCGGAACTGGCCGGACTCGTGGCCGATCTGGGCGATAAAGGCGGCGATGCGTTTCGGGCCGACGATCTGGAAGCGGACCATCGCGGTGTTTAGCACAGGAACAAAAACGCCGGCTGTTTGGCCGGCGTTGGGGAGGATCTGCTGGAGTTGTTGTTGGGTGATCGACATAGGCTTGCCCTAAGGATAACGCCCGCTCATGGCCGGCTGGGTGTGGGTTTACTCTGCTTTTAGCGATACGACTTTGAGTGGGGCTTTGGGCTTCTTGCCTTTGGCCTTGGCTTTGCCCTTTTTGCCGCCGTTGCATTCGACGGTGGTGCTCCAGCCGCTTTGGGTGAAGACCTGCTCCACCGAGTCCACCAGGTACTCGCCATCCAGCCCGGACTTGAAGCCTTGGGCGTTGATGGTTCGTTCGGCATACAGATCCGTACGGCCGGGCATTTCCAGACGTACCGCCGCGGTCGAGCGATTGAAGGCTGAGAGCCGCGCCTTGGCCGCTTGTTCGGCAGCGGATTTGTTCGGATAGATATGTCGGTCGGTATGCACGGGCGGCAGGCCGTCCGGGGACTCGTCGTTGTCCAGGGTGACGACCTTTAACTGACCGGTCTTTTTGTCTTGATGCTGGGTGCTGACGGCTTTGTGGGTGCTGCGATCAGTGAGGCGAAATTGCCAGCGGCTGACGTCGCTGCGCGTGAGGGTGATGGTGCCCAGCGCCGTGCCGCTTGCGCTTTGTCCGCCTTGTCTGGGCATGACCAGCAACTTGCCATCCGCCACCTTGGCGGTGCAGTCGAACTGCTTTGACAGGCGAGTCATGAAGTTAAAATCTGACTCGTTGAGCTGGTCAGCCCGGGGCACCACGGTGGTCACTACACACACCGGCGACCAGCCATTACGTGCGGCTACGTCATTGACGATGCTGCTCAAGCTCACACCCTCCCAACTGCCACTGCGGGTGGTCTTGCCACTGCCGCGCATGTCGCTGGCTTTGCCACGGATCACCAGCGTATCGGGTGGGCCGGACAGTTCAACCTCGTCCACCGTGTAGCGCCCGAGGCGGGTTAACGCGCTGCCGTCGTAGCCGAGGAACATTTCAATGCTGGCCCCGCGACTGGGCAGCGTCACGGCGCTGTCACGGTCATCAATGCGCAGTTCAAAATCGTCGGACTCCATCCCGGGTTTGTCGGTGGTGCGCAGCAACAGCAGGCGGTCATTAATCAGTGCGGTGATGTCGGCACCGTCTGCGACGATGCGGAAGGTGGGTGTCATATATTCTCCCGATGGAAAAAGCCCCGCTCAGGGCGGGGCTGCAAAGAAACATCACTCGGTTATAAAACGGACTATGCTCAGCGCATTAACCTACTTGCCAAATTAAACCAAGTAGGTTAATTTTCGGCGCATGGCGAAAAAGACCCCGCATTGCAAACTACACACCGTTAAAGCCTTGATTGAAGCGGGCAAGGTGCGCTCTACCCTGTCAGCACTGACCGGTGGCGCGGCTTTAGGCTTCGACTTTGACGGCATCGTCAGCGTGGTAATGGCACTGGCCCCCGCTGACTTTTACAAAAGCATGACCACGCATGCCGACCATAAGGTCTGGCAGGACGTGTACCGGCGTAAAACCCACGCCGGCGAGGTCTACCTCAAACTCACGGTCATTGATGATGTGCTCATCGTGTCCTTCAAGGAGCTATGAACATGAAATGTCCATCTTGCGGCGCGGCAGAGCTGGTGCATGACACCCGCGACCTGCCTTACACCTACAAGAACGAGTCCACTGCGATCCCTTCAGTCACTGGCGAATTCTGCCCGGCCTGTGGTGAAACCGTGCTGGATGCCAGCGAGTCCACCCGCGTGAGTGCTGCGATGTTGGCCTTCAACAAACAAGTGAATGCAGCGATTGTAGATCCAGGCTTTATCACCACCGTGCGTAAAAAACTGGATCTGGACCAACGTGAAGCGGCCGAAATTTTCGGCGGTGGCGTGAATGCGTTTTCCCGCTATGAGAACGGCAAAACCAAGCCACCACTGGCACTGGTTAAGCTACTGAAACTGCTCGATCACCATCCCGAGCTGCTGAATGAAGTGCGTTTAGGCTAAGCCCACAACATCACCACCTCATCACTCGGCACCGGCAAATCCGGCAGGTGAATAATCACCCCCACCCGAAAGGGCTGTGCCTCATCGGCCAGCCCTTGGTTGGCATCGAGCACGGCTTCGACGGTGCCGTTGAGGTGGCCGTAGTAGTTCTGGCAGAGGGTGTCGAGCACGTCACCACTAGCTGTTCTGCAGGTCGTCGCCATAGCGTACAAACTCCAAGGTAAAGCCCTGCTTACGCGGGATGCCGCCTTGCAGCAGCGCGCTTTGTTCTTCTTCGATGTTCTTTAAACACCAGTTGCCCAGTACGTCGCCGTAGCCGGTGGTCAGTCCCAGCGGCTGTAGCTGGGCGCCGATGCTGCGCAGGGTGTCGAGTTGTTTGATGCCGCCCTTAAACCCTCCAAAGATCGAGCCGCTGAGGGTGATGCGTTCTTCGCCCATGCCGACTGCCTGTTGGGCTGGCCGACGGCTGAGGCGTTCTTGCGAGGCCCAGCGGTATTCGCTGGAGCGTTTGAGTTCGTCAAACGCGGCGGTGTCCAGGTTGAAGTAGAACGGGGTTGATCCCGGTTTGAGCGATTGCATGATCAGCAGGTGCGGGAACGGTTTTACCGCTTCGGCGGCTGGGGTGGCATCCGCACCAAAGGCGCCGGTCGGGATGATGTTGGCCAGCGAGGGACTGACATTGCCGGCAATTTTGTTGAGGGCGGTTGCGGCTTTGCCGGTCTGTTCTTTGAGGACGCCGAGGCGTTCATCAATTTGCGAGGCTGCCCGGGTGGCTTTGTTGTAGGTGGCCACCACGGCTCCGGCTTTGGCTTGGGCGGCACTGACCCCGCGCACCAGCCGTTGAACCTTGGCCCCAACTGCCGGGCCGATAAAGGGCAAGTCGTCCAGTTCGGAGGCGGCGCCGGTGATTTCGTTGATGGCGCTATTCACCGGGCCGAGCATGCCGTCGAGGCTGCGGCGCCCGGTTTCGCCGGCGGCCGTCAGGTATTTCAAGCCTGCCAGCAGCTGTTCCATATAGGCCATGTCGTCTCCTTAATCAGAGGTGCGGTTCGTCGTAGAGGTTGCGGTTCGACATTTGCTGGTTGATTTGCTCGATCTGTCGTTGCAGGTGCGGCTGTAATTCCCGAGCCAACGCGGCCGGGTCTTTGACGTCGCCTTGCACCGTGACGGACAGCGCCGCGTTGACATCAATCTTTTGATTGATTTTCGGCGGCTCGACCTTGAGCACTGGTTCAACTTTCGGCGGCATGACCAGCGGCGCCGGCGGTTTGGCACTTGCGAACGAACGCACCACGTCGCCCATGTTGACCGCGCCGGGCAGCACCCGTGACGCGTCCTGGTTGGCAGCCCTTTCCTGTTGCATGGGTGATGCGGTCACTCGATCAGTGCCCGGGAACCGTGGCGTGGCGATTAC
Organism: Pseudomonas sp. TMW22091; assembly: GCF_022496705.1. Lineage (NCBI taxonomy): Bacteria > Pseudomonadati > Pseudomonadota > Gammaproteobacteria > Pseudomonadales > Pseudomonadaceae > Pseudomonas > Pseudomonas sp. TMW22091. The sequence goes on from NZ_SCFI01000003.1 coordinate 362,087, forward strand.
GGCCGGAACCACAAAGGGGTTTTGTACATGCGGGCCACGCGGGTCATACGGCACAGGGCTAACAACCACCGGCGCCGGCATGTCACCCGCTGGCTTGGCTTGAGGCTTCTCAGGTTCAGCGGGCTTTTCATCATCGCTACCGAACCACGATTTTCCCAAGCTGATACCTAGCGACTCCCCGCCCATGCTGCCGAGCAAACCGCCAATCAGGCCACCCACCGCCGTGCCCAAGATGGGCACCACGGAACCGATGGCCGCGCCGGCGGCAGCGCCTGCCAATGCACCGGCCATGTTGCCCGCTGCTGCGCCGTAGCCTTCGGCTTTTTCGTCCTGCGTTTCGGCATTTTGGAAGGTGTCGACGCCCTTCATGACACCTTCAAACAAGGCGGCACCCGGGATCACTTTGCTGGCTTTGCCGACCAGTCCCATTGCCCGCGCGGTACGGCTTGGCGGGACGGGTGGAACGGGCGGTACCGGTGGCCGGGGTGGGCGTGGCGGACCGCCACCGCGTCGACGCGTATTGCGGTTGCTGCCGCGTCGACGGCGGCCTTGGCCACCGGCACCGCCTCCACCACCCATCGCAGCCGCGTTAACGACAAAGACCTTTTGCGGCCCGGAGTCGTCACCGCCGTCTTCGTCGTTTTTGGCTTCGCGAAACACATCCAGCACTTTGAGGCCGGTTTCGATGGGGTTGAAGCCTTTGCTTTCGCTGTCTGCTTCGTCCCCTTCGGCGGCGTTGTCGTCACCGTCCTTTTTGCCGGCGAAGGCTTTAAGGCCTATCTCGGCAAGGGCCAGAACTTTGGAGCCTTTGCCCTCCTCCTTGTCATCGCCGTCGCCGGCGTTGGTGACAAAGACCTTTTGCACGCCTTTCCCATCGCGGCCACCCATCGCGCCTCGGGCCAGGTTGAACAAGCCCTTGCCGATTTTCAGTGAGCCCCACAACCCTTGCAGGGTCAGGGCACCACCCGCCAGCACGGTCAGCCCCATTGCCAAGCCCGGGGTGCGGTCGCTGAGTGCGGTGATGCCCTTGGCCACCGAGGTCAGCCCTTCGGCCACGCCATCGGTGATCGGTCGAATCGCGTCGCCCACCGAGCGCATGGCATCGTCCATCGACTGGGCCATCTCGGCCCATTTCTGCGACGACGATTCGCGGCGCTCGCTGAGGTTTTTGTCGAGGATGCCGCTGGCATCGCGCGACTCGCGTTTGAGCTGGCCATACAGCTCCTTGTTTTGCATATAGGCCGTGAGCGCGGCCTTGACCTGCATATCCGAAAAGATGTCACCGGTGCGCAGGGCTTGTTCCAGCGAGGCCATCATGGCCTTGGCTTTTTCGGGATTGGCTTCCTTGCTGATTTGCGCGGTGGCTTCGGCCATTTGGGCGGCGCGTTTGGGATCGGTCTGCTCAATGTACTTTTTGGCCAGAGCCATGCTCGACTCAAGCGTGGACATGCCTTCTTGCAGGCCGGTGCGCATTGAGCCTTCGTAGTCGATCCCGGCTTTGCTGTAGGCATCGACGGTCTGCGAAGAACCGATTTTGTCCATCCAGTTTTTGATGTTGTTGGCTGCTTCGTCGGCGCCGCCCGCCGTCTTCATTTGCACCTGGAGCATGGCGCCCAGTTGGGTCACTGCGTCCATGCCAGTGATGCCGAGCTTGCCCATGTTGGCCAGCAGCTCAGGAAACCAGCGCGCCATATCACTGGCTTCAAAACTGCCCGCCTGACCTTGAAAGGCGATAGCTTCCAATGCCTGCTGCATCTCTTTGGCGTCGGTGATCTTGGCGTTTTGCCCCAGGGCGTTGATCATTTTCGCCGTTTCGGCGCTGCCCGAGCCTTGGCCCACCACGAACTTGGCCGCCACCGGCGCGTATTCCAACGCCTTGGCCAAGTCCATGCCGGCACCCACCAGTTCGTTGACCACGTTGGCCACTTCGTTGCGAGCCAATCCGGTGTCGCGCGAGGTGGTGATGATGGTGCGCGACATCTGTTGTTCTTGCGGGGCATTGGCCACGCCGGCCTTGATCGCGATGTCACGGATGATTGCGTTGTAATCGGCGCTGACTTTGGTCGGGACAGCCAGTGCGGCCACGCCGACAGCGGCCTTGCCAATGCTGCTTTTAACCGTGGCCCGGCCTTGGTTGATTTGTGTGTGCCCTTTGGCTTTCAGGTCCGCTTGCTGCGCGGTACGACCCAGCGCCTGATAGGCCTTGTCGAGCCGCCCGACCTCGATCCCTTGCTTGCGCAGGCTGTCGAGGTTGGCATTGAGTTTGTTGAGGAGTGTTGACGCGCCGGCGGCGCCGGTGTCGTGGGCTTTTTTCCATTCGTTGCGCAACCGGATGGTGTCGCCGATCTGGCGTTGCATCACCCGGGCCTTGGCCCCGGCGGCTTCCAGTTTCTTGATCCGCCCTTCCACCTCTTTGAAGGCCGAGCCCACGGTGGAGCTGACCGCCCCGCCGATCACCAACCCGAGTGCGAGTTTGTTTGCCATCTGTTTGCCCTACCCTGTGATGCGCGGCAGGCGGCTCAATCCGTGAGCCACCAGATCATTTCCGAGAACGGCATGGCCATGATCTCGGCGGCGGAAAAGCTCGTCTCCGACGCCAAGCGCTTGGCCAGTTGCTTGAGGGTGACGGGGTTACAGTTCGCTTTCGTCGACCAGACGAAAATAGCCTTCCTGCACGCGGTTGTAGTCCACCACCTTGAGCCCTTCCAGCTCGTTAGGGGCGACTTCGGTCAGGCTGGAAAACAACTGCAATTCACGCTTTTCGGCATCGCCGCCCGAGACTGCACCGGCAGCGCGTACGTCGCGCACTGTGGGTGCGCGCATCACCAGGGTGTCGGTTTTGACATTGTTCAGCTCGGTCGGATAACGCAGGGTCACGGTGACGCCTTCGTCGCTCAGTTTGAGCCAGCTCGGTACTTTCTTTTCAGTGGTGGTGGTCATACGAGTTTTCCTTAGAGGCCAAGGGCGCTGCGTACATCTGCCATTTGGTCGACGCCATCAATCACGCGCACGCAATTGACCATGTCGATTTCGTAAATCACCCGTCCTTCGACTTCCAATTTGTAATATTGGAGCGCCATCGCGTACTTGCTTTCGGCCTTTTCACCGGGCTTCCAGTCGCCCATGTCCAGCTCTTTGAGCAGACCGCGCATGGTGGCAATGACGGGAGTGACCTTGCCGCCGAGGCCTTTAAAGGCACCGCGAAACACAGCGTTGCCACTGGTCTGGTCGGCCAAGCCGAAAAACTTCATGGCCTCACGACGCACGCCAATGGTGACGAAGCTGGCTTCGAGTTTTTCCAAACCTACGTCCAGTTCGATTTCACCGCCCATGCCGCCGCCCCGGAAGGACTCGGTTTTAACGGTGAGCTTGGGCAGGGTCACGGACGGCACGTCGCCGGCAAAGCTGATCCCGCCCATAAACAGGTGGGTGTCATACAGCACTTGAGGAATCATTGAGCGGCCTCCTTAGGCGGCGGGTTCCAGCACTTCGGTCAGCCATTGGTTGCTGACTTCCACGCGGAAAATAGGGTTCTCGGCAGGCGGCACGTCGGTGAAACGAATGTTCCAGTACACCTTGCCCTGCTCCAGTTGGCTGGCCGTGTTGAGCGCGGTGTCGGCATAGACTTCGAAGTTGATCACTGCACCCTGATTTTTCAGGTCGCGCATAAAGGCTTCGAGGCCGTCCGTCACGTCCTTGACGTAGGTTTTGGTGATCGAGCGGTCGACCGCCCATTTGTGCCCGGCCAGAATCGCGTCCATGACGATGTCGACGGTGCGCACGCGGGTGACGAAGGCCCATTTGGAGTCAGTCGACAGCGTGCGGTTGCCCCACAGGCGGTAGCCGCCGTCGCGGATGATGGTGCTGATGTTGGCGTTGTTGAGCAGATTGGCGCGGCTGGTTTCGTCGCCGTCCAAAAACTCGATGGGCCGCGAGGTGCCGGTGATGCCGACAAACTCCTTGTTCGACGGCGAGGCCCAGAAGCCGTACTCGGTGTCTGTCCAGGCAAACAGGCCCGCAGCAAAGGCCGAGGCAGGCGAATCAATCGTGGCACTGGTCACGGTGTCCCACTGTTGCACGCCCGGGTCGACCATGTAGATGCGCTTGCTGCCGAACTCTTGCGCGTAGGCCAGTACGGCTTCGTCGGTGGTGTTGGGCCCGTCGACAATGGCAATGGCGCGCAGCTTGCCGGCGAGCGCATCCATCGCAGTGGCCACCGCTTGGGTGGCGGAATGCTTGGGCGAGATCAGTAGCCGGGGCTGGGCATTAAAGCGGCTTTTGCCATCGAGCAAGGCTTGCAGGCCGGTACGCTGACCCGAGGCCAGCACGCCGCCGATGATGGCGGAGGTTTGCAGCGCGGCGTCTTCCAGCACGGCCACGCCGCAGGCGACGATTACGGCCTTGGCTTTCAAGAACACGGCCTTGGCCGCGCGGGTGATGGCGGCGTCTTCACCAAACGCGGCGACGGCTTCGCGCTCGCTGGTCAGCAGCACCAGGTCGTTGGGTTTGGCCGATGCAGTCGGGCTGACGGTAAAGGTGTCGCAAAGGCCGATGATCGAGGTCGACGGCAGCGCAATGGTGCGTGCGCCCGTGTCGACCAGCGCGACAGTGACGCCGTGAAAACGGCTGGTTGTGCTCATAGTGTCATGCTCCAGAAACGACAAAGCCCCGCAGAGCGGGGCTTGTGTGGGGTTGTTCGTGTTACCCGTAACGGAAAAGAAAACGCCCCATCAGTGCGGGGCGTTTATTGCGCCGGCGTTTGAGCCGATTCCGGTCGCGTTTGCGGCCACCCCTCGGTCAACATTTCATCACGGTAGGTTCCGCCCTCGACAGCTTTGAGCAACATCAGCTCGCGGTCGAAACACGCCTGTACGTGCGAGCGCACTGCCTGGGCGATTTCGATGATTTCCACCGAGCCTATCTCTACGAAGCCGTTAGCGGTTTTGAAGTTGCAGCGGTAATTCGAATCAAGAATTGCCGAAAGACCGGTACTCGCGATCAGCGCCTGGCTGTCGCGCGTCGTTTCAATTAATAACGCTCCGACACCGACGCCCGATGCTTCTCGACGGTAGCGCTCAGTGGCGATCAACGCCGGCAGGTCGGGCGCCGCAGTTTCGATTGGCCGCTTGACTACCGCACCTTTGACCAGCATCCAGACCCCGTCATTCTCGCGAATGGTTTGAAAATACAGCGCCTGTGGTATTTCGATCGCATTCGTGGGAATACCCGCAGCGGCATGTGTGTCGGTGTTGTAGCGGCCAGTTAGAACCCCTGCGGCATTAAACGTCGCGTAATACATCATCACTCCTAGTAGCCGATGGCTATCCATCGCGCAATTTGAGAACCGGTGTAAAGGTTCTGCAGCCTGTATTGGCTCGGACTGTCAATATCGCCGTTGACCGTGCCTTGTGCCGGCGTGCCAAAGGTCGCCACGATGCTCACGCATGCATTAGGAAAAGCCATCGGGAAGGGAAAAGTGGTGGTCGCATTGGGAGGGAGACTTCGATAACCCCACTGAATCACTAGCCCGCCCAACCACGTTGGGAACATCACATAGCCGTGAGCCTCTTTGAGTATCTGAAAACCCCAGCGCAGTTTTTTGGGCGTGACCATCACGCTGTCGTCTGCCCCGGCATCGACCTGAACTTGAGTGCCCAATTTGGCGACTCCTAACACCGACTCGGTCGCTTGTACCACGCGCTTTGCGATTGATTGAGCGACCCGAAGTGCAGTCATCGGTTTACTGTTTTCAACGGCCGGGACGGCTTCGGCTTCCACCTGAGTCGGCAGCACGATGCCGTAGCCAGCCAAGGTAGTCGCTTTGCTGGCTTTGTTATCGGGTTCAAAGTTGCCGGAGTGCCATAGCGTGCGGGTGTCTGTCCACTCGCCGGAATTGGTAACGCTACGCACGACGACTCTCACGTCACCGCCGCCCTGGACAAATCCCAACTGTCCGGCGAAGCCCGATTGCCCGTAGGGTAGATTCAAAAGCCCCACGTAGTTGGCAAACGATGTCGCTCCCTCACCGAAGTAATAGAAACCGCCGTTCAACCCCTTGTTGTCGATTGAGGCGGCCTTCAATGCCAAACCACCGAGGCCGTATTGGCCGACCGCAAGCGCATCCGTGATCCCATAACCGGCCAGTGTGGTGGGGTTGCTACCTGACTGGACCACGCCGTACTTGTTAATGGTGACTTGGCGATAGGTGCCGGGCACTTTGTTGCCGGGCAACACATTGATAATCGCGCTATCCACGTACTCGCGGGTCGCTAGAACGATGGAGGGGTCAATCTTCAATTCAATGTTCGACGTGCTGCTGACGATCAAGTTGAGCCGAATGATTTGCGTACGCCCTGAACCTTGAGTCAGCAGCGGCTTGAACGTGGGGGCACAGTTGGCAACGGCCACCAGATCGCCGGCGGCGTCGTACAAACCGATTTCACGCACCCACCAGCCACCTTCGTTTTCCGGGATGACCTGTTCGGCGATGATGACGCTGGCATTCTTGGGATCAACCTTCACCTGGTTCAACGGCGCGCGGCGGCGCTCGTTGATGAGCTTGGTTTGCAACCGATCAGGCATCGGCTCAGTGCCGTTGGCATCCCCCACGGCCATTTTGGAGAATGTCCACGGGATGCCCAAGGCGTCGGCATTGGCTTGTTTTGCCTCACCGATGGCGGTGAGGATGGCGAAGAACTGGCTGTTTTGATCGGTCATGGGTAAATGTCCATCGTGTCGATATGATGTTCGCGGCCGCCGATTGGCACGTAGCCACTGACGTCAATGTCCCGTTGAGTCGGGGGGTAAACGCTGAGTTCGTCGCCCTCGTAAACACAGGCGCCCATGAAGACCGTGCCGCTGGTTTCCAGGCTAATGGCCAAGCCACTCATGTAGCGGCTGACAGGACGGGCGTCGTCGATCAGGGCGGTCAGCTCTTGGTACATTTCCTCGGTGATGCCGGTTTCCAGCACGCCGACTTTGAGGGCGAAGGTGCCCGGCTCGCCTTGCGGCACCGTCTGCCACCACTCGATCACTTCCAGCAGGTAGCCAAGCGGCTCGACTACCCGACGCAGCGCGCCGATGGTGCCTTTGTAAGCGTGGATAAAGAACGTCGATTCGATGGCGGCGCGCTTGGTCTGCTCGCTCCAGCGGTTGTCCCAACGATCCACTGACCATGCCCACGCCAACTGGTGCAGCAAGTGCGCCGGGCACGTTCGGGCGTTGTACAGGGTGCGAATGGGGATCACCGGGTTGTGATCAATCGCCGCTTCGATGCCCCGCTCCAGTTGGGTGCTGTTGAGCGGCAACAGGCTCATCCGGCACCGCCTTGGGTCACGCTATAACCGGTGCAGTAGGCGGCTTGATGCTTGGCCCGAGGAATATCCACCCAGCCCGGCAAGTCCACGCGGCTGACACCGGTGATGTGCAGTTGCGCGTCAATCGCCGAGCGAGCGATTTCCACACCGAGACGTCGACGCGGGTTGATCCATGCTGCGAGGCGCCGGGTGGCTTCAGCCAGAATCGCTTCGTTTTCAGAGCCGGTACCGGCCATGTGCAGCACTGCGTCAATGCGGTATTCCTTCACTTCGGCGCTGCGCACCGTGAGCCGGTCCCCGACCGGGCGAATGTCTTCATCGCTGAGGTATTCCAGCACCTGGGCCAGCAGCGCTGGGTCGGCCACGCCGTTGCCCTCAAGATGCAGCACTGTGACCACGACTTGAGCCGGGCTTGGGCTTTCGGCCTGCGCATCGGCTACCAACGCCGAGGCGTTGCGCGCGTGCAGGATGTAGCTGTTTCGCGGCCCGGCGGTGGTCAGCCCCTCGTAGACCAGTTGAATGCGTTCGCGTAAAGCGTCGTCCAGTTCCATCACCTGCGGCACCGGCGGCACGCTTTGCAGATCCGCTTCCTGAATCACCAAGCGTTTAAGCCGCACGTTGGCCGCGAGGTGATCGAGGTCGGTGCGTTGGGCGTAGGCCAGCAGCAGCGACTTGGAGGCGTCGTTGATCCGCGCCCGGATCTGTAACCGGCGATACGCACCCAGTTCCAGCAGCTTGACCACTGGGTCGCTCTCCAACTCCGCGTTCCAGTTGTCGCCCATGTAGGCGCGGAACACCGCAAGTTCTTCCTGATAGGCGTCTTCGAAGTCCAGCGATTCCAGCACTTCCGGTGACGGCAGGGCCGACAAATCCACGGTACTCATGCACTCACCTCCATTGCTACGGCATCGCCCAGGTACTGGCCCTTGAGTTCAAAACTGATGACGCCTTCGAGCACTGCCGAGACGCGCACCGACTGCAATTTGAAGCGCGGCTCCCAGAGGTTCAGGGCGTGGGCGACTTCGGCCTGTACCGCGCTTTTCCAGCCCGCCGTGATCGGCATGTCGACAAAGCGGCGCAACTGGCAGCCATAGGTCGGGCGCATGCGCCGACTGCCCACTGGGGTGGTGAGGATGTCGGCGATGGATTGGCGTAAATGCTCAACGCCGGAAAGGGCCGCGCCGGTGTGGCGATCCATTCCGATCATGGCGGGTTACTCCGTGAGGCGTTCAAAGTCCGGGTGGGTGCTGAGGTACTGAAGCTGGTCGTCGGTGGTTGCATTGACGCGGCCTTTGGCGACGGGCAGCGCGGAGCCGCTGGGCAGGATGAGGGTTCGGGAGGTGTAGACCTTGTCGCGAAAGACGCGGCTTGGGGCGGCTTTCTGCAAAGCGAGTGCAACCGGATCGATAGCTTTGTCGTCAGACGTTTTGCTCATGGGTTTCTCCAAGTAATAAAAAACCCCGCCGTAGCGAGGCTGGCTAAGACGGTGTGCCCGTTAATCCCGCGCCGGGTGTCACGCCTTTATGGGTATGCGTCGAGCCGACATTCACCCCGTTATGGGTCAAGCTCGCACCGTTGATGGTTACTTCACCCTCGATTGTGATTTTCCCGGTCAGCGTAATGGCCTCGGCCTTTGCGGTTATAGCGCTGTCCGTCACCACCGCCGTACTGCCACCCACCGCAATGGTCACAGTGCCGCTGGGCAAGGTGATGGTGTAGCTCTTGGCCTGCCAGTCGTAGACCAGCGAGCCGCCATCATCAAACCGCCAGACTTCAACGTGGTCGCGGTTGTCCGGCGGTGCCCCGGCGTCGCCGTACAAGCCCGGCACAAAGGTGCCCATGCCTGCCTGACCACTGGGGTTTAACAGCACGCCCTGCTCGCCGAGGCTCGGCGCGCGCCAGTGCCGGGCTTTGCCTGCCGCTAAGCTGTGCCAACGCACCCAAGTGCTGGTCCAGTTGCCGGTAGAGACCCGGCAAGCCGGTGGCGATGCCGCCAAGTCCACGGCGACCACGTAGCACGGGATCAGCATGGCCGCGATCATGCGGTCATGTTCGGCGGTGGCGTAGCTCATTACAGATCCTCGGGGGCGACGTAGTCTTCACGGTTGACGCTGATCAGCAGCGATCCGGGCGGCTCATCGGGCCACGGCCACGACAGTTCACCGAGGTAGACGGTTTGTGTCCACTCGACTAGCCACACGGTGTAGCCGTCCAGTTCAGGGCGCGTCCAGTCTTGGGTCGAGCGCTGGAATTCAGCGGCCTGCACGGGCAAGCCCCAGTATTGAGCGCGCAATAACACGGCCAGCTGGGTAGCCAGATGCACCGCTTGCGGGTAGTGATCGGCGCGGATCACGTCGACAATCACCCGCGCTTCGAAGGTGAGGGTCAGGGTGGTTTGACCGGTGCCAGCGTCCTGTCCGGGTTCGATCTCGGCAATGTCGAGAAACACGGCGGGCAGCGGGATGTGGTGCTGAACGTCAGGCCAGAAGCCGACCATTTGTACACCCGGCAAATGCTGCTCAATGTACTGCTCGATGGCCTGATACAGCTGGTCGAGGCTAAAGGGTTGCTCAGACACGGCGCGTCCCCTTCAAGTATTTTTGCAGTTCGAAGTTCATCTCTTGTTTGAGGATCTGCATCAAACGGTCGTCAGCTTTACGGCTCCAGGCTTCAAAGTGGGGCCGCACCGCTTCCAGTGAGATTTTGGCTTTGGCCAGCGGAAAGCGGTCGCTGTTTTCACCGACAAACCCGGAGCTGGGCCCGGTCTGTGAGGAGACGTTGCTGTCAGGGTAATCGGCCGGGTCAAAGTGTTTGCTCGCGGTACGAATCCACACTTCGGCCTGATTGCCGTAGACCTTTTTGTAAAACGCGCCTTGGTAACGCCGCCCGGCTACGGACACCCCGGTTCTGGTCTGCCGTGCACGCCCTGCCCGGCTGGCTTCCAGCGGGTTGATGCCGAACCACAACTTGCCGCGCAGTGCGCCGCCGTCCACCGGGTAGCTGCGCAAGCGTTGGCGCACCGCCTTGACCGCGATGCGTTCCTGCTTGCCCACAGCACGGGCGATGTGAGTGCGTAACCAGCCCAGGGTTTTGTTGATCGCCCGGCGCTGCGCTTTGGCCGCAGCGCCGGGCACCAGGGTGGCCAAGTCTGCGAAGGCTTTGAGGTCTTCGGCTGAGGCTTGAATATGCAGCATGCCGCTGTTCTTTTTGACTTCACTGAAACTGCCAATACTCATGGGCGTTTCCTCAAGATCAGTGACACCAGCCCGTCGCCGCTGGGTTCCAGTTGCAACAGGTCGTAATCGCCGCCACCGTCCAGCGCAGGCAGGTCGATGGTGACTTTCAGGCCTTTGTTCAGGCCGTTCGAGTCCGCGACCCGCACCACAAAATGCGGTTCGCGCAGGCCGGTATTGAGACGGCCGATTTGCGGCTGTTTCCACGGCGCCGAGAACATACCCAGCACCGGCTCGGCGCGGCCTTCAATGTGGCCGGTATCGGCCAGCACGTCGAAGATCACGCTGTCGATGTCGGCCACCAGATCGCGGATGCCCACGCCTACAACTCCAGCAGGATCTGCGCGCGCGGTCGAGTGCAGATGTGCAGCGGGTTGGACTGCGCTTCACCGGCCATGCCTTTGTTGAACGGCATCGGCTCAATCTTGCTGTAGTACGGAATGCCCTGGGTGTTGACCGTTTCCATGTAATCGGCCGGGGCAAAGGCCGAGATGTACAGGTCGGGCACGCCTTCGGGTACGAGCAGGGCTTTGTCGTCGTGGACGAACGCCACGCTCGCGATCTTGCCGCGATAGCGCTCCCAGACAATGCCGCCGAACTCAAAGCTCTCACGGGCATCACCGCGCAACGCTGCGGCCTGTGCAGAGTTGACGTAGGTCTCTTTGATTGCCTTGAGGCCCATCATTTTGTTCCAGAAGTGCTTGCCACAGAACGCGCGGGCACCGGTGCTGGTGACACTGCCCAGCGCATCTTCTTGCAGGTCCAGGGCTTCACCGCACTTAACACGGAAGTCCGTCTCTGCAATGTTCAACCCCATCGACATACTTTGTCGTTCAACACCGAAGCTTTTGTACAGATCGAGCAGCACCGTCTTGCCGTCCGCGTCGAGGATCTGACCATTCAAGGCGCCGGCCCGCTGGAATTCGTGGGTGACGTCCAACTGACGACGCGCTTTGAGCAAGCGGGCATTGACCACGTCCTGTACGGCTTGCAGTTCGCTGCGGGTGCCGAAGGCGCGAATGCCCTGAATCTCATCTGCCTTGATGGTGAAGCGTTCCGGCAGGTGCACGGTGTTAAACGGGATCAGCGTGCGTTTGCTGGCACCGACGATCAGGCCTGAGGTACCGCGCTCACCGGCCGGCACCAAGGCCAGGGTGTCGCCGTCCTTTTCGATCTGCACGGTCAGGGTGGTGATGCCCTCCTCTTGAAACAGGCCAAGGCTGCTCAAGCGGCCGGGCTGGTAGGGTTGTTCGTTGATGGCAGCGGTCAGCGACGAAACAGAAAACGCATCGTCTTCAAAGATGGCGATGTCGGCCATTGGGACTCTCCAGAAAGTAAAAACCCCGCTCGGTGGCGGGGTGCAATAAGGGGGCGGTTGGCTTAGCGCACGATCACAAAATGCTCGGCCAAGGATTTTTCGCCTTCGGGATCGAGGCCGGTCAGGTGCGCTTCGCTGACCTCGGCGAGGCGCACCACCGCACGACCACGGCGCACAATGTCGGACTCGCCCAGCGGGCCATACAAAATGGCGACGGCGGTTTGGCTGCCGTCTTCGGCGGTCGGCACGTACGGGGCAAATTCGCCCGAAGCAGTGACCAGCCCCAGTACCTGCCCGGGGTAAAGGGCCGGGCCTGCGGCCACGTTGATAGCTTCGCGGGAGATGTTGCCCGCGCCTTCCGAGAGCAGGAACTCACCCGCGTGCATCGGCTCATGTTTGATGGTCATGCTTTTACCCCTGTCTGGGCGGCGCGACGGGCCGCGTAGATCGCGTTGGTGTCAGGTTGTTTGGCCTGGGTTTTCGGCGCCGGGTCGTCGTTGATCGGCAGGCTGTTGTCGATCTCAAACCCGCCGCCGCTGACCAGCTTGTCGAACAGGCGACCGCGCACCGCTTCGGCGGTTAGACCGGACGCAACGAACTGTTGAGTGAACTCGGGCAAACGCGCTGCCACGCACAGGTCGCGCACGGCCTTGGCGTTGCTGATCGCAGCGTTGACCGTGGCTTCGTCGGCCAGTTTGGTGCTGTCGATCAAAGGCTCGATCAGGTTGCTGATGCCGGCCGTGTTGCAGCTTTGGGTGATCAGCAAGGCCAATGCGGCCGAGTCAACAATGGGTGGCTTCGGTTCGGGTTCAGGCTCCGGTTCTGGCGGTTGTTCTGGCGGCTCGTCCAATTGAGCCAGCAACGCCTGCGGCGCGTGCTGATAACGCTGCAATACACCGCCCTGCCCCAGACAGGCTTTGACCTTAACCCCCTCGCCCACTTCATCGGCCAGCCCTAGGGCCACAGCTTCGCTAGCAGTGAGCCAGGTTTCAGCATTGACCAGTCGACGCAGTTCGACTTCATCAATGTTCGGCGCCTTGGCCTTGTACGCCGCGATGATGGCTTCCATCGCCTGATCCAGCGCCGTGGCGACCTTGCGCAAGTTTTCGGCGTCACCTGCCGCATAGGTCCACGGGTTGTGGATCATCAGCATGGCGTTAGACGCGATCACCACCTTGTGCGCGCCGCACACTGCGACACTGGCCGCGCTGGCTGCGAGCGCATCGACCCGCCCGGTGCAGCGTTCACCCAGCCGCGACAGGGCGTTGTGAATGGCCAGCCCGTCGAACAGGTCGCCACCGATGCTGTTGAACGCCACCACAATCGGCGACACACCGTCATCGAGCGCCGCCAGATCGCGCACAAACTGGTTGGCGGTGATGCCCCATGTGCCGATCTCGCCGTAGACGTAGACCTCGATGCTGCGAGTTTCAGCCTCGCCGCTGGCCTTGAGGCTGTACCAGTGTTTGTCCTGCGGCAGCGGTGGATCACCGGCCTTGTTGAAAATGCGTAGCCTGTTCATGGCGTCTCCTTGTCGGCCGGCTCGGTGGGCAGCTCGACGAGCGTTTTGTAGTTGAGGCCCAGCTCGCGGGCGCGTTTTTGGTCGGCGGCGTTCTCTTCGTCGACGGTTTCGGCGTCGTAGCCCTGACGCAGGACCATTTCGCTGCGGGAGTTGAAGCCCGCGTTGACCTCCATCATTCGCGCCTGAATGTCTTGCACCGGCTGGATATAGGCCCAGCCTTGCGGCACCCAGCGGGTGCGCAGGTATTCACGGCGTCGTTGCGCGTAGTCCACCAGTGTCAGGCGCCCTGCGAGCACGGCCATGTCCAGCCACGCAGCGCGCACCGGGCGGCATAGTTGGTGGACGTACACGCCGAATTGCAGTTGCTCCAGACGGCGCCGGAACTCGTTGAGCACAACCCGCAACGCCCGGTCGTTAACCTCACGCATGTCGCCGGTGAGGATTTCGTAAGGCGTGCCGGTACCGGCCGCAGCGGCCATCAGTTGTTGACGCATGAAGTCCGGGTAGTTGTTGCCCGCGTCCGGTGGTTTGGAAAACTCCACCTCTTCGCCCGGACCCAGTTCCTGCATGGTGCCGGGCTCCAGCGCGACCATCGGGGTGAAGCCGTCACGGTCTTCGGTCAGCGGCAAGCCGGTGATCGGATCGCGCGGTTGTTGCGTGGCTTCGGGCGGTGGCCGCGAGATAAAACCGGCAAACAGGTTGGCCACTTCTTGACGAAACAGCACCGCGTCGTCGTAGTTGTCGAGACTGCGCAAGCGCTTGAGCACCGGGGCCAAACGCGGCACACCGCGCAACTGGCCAGGTTCGACCGGTTCGAAGATGTGCAGCACTTGTTCAGCCGGGACGCGCACCAGTTGGTTGTAACCGGCGTTAAGCGACGAGGCATCGCGTGGGTGGACGCGGTACATGTGATACGCCACGCGCTTGTGCGCCGGGTTGAACTCAATCCCCGCGCGGATGCTGTTGCCGTTTTTGCACGGCTCAAATTTGTCGTGCGGCACAAACTCCGGGGCGAGTACCTGGAGCTGCAGCGGTACCGCCAGATCCTCGTCCAGTCCGCGTGGCCGTAAGCGTACAAAGCACTCACCGACGGTTTCGACGGTGCGGGCGATCAGCGCCTGCTGGCCGTAGAAGTCGGTCAGGCCATCGGCGTCTGATTCGTCAACCCAGTCGTCCCACAAGTCTTGCTGCAATTTGCGCAGGGCATCGTCTTCGGTTTTAGGCCGAGGGGTGATGCCGGTGCCGATCAGGTTGCTGACGCGTTTGTCGATGACGTTGAACGCGTACGGATCGTTGCGTACCGCCGAGCGTGAACGGGCGCGCAGGTTGCGCAGGGCCGGGGTGTTGAGGCTGTTGATGCCCACATCGGGCGCGTCCCAGCTGGCCGAGCGCCTGCCCTCACCGGCCCCTTCGTAACTGGCTTTGATCCGCTCCGGTAACAGGAAACCGTTGCGGGTCAGGGTTGGGTATTGGCGCGCCATTTAAAGCCCCTTGCCTGCGTGTGAAAGCCGGATCACCCGCGAGCGTGGCCCGGCGGCGGCGATCATCGAGCTGCGGATTCGGTCGCGTGCCTGGAGCAGCTCATCGACCGTGCGGTATTCCACGGTGCGGTCGGCATAGCGCACGGTTTTCTCGCCGCGCGCGATGGCCGACTCAACGGCGTCGAGGTGCTTTTGGGTAAAGGACATAGTCAGCGTCTCTTGAGGTAGCCGCTGCTGGAGCTGCGACGTTGTGGGGGTCTTGCGACCGGCTGCGATTGGGCAGCCGGGGGAGTTACGGGAGCAACAGGTTCAGCGGGTTGTTGCACAGGTGTTGCGACCGGCGCTGTAAGACGCTCGGCCTGTACTGGTTTCTCATCGAACAAACCGGCCTGTGCCAGGGCTTGGCGGATGCGTTCCCAGTCGTGCTCCTTGTAGCGGTTCAGGCCCAGGTAATGGGCCATTGCCAGGTTGTACACCATCAGGTCGAGGGCTTCGTTGCGCTCGGCTTTGCCCTTCACCCATTCGATGCGCTTGTGACCGCGCACGTACCGCGCCACCTTGCGCTCGGCCACGCACTGGTCGAAGAACTCGTCCGGCAAGTCGTTGGCAAAGTGCAAGGCGCCCGGCCCGTCTTCAAACGGGTAGCGGTTGTAGATCCAGTCTTTGGCGGTGTCGGTACCGACGAACCACAGCTCGGCACCGTTGCGTTCGGTCTGGCCTTTCCAGGTCACGTCGACCATCGACGGGCGTTGCGCGATCACCGGTTTGCCCGGCTTGCTCGCGCCCTTGATGGCGAAGATGTTGCGCCACCGGCGCACGCGGCAGAACTGGTAGACCTCGTCGGTGTGGTGGCCGCCGGAGTCCACAGCGGTGGCGAGAATGCCCAAGCCGACGCCACACGGGTGCGGGTAACGCACCTTGAGTTTTTCATCAAGCACGGCCCATGTGCGCTCGTCTGCCGGATCGCCCCAGATGATCTGGAAGTCGATCACCCAGCGCTCCATGCCCACGCCCCAGCCCATCACCATCAGTTCCAGGCGGTTGGCTTGTACGTCGACCGAGGCGGTGAGCATCAGCACCCGATGAACCATCGCGCCGAGGCCGTAGGGTTCAAGGCGTGCGCGGTCTCTCAATACCGTGGCTTTGGTTTGTTCCTGAGCACTGTCCCAGACCTTGGCCAAGCGGGTGTTGTAGAACACCTGCATGGGCTCCAGGTCGCCCCGGTTCTGCGCTTTCTTGGCCTTCTCAAACTGCTTGGCCAGCGACGGCCAGTCCATCCAGCCCAGTGGTGAGTACAGGGCGTTGAGGTGAAAGCCGATGGTTTCGCCGTCGCCCTGCGCATGGGAGCGCCATTCGCCACGGGCCAGCATCTGACCCTTGTGGTGTTCTTCGATCAGAACGTCGCAATCCGGCGCGGCGCACTGGTAATGCACCACGCTGTAATCGGCCGAATAGTGCAGGTTTTCCCACTCTAGGATCTGCATGTGGCCGCAGTGCGGACACGGCACGTAATAGTAACGCTGGTCGCTGGTCTCAAACAGGTCAGCGATGCGCGACGCGCCCTTGATCGTCGGCGAGCTGGAGAAGTAGAACTTGGCGTTTCGGCCGAAGGTACTGCCCCGGGTTTCGGCCAGTTCGATGGGGTCGCCCTCTTCGCCCACGTCCGCGTCCCAGCGGTCGATCTCATCGCCGTAGATGTAGCGTGCCGACAGCTCGGCCAAGTTGGCCGCAGAACCGGCTGTGGTGACGTACAGCGAGCCGCCTTCAAACTCTTTGGTGTCCATCGTGTTGCGTGCATCACGCGAGCGGGTAGCCGCCACGCGTTCGCGCAGTACCGGCGTGGCCTTGATGGTCTTGCCGATCCGCGACGACACCCGCTTGGCCAGGCTGAGGCTAGGCAGCAGGGTCAGGATGTTGGACGGCACCATGTGGATCAGGCCGCCAATCCAGTTCAGTGCGATCTGGGTTTTCATCAACTGCGAGGCCACCATCGTGACCACGCGCTTACAAGGGTGAGCCGGTGACAGGCAGCGCATGGGCTCGCGTGCATACGGCGTGCGCGAGGTGCGGTACTGGCCGGGCTCGGCGGCGCCGGTGTCACGCGGGATACGCATGTACTCGTCGGCCCACTGGTCGACCCACAGCGACGGGTCAGGCCGTAGCCCACGGAAATACGCCTCGCGGTACACCTCTGCACCGTTCGGAATTTCCGTGTGCATGGGTTAGCTCTTGTGGTTAAGGGCGTGAACCAGATCAGCCGACGACATACGCTCGGCGTCTTCCAGCGAAGCGCGGATCGCAGCGGTAAGGCGGCGTTCGATTTCCCACGGGTCGGTCATGGCGGCCAACTCGGGGGCCAGTTGCGGTGGCATGCCCAACAGCTGATCGCGCAGCAAACGGCCGGCATTGAAGGCGCCGGTTTTTACCGCTTCAAGCTCGACCTGCGAGCCCTGCACCTTGTGGAATTCTGCCTCGGCCAATTGCGCCAGGTAGTACTCGCGGTGGGCACGGGCCTTTTGGAAGTCAGGTTGCTTGCCAGCCGGACCGATGGCGGGCTGCGGCGCAGCCATGCTCGGCGTGGATTCGACCAGCGGGGACAACTGGCTGGTTACGTCGCGCTGCACCCTATCCGCTTGATGCCGAGCCGCGACGGCGGCCTTGCTCGGGTCGGCGGTGTCACGAATCAATGCGACGGTGGCGTCGACATTCACCCGCTTGCCGTCATCCGACAGCACCAAGCGATTGTTGTCTTTAAGCCAGGTGATGTAACTCGGCGCCTTGCCGATGTGAGCCGCAAAGGCGCTCTTCGACAGAAAGATGGGGTCTGTCACAAGCCCTCCTTTTCAACGGCTTTTCAATGCAAGCCTTTCAATTTCAATGGATTGAATTTCAATAAGCTGCCAGCCCAGCGGCTAACGATTTCCCGCGGGTTTCCTGCCCCGTACCCCCGGAAATTCCCCAGGGTCCCCGGCATGTTTTGAGAGACGGGAATTATTCTGGGGAGTCAGAACGGGGTGGAATTTCACAGACGCCCAGCCGTTTGGCGACCCAGCGTTCGTAAAGGCCGATGGCGACATCCGCCCCGGCCATTGCCGTAAGGCAGCCCAGCGCCGAGGACGCCCAGAGCGAAACGCCGTTGACGTGCAGCAGCAGCATCGTTGACAAGCCGCACACCACACAGGCACCGGAGCGCAACACCAACCGCCGCACCAGTGACCAGCCTCGCGCCCCGTCCTTGTCCGCCCGCCACATCTCGCCGGACACCCCGCCGATCATGGAGAGGACGATCAGTAACCAGATCGGCATATCAGCTAACGCTTGTTGCTCTGTTGTCATCGCCTGCCCCATAAACGCAAAAACCCGGCGCAATGGCCGGGTTTAGGTGGTGGGTGCCTGCCGCTCTCTGCGGTCGCACCTATCGAAGATGGCTACTTTTTACAGGTGGATTCCGGTGGCAGCAAGCCGGTTTTAATGCCACCGGCGAATAAGTGGGTCAGGCGGGGGAACACCCGGTGAATGTCGGCGAATACATCACCCCGGCTAACGCTTTTGGGGGCTGTCTGCCCTGCCCCACTGTTCACATTCGAGGTGGGACAAGTGAGAGCGCCTAAATCAAAGGCTATGCCCCACTGTCCTACTTCTTTTACCTTTTCCTCATATAAAGAGAGATTTATAAAAACACGCGTGCGCGTGAAGCGCGCGTATAGATGCCCGCTGCGCTCACATGGGCGGGAGGCACTTTTAAGCGGGACAGTGGGACAGCCCAACAAAGACGCGGCCTGCGCCTGACCCACCACTATAGAAAGCAGCGGGACAAGGCGGGCCATAGAGGTGTGCAAGATAACCATCAGGCCGCACGCTTCCCGAGCAACAGGTGAGCGATGCACTCATGAGCCTGGTGCAGCCGCTGGTAGTAGGTATCGCGACTGCACCCGCAGTGGGTGTACTTCTGCGACAAGAAACTGTCGTGGTTGCAGTAGTGCTCATGGACCAACACAGACAACTGCGGGGGCAGGTGTTTGTTGACGATCAGCTCTATGTCAGCCGACTCATCGAGTAGCACCCGACTGCCGCGCGTGCCGCGTATCAGCTCGCCCTTGGTTTCCATCAGCATGGCAATCATGTTGCCGCTGCCCGCGCCTTCGGGTGACTCGCTGTGGAGGTCTTCCGCCCAGAGCTTGAGCAAGGTGTCGATGCGCTTAATCAAAGCAAGGCTCCTCGATCTTTTGCACCTGCAAGGCTGAGTGACCGCCCCAGTTGTCCGGCTTCTTGTAAGCCCAAGGCCGCTGTCCGCTTTTGGCCAACGCTGCCAGGCGCACACGCCGCCATCCAAGCCGATGCATGATCGCGCCGACGCGCATTTGCTCAGGCTTGCCCCAATGGCCGAAGTCGAGCTTCAGGGCGCTGGCCAACACTTCGCTGCCACTGGTGGTCTCGCCAATCTGAGACTCTTCCAGCCAGTTCAGAATCGGGCCTTCCCACTCATCCACCACAAAGCGCTCGTCCTGGGCTTCGGAGAACATGGCGGTTTCGTCGCGATTGACCCACCAGATCTCGTCAGCCTTGTAGCAAAACATAGCTTCAGCCCAGAGTTGGTCGCGCATGTCGCGCAGCAGATCCAGATCGACCTTGGTGCAGGCCACCGGCCAATAACGCCGGTTGCCCGTGGCGTCCTTGAGGTATTCGTCTTGGTTGGTCGTACCCACGAACACACACTGGCGTGGCACGTCATTTGTTCTGCGGCCGTAGCTCTCGCGGTAGGTGTCGGTGGATGCAGAGAAGAACTGTTTGGCCTTGGTGCTTTCGGCCTTGTTGAAGCTGTCCAGCTCGCCCAGCTCGATGATCCACTTGCCCCGGATCGCCTGAAAACCGTCCTTGTCGCCCAAGGCAAACGGCGTGTCCATAAACCAGTCACCGCCGAGGATACTCATGGCCGTCGACTTGCCTTCGCCCTGCCCGCCTTCAAGGATCATCACCGAGTCAGCCTTGCAGCCCGGACGCATCACCCGTGCAACCGCCGAGATCATCCAGCGCTTGCCGACCTTGGCGCTGTAGCCGCTTTGGGCTACACCCATGACTTTGTTCAGCCACGTATCGAGGCGCGGCACGCGGTCCCATTCCAGTTGGTTGAGGTAATTGCGCACCGGGTGAAACGCATGGTCGTGTGCCACCACACTGACGGCCTCAATCACGCTGGAAGCTTTAACCCGAAGGTTGTATTGCTGGGCCAGCCACTTCATCACGCGAATGTCATCAATATCGCCCCAATCTCCGGTGCCACCGCCATACGGCGGCGTGCGCAACTTGACGATCTTGGAGCTGAACGCGCTGAAAGCGATCACACCCGACCAGCGTTCATCGTTACCCAGGATCAGCTCGACGTTTTGCATGTGCGCGATCAATGAGCCATTTTCGGTGCGGGCCAGTTGGTCTTTCCAACCACCCGCTGCCGGCGGTTTGACCACCGCCAACACTTGACGGCGCACTGCGTCCAGCCCTTCGGCACAGTGCAGGTCGTTGAAGTCAGTCCACTTGATCTCGCGCTCGCCTGAAAAGATCGGCCCGACCACTTGGCCACCGACGATCAATGCTGCGTTACTGCCCTTCTCTTCACCGGGGTTCCAAGGCTCGCCATTTGGGCGTTTGGTTTTCCAGTCATCATCGCGGCAGACAATCAACGCTCTGCCGGGGAAACGCTCGCGCATGGCCTTGGCCACCACACTCAAATTGCCCGCATCAAAAGCAATGGCCACCGTCAACGAGGTGGCCATATTCAGGCTTGCGCCGGTGGCGTAGCCCTCACACACCAACACCGGCTCACCCGGTTCTGGGTGCGGGCCGATCAGGTGGAAGGCGCCCTCTTTGGACATGCCATGCGGCCAATAAGACTTGTCGCGGCCGGTATCTGCCTGCTTCTCGGGATAGATCACTTGCAGCCCGACAATCTGATCCCGCGCGTTGCTCATCGGGATCAACACAGCCCCGGTGCGCGGAGCGTAGCGCACACCGATGCCGACGATCTGCTTGCGTTCCAGATAGGCACTACGACCCTTTTCGGGCATGCGCTTAAACAAGCCCGAGGCACGGTTAGCAGCCCGACGCGCCGCATTGGCGGCAACCTCTGCAGCACGACGCTTGGCCTCTTCCTGACGAGCACGCATGACGTCGCGCTCTTCCTGACTCATGCGCCCAGCCTTGACCTTAATCTTATTGCTGTCGCCCGTACGCCAATCACCGAAGCTGCCGAAAATCAGTATTTCGTTTTTCTCGGTGCGGTGCTCATGGATCACGTACCAGCCGTTTTTCTCCTTGCCCTTATCCTGCGTGGTCTTGCAGCGGGTCAGCTTGCCGTAAATCAGCGGTTGCGCAGGCTCAAGGCCGTGGTCAGCGAATTGACCGAGAACGTCATCGAGCATAACGAGTACCTACTTGTTCATTCAGTTGTTGGCAGGCTGCACAGCGGGTGCAACTGGTAACGGCCAAGCGACGGGCCATAGGGATAGTCGAATCGCAATCCACGCAGAACTCAAAAGACTCAAACACCGGCAACGCCTTGCGCGCTGCCAGTGCTTGATCGATACGTTCCTGCACCAGGTCGTTGGCAAAATCAGCGATATCAGCCACGGTCGGCACCTCGCGTGGTCGAGTTGACGTAGCAAGCGCGGTTGAACATCCCCAGCAACCCCTGAATACCGCGAAACACCTGCAGGCGAATCTCAGCCAGCTCGCGGTCAGTCACCACACCATCGCCAATGCTTTTGGCCCAGGTGTCCGCCAGATCGGCCACCTGACGGAAATACACCGCAAGGCCGGTGGTCAGCGTCTCGGGCATGTCATCGGTGTAGGCCTCGGCCAGCTCCTGCCAAATCGTGTCGCCCACCAACGCGTGCACCGCATCCAGGATGCGGCGGTCTTTGGTCAGCTCCAGAATCTCGGCGAACTCTTGAACATTCACCGTGTGGCTGGGATGGGTCGGCGAGAGTTTGTGCTGCAGCGTGGTGGGGTTGCGGCCGGTGGTGGCGGCAATGGCAGCAGCGCCGCCCGGGTAATCGCGGGCAGCATGATAAAGCGCCAAATCGAGCGGCAGAATTTCGCGTCGCGCTCGCTGGGTGCAACTCAGAGCAATACGGCTCATGGCATTAATCCTTGAATGTTGCCAGTGCCGCGCGGCGTGCAGTGGTGGTACATTTGCCGCGTGGCTTGAAGAGGCCCAAAAAGCCGGTCTAGATTCTCAAGATCGAAACCGGCACCGTGCCGAGGCGAACGATCCGTCGCTCACCTCTGGCGCAACAGCTGCCACCTCTGTGGTGGAGTAGGCAGCAACCCAAAGCTTCCGAGCCTTGGAAAGCGCGGATAAAGAGAGGCGGTTTAGCATGTGGTGTGCCCGCCTACCTTTACCGCGACCCGGCGACACTGTGGTGGTGTGTGCCGGGAGGAACTGGGCGGCCCTTGGGTCGCCTTTTTTCTTTCTCAACTATGCTGCAGCCTTATGTGGCGAGGATGCTTCCAGCAACCATGCAGCTTCAAACGAGTGGCCGTTTTTCTGCGCCGCTGTGGCCAGCAACTCGGCATAACGGGTTTCACCGGTGTAATCCGTACGGGGCAAACACGCTGCCAGACGCCATTTATTCAGCGCCTGATAGCTACGCTGACAGACCTTGGCTGCGGCACCGATGCCACCAACAGCTTCAAACGCGAACGCAATAGCATTCGGAAAATCTGAGGGGTTCAGCATGGCAACCTCTATTTATCAACTCGCGGTTGATATTAAACATCAACTGACTTTTGCGCAAGGTCTATGAGAGTCTCAACCTATGGTTGATAAAGACGAATTACGCGCAGAGTTCAGCTCTCGCCTACACGAAGCACTCGACGACGCCGGCATACGCAGCCGTGGGCGCGGAGTGGACATTCACAAACGCTTGAAAAGCGTGGGAGTCCACAAAACCACCCAAGCCATAAGCAAATGGCTGAATGGCGAGGCAATGGCAGAGGCTGACAGTATGGTTGCCCTATGCGACTGGCTGAAAGTGCGCCGTGAGTGGCTTGAATACGGGGTTTTGCCAAAAGAACAGACAGCTGATGGGATTGGACATCAACTGCAAGTTGGCGAGGACAGTAATGTCAGCGGCATCATGCAGCGGTTCGGTAAAGTCCCACTCATTTCGTGGGTGCAGGCCGGAGCTTGGTGCGAATCTATCTGTAATTTTGAGCCATACGATACAGATGATTGGGTTTCTTGCCCTGTGCCTATTAGCTCAAGCGGTTATGCACTGAAGGTTCTGGGGGATTCGATGACGAATCCAGGGCCGGGTAGGAGCTATCCAACGGGCTGCATCATCTTTGTTGATCCTGAAATCCAGGCTAACACTGGTGATCGAGTGGTCGCACGAGTGCCACGCACCAATGAAGTGACCTTCAAGGTGTTGGATTCGGATGCCGGACGGGTTTATCTGCGCCCTATCAATCCGCAATATCCAATCATTGATATTACGGAAGAGACACATATTTGTGGGAAGGTGGTTGGATCGTTTGTGCCAGAGTAAATTCAATGCGATTTTTTTTGAGAGGCTTTTTGCAACATATACACTGCATACCCATCAGAAAAATGAAAATATGTAGCAAGCACAAATAGAAAGATCTGGCTGACACCAAGACCTAATGTGGGTTTCGCTACCATGCCAAAATAGAAAGCAGCAGCCACAACAACCCAGAAAAACCTTTTAGCCGTATAAAAACCATAGATTTGGTCGTTAGTTTTATGTTTCGTAGCAGCTACTGCTTTTGACATCTTGAATGTCACTTGCCCGAATACAACGCATGAAATCAAGGACCAATCTGCAGAGAGAAAAATCTGTTTCAAGGCCTCCTTCCAACAAGACGTATAAAGCTTTATACCGATCAAAAGTACGAATGGTATAAGCACATACAAATATTCAGCTTTTAGATCAGCAAAGACTGCTTTACGCTCACGACGCTCACGCTCATCAGATACTGAAAGCATGCTGATAATCACCATTCCTATGTATATTCAGGATGTTTTTAATTTTTGCATTCCTTATTTCAATTTTCCCTTTTCCATCAGGTGGAGTATATATCGAATATGATAAATCTGCTTCGATCATATCGAGAGGGCCTATAGCCTTTATCAAACCGCCCTGGTAGCGTCCCAACCAATCTTTATCAAGTATTCTAGCCGGAAACCGTCTTTGGGTAGCAGGACTCCTAAAAGTCCATACTGAGTTCCCTTCATTGACCTGAACTGTCGCGAAAAGTTTATCTTTTCCATCGAAAAATTCTGTGGTACCTGAAAACATTTTTCTTGGATCACCAACAAAATTCCAATCTGTGTTGAGTGCCATGTACCCATCAGTCTCACCAGCAGATATCGAAACAGTTTCTCCGGACTGCATTTTCTTATTAGCGTCGGACATTTTTTTCAAAACAAATGCAAGCCCCTGCCGATCAATATCTGGATGCACAAGAGTATCAGGAACCATTGCTGCCAATTTATCTTCAAGGGTGCTGGCAATTTGATCGACCTGCTCCTCGGTTTCTGTCACATCGACATCAACTAGACTTTCATACAGACCCTTTCCAGAATTATAAAAGGCATTTTGCATGTAACCATCTATAGCTTTACACAAAGAATCGAGCTTTGTAACAATCGACCCTTCCTTCACTGCATTCAGTTTAAACTCAAATTCAGTATCCAAATCAAGAGAGTTAGCCAGCAGCTGGCAAAAATCTCGCTGCGCATTTATATAAAGAGCCATAGCTTCAAAAATTTGCGCTGGATCTTTGCGGCCAACATTATAGTCAACCCTTACTAAAAGTTCTGAATCCAATTCAACATACTCAACATACTTATTTTTAATAGCGATAATGATCTAAATCAGTATCTTCTACCGCTACGTCTTTATTTTTCCATAAGCTCAACTCTACCTTGCTGAGACACCATTTCGCCACCATAAATTCGCTGCAGCCAAGCCCAGACGTTGAAATATCAACAGCAGGTTGTTGACATATATCAATCATCGGTTGATATTAGCATTTCTCTTCACCACAGAGGGATGCACTACCATGCACACCACAGCAACCCTGCACGTCCACCCAACGTGCGCCAGTAACCGTCGACTGATCGAGCAGCTGCAAGCCACCACCGGCTGCTTGGTCATCCTCCACAACCACAAACCCCGGCTGATTCCGCACTGCAACCGCCCTACCCCGTTCGATCCGAACAATGGAGGGCATGCAGCATGAACCGGTTTTCTTTGGCTGATAAAACCCTTCGCCTGCTGGCTGCACAGGTCAATTTGAACGGCACGTTTAAGCACGTTTGCCCGCTTCAAAATACCAACCAGCCGTTGACCTTTGATCTTCAAGTCGAGCGCGGCCCCTCCAGCACTCACTTTACGATCATCACCGGCGTCGAGAAACACAGCCTGACGGTACACACCCCAAGCAGAGACACGCACCTGGTGCTCGCTGACTTTATTGAGTCCATCGCCAATGGCCGGTTGGACACTGCCGAGCCAGCAACACCACGCATGACTGCCGAATCTGTCGACCGCGGCCAGCTACTGGATACTCATCAGCAAGAGCAACTGCATCAGTTGGTGCGCAATGGAGGCTCATTGTTGCTCGATGTCGGCTTCGATGAGGACGTCAGAATAGCGGTGCATCGCACGCAGAGCCGCACAGGCATCACGGCCATTATCGTCGCCGGCAACACATGCCCGCGCACCCAGTGCTTTACGGTGTATGGCGACGAGCAGCACAGCGTCGACCGGCTGCTGCAATCGCTCAACCACTTGGCTGCGTCGGTAGCTTCTACCGCGCTCGCAGCTTAGGAGGTGATATGGATCGCACTCTCGCAAAAGCCGCCGCGTGCCTGGGCACTACTCGGCCAAAACTGATCAAGCTGATGCGCGAAAAAGGCCTGCTCAACGACCGCAACCTGCCAGCCTTCCCGGTTCGGGATCGTGAGTATCTGCGGGTAAAGGACAGCAACTGGTTCCACGCTGAACTCGGCATGCAGTACAGCCAATCAACCCGGGTGCGTCAGCCCGGCATGGCTTGGCTGGCCGAGCAGTTGGGGCTGGCCCTTCCACCTATCCCGGCTGACCACCGTGACGTGGCCTAGGGAGTATGCGCGGCAGATCGTGGCCATGCCGACACGCGAGGAGCGCAACGCTGCGCTCCTTGAAGTGCCGGAGCATTTGCGCGAACTGACCAAGCGCCACTGCCTGAATGCCTGGACACACCCAGCCCGCCACCTACCTAAAACGAACAGGTCCGCCCATGAGTAATGCCAACCAAAATCCGCTGCGGCTCATGCCAGCACCGGACGCGGCCACCGTTGAGCTGCTGTACCGCAACTTCGGCGACGTGCTGATCCCCCTCGACAAGCTGCGCGCGCAGTATTTTCGCTACCTCAACGAACAGTCATTCATCGCGGAAATCATCAGCGGCCGTATTCAACTGCCCATTACCACGCTCGATAGCAGCCGCAAGGCCACCAAGTTCGCTCATATCCGCCACGTTGCCGCACTGATCGATATCCGTGCATACAAGGCTGATGAAGAGCTTACGAGGCCGCAAGGCGATACCCAGAACAAAGACGACTAACCCCGCTGCCACCACCAGCGATACACCAGGAGCACACCACATGACCACAACTCAGATCTGCGCGTTGATTGTTCTCATATTCAGCGCGGGCCTGCTCTATTTAATTGGCTACCGTTGCGGCTTGGCCGATGGTCAGAAGCATCAACCGGATGCCCGCACCCGGAGAAAAGCGGCATGACCCACCAACTGATACACCACCCAGCCCAGCCCGCTTTGCTCTGCAACGTCCGAGGGATCACCGCGCCTGTAAAAAACAGTCTCTGCTGCGAAGCAGCAGGCATTACTAACGCTATTCGTGCCACTGCGGGGGTGCTTATACCCCACGTAAAGCTGCGCGAGGCAGCCCATGTTGATGCAACGCTAAACGCTCAGAATCGCCCGCCCGCGCAGCTTGTGGTGGGGTATAAGAGCCTTAATAACGCTTGGAAAGGACGCTAATCATGCGTAAAGAACTCATCAAAATCAGCGAATACCAGCGCCGCCGCTGGGGTGAGAACGGAACGCCGTTGTGCTCCCAGGCTATTCGTAACTACATCCGCAACGGCAAATTGCCGGGAGAGCAGATTGGCTCGCTTTGGTACGTTGACTGGAATGCGCTGAGCAAGTCGGATGGTAACGACTTGGTCGCAATGGTATTGAAAGGAGTAGCCTGATGTCCCCTAGGCCGCGCACTGGTGCGAACAAGCACCTGCCGCAGAACCTGTACTTTGATGCGCGGCGCTCGACCTACCGCTACCGTCGGCCCACCGACGGTAAGTGGTTTCAGTTTGGCACCGACCGAATCCGGGCAATCGACGCCGCTAAACAGCTCAATCTGGAATTCATGCGCGGCGCTGATCTCGTCGGCGCTGTGATGGGCAACACGTCAGGTTCATTTGCTGGTTTTCTGGACAAGTACGAAGCCGAAATTCTTCCTCCCCGCGAGCTGGCCAAGGGGACACTGGGGCTGTACGCCGTTCACTTCAGACGATTCCGAAGACACTTCGAGGGTAAGGCTGTCGATCAAATAACCATACGCATGGTTGCAGAGCTGCTCGACACCCTGACACCTCGTAGCGCCAATCAAAGTCGCGCCCTATTGGTGGACATTTTCAATCATGCCGCGTCGAAGGGTTTGTGCCCGGACAACCCGGCATCGAGCACCATCAACCGTATCGAGAAGAAGCAACGCAAACGCCACACCGTGGAAGGCCTTAAGGCGATCAGGGAAGTGTCCCCACCCTGGTTACGCAACGCCATCGACTTGGCACTGATCACCGCTCAACGCCGTTCAGATATTCTGGACATGCGATTTGATGGCGTGCGGGATGGCTATTTGTACCTGGTGCAAAAGAAAACTGCCAAGGCCAGCGATACAGCGTGGATTCGTTTCAAGGTGACTGAGGAGTTACAAACCGTTATTACACGATGCAGAGACAACGTAGCCTCCCCGTTCTTGATTCATCGCAAGCCACAACGACTGCTACAAAAGCAGGCGCAGACTAAAGAGCACTGGACCAAAGTTGAGGATCGGTTTTTAACGCGCTCTTTTAAAGAGGCGCGCGAACTGGCTGGCTGTTACGCGGACTGGAAAGAAGAAGAGATGCCGGGCTTTCACGAAGTGCGCGCATTATCGCTGCACCTGTACAAAAGAGCCGGTAAAGATGGTCAGGCCATTGCGGGTCATGCCAGCGAGACCATGACCAAAAACTACCAGAAAGACCACGCCGATGTGATCTGGTCGGATGCGATTCCAGACCTGAATATCAGCGAAATCACCGGATAGTTTTGCGCGCATTTTGCGCCAGTTTTGCGCAAGGCAGAAACGAGAAAGGGAACCAAGAGCGTAAACCCTTGATTCCCTTACAGAATATGGTCGGGACGGAGTGATTCGAACACTCGACCCCTAACATCCCAAGCGTGCTAAGACTGTCGAAATCCTTACAGATAAAACATTTATGAGGGCACCTGCTGCAAACGATGCCCACAGTGCGTAGTCAAGTTTCACAATTCTCTGCAAAACTCCCTCAGCGACTTCAGTTCTGCCATGCCCTGCTGTTTTCTTTTCAAAAGCTATTATACCGACCCGCATTAACTTAACGAATCCGAGATCTAGGAACTGTTCCTCCAGCGACGAAAAGCACGGGAGGATGCACTATGCATCAGCCAAAAATTGATTAAAACCAAGCCAAGAACGTATAGTTCACAGTATCCCTAAAACAGCTCAGCGCGGAAGCGGTGGACTTACGAAAGCAGACTCACGTCTTGAAACCTCGCTGAATTCAAGCAATCAAGACTTCGTGTTACTGCGCTACGGCATGACCGCAGCGCAACCAGTTCGAAACCAAGATCAACGGGTAGATATTTGATTTGGGGTGCCGAATCCCCTCACCGGGCATCTCCACATAGCAACGAAAACAGGAATAAGGAATACTGATCTATAGTTTGTTAGCAGCGGATACCCAAGATCACCCAGCAAAACAAACCCCATGCAAAATAAAACCACAATACGACTACTAAATGATTTCCTAAAGTACAAATAAGCTGCCATCAAAACAATCAGATACCCAAATACACCCACTCTAATAACGTAGTCAGCTATAAAATTATCACCAAACATAACATCCGGTAAAGATGTAAGACCTAGAGGAAGAAACGGATTTTCTAAAATATATTTATACGTACCCTCCAGCCTATTGCCTGATACCATTCTACCTTTTATGCCATTACCATTACTGGACAAGATGGCATCAACAGACTCATAAAAAAATGTTGCATCGACAAACGTCAATACAGCCAGAGCTATTAAGACAATCAAGAATAGCTTTACCACTTTAAAACTAGCCAATAGGTGATACAAGTACAGACCAACCAGTATCACCGATAGCGCGATAGCTGAAAATGACTTAAGGGAAACAATCATAAAAAAGAATGATAGACACATCATCAAAAACAGTAGAGATTTCAAACCTCTGTTATATAAGTAAAGCCTAAAATAAACAACTGCAAACAGACAATACATAAATGCGGAAAGAGAGTGAGTTGCAAATGTACCTACAGGTTTGCCACCGACCTGCACCATGAAATAGTGAAGATCATCGTTATAAGCCTGATAAAAATCGAAAATTAATTCCCTTATAGCTTCGTTACCAAATACGACACCAAAGCCAAAAACAACTAAAACACAAGCCATTATATGAAATACATTTCTAGAAATGGAGCTAACATAATTTGGTGGACACGTAATTAATACTACCCACATCCCAAGATACGGAAAAATCGCCCCCGGCGTAAACTCTCCTTTTCTTGAAAGCATAGTAAACAGCAAAAGCAAAACAAAAAAAACGGCACACAGTGTAAAGTTGTGAATATTTAAAGGAGATCGATATAGGTTAAACAACAAGAAAACACTTGCAGCAATAACCGCAACTATTGACAGCCCCGGAATTATAACACCGCCAATTGAAGACGGCATAAAAAGAGCAATAAAGGCAGACACAAAAAAAAGAAAACCACCATCCTTGTAACTGTTAACACCCATCTCCTTTATAGAAGTTGAATTCACAGCTTTGAAACTTCCCATAACCACACCAATTATCCATGATCGCCAGCTAACTTTGCTGGCGATTCTGACACATAGTGGCCAATGTGTCACATACAATAATATATTTGCTCAACAAGCTTTATGAAGGTGCAAGCCACTGCTTTGAATCCTTGCATGTTAACGTGGGATACCGCCCCAGAATGCTGCACCGGCAATTATTATATCCGCCTCAAATAAGGTCGCAATATCGGCGATCAAAGCCACACGAGCGCTCGCCAAGGGACAAAGGACCGTGCCGCACACAACTAGACCAAGTGTTTAAATGTTGCGTATATAACAACTACAGACATTGGCGGCGCCGGCGACGCAAGATCCAAAAAAAGCTACCCGATAGCCTAAAACCATCAAACAGCATAGGATTCGACCCAAAGTCACCCGATATTTTCATTACACCGACAAGAAGAGGGTCGACAGTTACACCTTAAATGCCGTGATGCACAACTACCCCCAGCCCTGCAATCTCAGGCTAAGCCCTTTGACCTGGACTGACCGAACTCTATCAATATCCTGCGAATAACCCTTCAACCCATATAACCCTCTACCTCTGTAATTCAGACCATTTTTATTTAAGAACTGAACTCACCCAGCCCGCCACCCACCAGAACGAGCAGGCCCACCCATGAGTAATGCCAACCAAAAACCGCTCGGGCTAATGCCTGCACCGGACGCGGCCACCGTTGAGTTGCTGTATCGCAACCTCGGGAACGTACCGCCCCCCCCTCGAGAAGCTGCGCGCTCAGTACTTTCTCTACCTCACGAACAGTCATTCATTGCAAAAATTATCAGCGTCCGCATTCAAGCGCCTATAACCAGGCTCGGCAGCAGCCGCAAGAGCACCAAGTTCGTGTATATCCACCATGTCGTTGCACTGATAGAGATTCGTACGTACAAGGCCGACAAAGAGCTTGCGCGGCCGCACGGGAAGCCCCCAGAGCAAAGATGACTAACTCCGCTGCTACCCGATGCAGAGACAACGTAGCCTCCCTGGTCTTGATTCATCGCATGCAAGAACGATTGCTAAAAAATCAGGCGCAGACTTACGAGCACCGCATAAAGGTGAGAATCGGTTTTTAACACGCTCTTTTAAAGAGGCGCGCGAACTGGCCGGCTGTTACGCGGACTGGAAAGAAGAGGAGATGCCGGGCTTTCACGAAGTGCGTGCATTGTCGCTGCACCTGTACAAAAGGGCCGGTAAAGATGGTCAGGCCATTGCGGGCCATGCCAGCGAGACCATGACCAAAAACTACCAGAAAGACTAGGCCAATGTGATCTGGTCGGATGCGATTCCAGACCTGAATATCAGCGAGATCACCGGATAGTTTTGCGCGCATTTTGCGCCAGTTTTGCGCAAGGCAGAAACGAGAAAGGGAACCAAGAGCGTAAACCCTTGATTCCCTTACAGAATATGGTCGGGACGGAGTGATTCGAACACTCGACCCCTAGCACCCCATGCTAGTGCGCTACCGGACTGCGCTACGCCCCGACTAGGCGTTACATCTGTCTTACAACTTGCTTGAACGTCGAGGAATATACCTTAAGCTTTTGAAATACGGAAGTATTTAAAACCAAGATTATTTACGAAGCACCTGCAAAACATCTTCGAGCTCAGAGATCGTTTGACGGATCAATTGCTTGTATTGAGTAGTATCGTCTTTGGCCTCATCACCAGAAAGCCGCAAACGCGCGCCTCCAATAGTGAAGCCTTGGTCGTAGAGCAATGCGCGGATTTGCCGGATTATCAACACGTCCTGTCGTTGATAATACCGGCGGTTTCCGCGACGCTTGACGGGGTTGAGTTGTGGAAACTCTTGCTCCCAGTAGCGCAGTACATGCGGCTTGACCCCACACAACTCGCTAACTTCGCCAATGGCGAAGTAGCGTTTGCCTGGAATTGGCGGGAGCTCGTCGTTATGACTTGGTTCCAGCATATGCCTCTACTCGGGCCTTCAACTTCTGCCCTGGACGAAAGGTGACCACACGGCGAGCCGTGATCGGGATTTCCTCTCCCGTTTTCGGATTGCGGCCAGGCCGCTGTCGCTTGTCACGCAAATCAAAATTGCCAAAACCTGACAGTTTGACCTGTTCATTGTCTTCAAGAGCGTGTCTGATTTCTTCGAAAAACAACTCCACCAACTCTTTGGCTTCGCGTTTATTCAGACCCAGCTCCTCATAAAGACGTTCTGCCATTTCAGCTTTCGTCAGAGCCCCCATACGTCACTTCCTTAGCGTGGCGTTCAACCTTTTTTCGAGCGAGGTGAGGATGTTTTGTGTCGTGGTGTTCACCTCATCGTCATTAAGAGTGCGCGATGGATGCTGCCAGGTCAAGCCAACTGCAAGGCTTTTTCTAAGCGGATCAATACCTTTACCCTGGTATACGTCAAATAACCTTAGGTCCGTGAGCCACTCCCCTGCATTCTCACGTATTACATCCAGTACGGAGCTGGCTGCTACCTCGCGATCCACCAGCAGCGCCAGATCACGACGAACCTCAGGGAAACGCGATAGCTCTTGGAATTTAGGCATTTTGCCCAAAGCCACTTCAGCCAAAACCAGCTCGAATACAAACACTGGCCGGTCCAAGCCCAACGTTTTCGAAAGCTCTGGATGGATGGCACCCACAAAACCTACTTCGCGGCCATCACGCTCGATGCGTGCAGTCTGGCCAGGATGCAGTGCGGGGTGTTTGCCAGGCACAAAGGTAAATGCATCCAGCGCGCCAGCAAAACCCAAGACCGATTCGACGTCAGCTTTAACATCAAAAAAGTCTACAACCTCACGGCCTTGCGCCCAACCCTCAGGCAACCGAGTACCGCAGACAACACCTGCGAGCATTGGCTCTTGTTTCAAGCCTTCTAACTGACCGACAAAACGCAACCCGCTCTCAAAGAGACGAACACGGTCCTGCTGACGGTTCAGGTTATGCTGAAGCGCTTTGACTAAACCAGGCCACAAGGTCGCACGCATTGCAGCCATATCGTTGGAGATAGGATTAGCCAGCAATAGCGGCTCTACTCCCGGGCTGAAAAGTTCGAACTGTTTAGGGTCGATGAAACTGTAAGTAATAGCTTCCTGATAACCACGCGCAACCAATAGGCGACGCAGCTCTGGCAAATCGCTGCGCGCTTCTGCTTTTGCTTGTGGTGCCAGACGGGCTTGTGGGTAACGAACCGGCAAGCGGTTATAGCCGTAAAGACGCGCCAGCTCTTCGATCAGGTCTACTTCAAGACTGATATCAAAGCGATGGCTTGGCACTTCAACACGCCACTGTCCTGCTCCCTCAGCGGTAATGGTCAGGCCCAGCGCACTGAGCAGACGCTCAATTTCGCTATCGTCCATTTCCATGCCGAGCATCTGACTGATACGGGCTGCACGCAATGTAATGGGAGCAATAGAAGGCAGAAATTGTTCGTTGACAATTTCGACGATTGGACCGGCTTCACCGCCTGTAATGTCAAGCAGCAGACCTGTGGCACGCTCCATCGCTTCACGGGCCAGCTTCCAGTCCACCCCACGCTCGTAACGGTGCGAGGCGTCAGTATGCAGACCATAGGATCGGGCTTTACCCGCTACAGCGATCTGATCAAAGAACGCACTTTCGAGGAATATATCGCGGGTTTTGATAGAAACACCGCTGTGCTCCCCCCCCATAACACCTGCAATTGCCAGCGCTCGGGTGTGGTCGGCAATCACCAGCGTATCACTGCGCAGTGTCACTTCCTGACCGTCGAGCAGAACGAGCTTCTCGCCTTCCTCGGCCATACGCACACGAATACCACCATTGATCTCGGCGAGATCAAAAGCATGCAGCGGCTGCCCCAACTCAAGCATGACATAGTTGGTAATGTCGACGGCAGCATCAATACTCCGCACGTCGGCACGACGCAAGCGCTCGACCATCCACAACGGAGTTGGTCGGGACAGGTCAACATTGCGAATGACACGCCCCAAATAACGCGGACACGCAGCAGGCGCCAGTACTTCAACAGGACGCACTTCGTCGTGCATCACAGTAACTGGGGCCACTACAGGGCGAGTAACCTCAGCAGCGTACAGCGCACCCACTTCACGAGCCAAACCGGCCAGAGAAAGGCAGTCGCCACGGTTAGGGGTTAAATCAACCTCGATGCTGGCATCTTCAAGAGCGAGGTAGACGCGGATATCTTCGCCAACCGGAGCGTCAGACGGCAACTCCATCAGGCCGTCATTGCCTTCGCCCACTTGCAGCTCAGCTTGCGAGCACAGCATGCCGTTAGATTCGACACCTCGAAGCTTGGCTTTTTTAATTTTGAAGTCGCCCGGCAGTTGCGCGCCGATCATCGCAAACGGGATTTTCAAGCCTGGTCGCACGTTGGGTGCACCACACACAACTTGAAACGTCTCTGCGCCGTTGCTGACCTGGCAAACGCGAAGCTTATCGGCATCCGGATGTTGCTCGGTGCTCAAGACTTCACCCACTACCACGCCACTGAAGTCACCGGCGGCCGGCGTTACGCTGTCGACCTCAAGGCCGGCCATCGACAGACGAGCAACCAGCTCGTCACGATCTACCTGCGGGTTAACCCAACCACGCAGCCATTGTTCACTGAATTTCATCCTGCTCTCCTAAAAATTCGTTACGACTAGCGAAATTGCGCGAGAAACCGCAAGTCGTTGTCGAAGAACAGACGCAAGTCGTTCACGCCGTAACGCAGCATGGCCAGACGCTCCACGCCCATGCCGAAGGCAAAGCCAGAAAACTCTTCCGGGTCGATACCAGACATGCGCAGCACGTTCGGGTGAACCATGCCGCAACCCATGACTTCTAGCCAGCCGGTCTGCTTGCACACGCGACAGCCTTTACCGCTGCACATCACGCATTCCATATCGACCTCAGCGGAAGGCTCGGTGAACGGGAAGTACGATGGGCGGAAACGAACGGCCAGCTCTTTTTCGAAGAAAACTCGCAAAAATTCTTCGATGGTGCCTTTCAAATCAGCAAAGTTGATATCACGGTCGACCAACAAGCCTTCGACTTGATGGAACATAGGGGAGTGAGTGATATCAGAGTCGCTACGATAGACACGACCCGGGCATACGATGCGGATAGGCGGTTGTTTCGATTCCATGGTGCGGACCTGTACCGGGGAGGTATGGGTGCGCAGCAGCATGTTTGCATTGAAATAGAAGGTGTCATGCATCGACCGGGCAGGGTGGTGGCCTGGGATGTTGAGCGCCTCAAAGTTGTGATAATCGTCTTCAACTTCCGGGCCTTCGGCAATGCCGTAGCCAATATGAGTGAAGAACTGCTCAATACGCTCCAGAGTGCGAGTGACCGGATGCAGACCACCCGAGGTCTGACCACGGCCTGGCAGGGTCACATCAATGGACTCGGCAGACAGTTTGGCGGCCAGATCAGCCTCTTCAAACAGTGCCTTGCGGGCATTGAGAACCTCTGTAACACGCTCCTTGGCAACGTTAATAAGGGCGCCGACTTGCGGACGCTCTTCTGCAGGCAAATTCCCCAGGGTCTTCATCACCTGAGTCAATTCACCCTTTTTGCCAAGGTATTGAACCCGGATTTGCTCCAGGGCATTGATATCTTCAGCGCTTTGCACAGCCTCTAGTGCTTGAGAGACCAGCGCATCCAGGTTTTCCATGTACAGACTCCAGATACAAAATAGGGGAAGAGCTTGAAGGCTCTTCCCCTATTTAAGACGTTTAGCACTCGAACCCACACAGGTGAGTTCGAGTAACTGTCGGGGGTACTTAAGCCAAGGTGGCTTTAGCTTTCTCGACAATTGCAGCAAACGCCGCTTTTTCGTTCACTGCCAGATCAGACAGAACCTTACGGTCGATCTCGATGGAAGCTTTTTTCAGGCCGGCGATGAAACGGCTGTAAGACAGACCGTTGATACGTGCACCAGCGTTGATACGAGCGATCCACAGAGCGCGGAACTGACGTTTTTTCTGACGACGGTCACGGTAGGCGTATTGGCCTGCCTTGATTACCGCTTGCTTGGCAACACGGAATACGCGTGAGCGTGCGCCGTAGTAGCCTTTAGCCAGTTTCAGAATTTTTTTGTGACGTTTACGGGCGACAACGCCACGCTTTACACGAGCCATGAGTTACTTCCTCTAGTCTTAACCAAAAATTAACGAAGGCGCAGCATGCGCTCGACTTTTGCCACGTCAGACGGATGCAGCAAGCTGCTACCGCGCAATTGACGCTTACGCTTGGTCGACATTTTGGTCAGGATGTGGCTCTTGAAAGCGTGCTTGTGCTTGATACCGTTAGCAGTTTTCAGAAACCGCTTAGCAGCACCACTTTTAGTCTTCATCTTTGGCATGTTCGGATACTCCGCATTCAGTTGATAAACATAATCAGAAGGCCTGCCGTGCCCAATTGATTACTTCTTCTTTTTCGGGGCGATGACCATAATCAGCTGGCGTCCTTCCATCTTAGGATGCTGTTCTACAGTCCCGTATTCCACAAGGTCAGCTTCAACCCGCTTCAACAGTTCCATACCCAGCTCCTGGTGGGCCATCTCACGACCGCGGAATCGTAACGATACCTTGGCCCTGTCCCCATCACTCAGGAAACGTACCAGGTTGCGCAGTTTTACCTGGTAATCCCCTTCCTCCGTCCCTGGACGAAACTTGATTTCTTTAACCTGGATTTGTTTCTGGTTTTTCTTCGCTGCGGCAATCTGCTTCTTCTTTTCGAAGATCGACTTGCCGTAATCCATCAGCTTGCAAACAGGGGGTACTGCATCAGCGGAAATTTCCACCAAATCCAGTTTGGCCTCTTCAGCCTTAAGAAGCGCTTCTTCAATCGGGACAATGCCAAGTTGCTCGCCCTCAGCTCCGATTAACCGAACCTCGCGTGCCGAGATATTCTCGTTGATCGGGGCTTTCGGTGCAGCTCGTTTATCTTGTCTCATTTCACGCTTAATAATAATTACTCCGAATCATGGCGACCACGCCGGGAAACCGCTTGTGCGAGAAATTCAGCGAATTGCGCGACGGGCATTGAGCCCAGGTCAGCACCTTCACGTGTACGCACAGCGACAGTCTGCATCTCGACTTCCCGATCTCCGATAACCAAGAGATAAGGAACCTTGAGCAAAGTATGCTCGCGGATTTTAAAGCCGATCTTTTCATTTCTCAAGTCAGACTTGGCACGAAATCCGCTCTGATTGAGAGTTTTTTCAACTTCAGCGGCAAAATCTGCCTGTTTATCAGTGATATTCATGATCACTGCCTGAGTCGGCGCCAGCCACGCAGGGAATGCACCCTCGTAATGCTCGATCAAAATACCGACAAAACGTTCAAACGACCCGAGGATCGCGCGGTGCAGCATAACGGGGTGTTTGCGACTATTGTCTTCGGACACGTATTCGGCGCCCAGACGGATCGGCAGGTTGAAATCGAGCTGTAAGGTACCACACTGCCAGACACGACCCAGACAATCTTTCAGGGAGAATTCAATTTTAGGCCCGTAAAAGGCACCTTCACCTGGCTGCAGGTCGTATTTCAAGCCCGCACTGTCGAGGGCTGAAGCCAATGCGCTTTCGGCACGATCCCACAATTCATCAGATCCCACACGCTTTTCAGGACGAGTGGACAGCTTGAGCTCTATATCCTTGAAGCCGAAATCTGAATAAACATCCAGTGTCAGCTTGATGAAAGCAGCGGATTCGGCCTGCATCTGCTCTTCTGTACAGAAGATGTGCGCATCGTCTTGAGTGAATGCACGTACGCGCATGATGCCGTGCAGCGCACCGGATGGCTCGTTTCGGTGACACGCACCAAATTCGGCCAGACGCATTGGCAATTCGCGGTAGCTTTTCAAACCCTGATTGAAGACTTGCACGTGGCAAGGGCAGTTCATGGGCTTGATCGCGTAATCACGGCTTTCAGACTCAGTCGTGAACATGTTTTCAGCGTAGTTAGCCCAATGACCGGACTTTTCCCACAAGCTGCGGTCGACAACCTGAGGAGTCTTGATCTCCAGGTAGCCATTTTCGCGCTGAATTTTACGCATGTATTGCTCAAGCACTTGGTAAAGCGTCCAGCCATTCGGGTGCCAGAACACCATACCCGGCGCTTCTTCCTGAGTATGGAACAGGCCCAGGCGCTTACCGATTTTACGGTGATCGCGTTTCTCGGCTTCTTCAATACGCATGATGTAGGCAGCGAGTTGCTTTTTGTCTGCCCAAGCCGTGCCATAGATACGCTGCAACTGCTCGTTCTTGGCATCACCGCGCCAGTAAGCGCCTGACAATTTGGTCAGTTTGAACGACTTCAGAAAGCGCGTATTCGGCACGTGAGGGCCGCGACACATGTCGACGTATTCTTCATGGAAGTACAAGCCCATGGCCTGTTCATCTGGCATGTCTTCAATCAGACGCAGCTTGTAATCTTCACCACGCTGAGAAAAAAGCTCGATGACTTCAGCACGCGGAGTCACTTTCTTGATGACGTCGTAGTCTTTCTCGATCAACTGCTGCATGCGCTGTTCGATAGCCGCCATGTCATCCGGAGTGAACGGACGCTCATAGGCGATATCGTAGTAAAAGCCTTCGTCAATGACAGGACCGATTACCATTTTGGCCGTCGGGTACAACTGTTTGACTGCATGACCGACCAAGTGGGCGCAAGAGTGACGAATGATCTCCAGCCCCTCTTCATCCTTAGGCGTGATGATCTGCAAGGTAGCGTCGTGCTCGATCAAGTCGCAAGCATCAACCAGCTTGCCGTTGACCTTGCCGGCCACGGTGGCCTTGGCCAGACCGGCACCGATTGAAGCGGCGACCTCCGCAACAGATACCGGATGATCGAATGAACGTTGACTACCGTCGGGAAGAGTAATAGTTGGCATGGCGCCTCCTCTCCTAGTGGTGACCCCTACCAAAGGTCACGTGGGTTGGGATGAGCCAGTACGCGATTCGGAGGTATGCCTGCCTCACAGTGGCAGGAGCCTTACGGCAAACCGAAAACCGAACCAGAGTGACTGGAATTCAAATCAAAAAGGTTTATGGCTCTGCTTTGATGCGGCGTGCGCATGTAATCACATTAATGGCCAAGGGCGGCATGCTAGCACAGATGAATTCACGCCGCCCTTCTCGCTCAAACATACCCAGAGCAATTAAGTCGCCTTTGCAAAATTGTGAACTTGAGCTTCATTATTCCCTCAGATATTGCGTGAACCACTCTCTGCCTCAACGACTTAAAGGAAGATTCACATGCGCATGATTCGTTTCCTCGCCTTTGCAGCCCCACTGGCCTTTCTGCTACCGCTGACGGCCCAAGCCGACAATTGGCCAGCCGGGCAGAAAGCTGACTACATGAAAGAATGTGTGCCTGCCGCGAACAAAACCCTCAAAAATACAAAACTGGCTGAGCAACATTGTGCCTGCGGAGCAGACAAACTCTCTGCAAAACTCTCTACAACAGAAATACAGCAGTTGATGAACAAGGAAAAACAGCCTGACCAGAATCTGGTCAACAAAGCGCTGACTGCAATTGAGCCGTGCAAGGTAAAAGCGGCCAAATAGGTCGTAAAAAAGGAGCGCTTTAGGACTCCGACCAGAGCAAAACAGCCTTAAAAGCGTCTTTTTAGTGAAAACCGTACATCTTTCAGCTCTTTTTTTTTCCTGATCAAACGCCTTAAACCCCCCATAAAACGGGGGTTTTGGCCGCATTCGACGTAAGACAACAGCTAACATTGCAGCAAACTAGTGCTCAGGGGGGGTTCCAAACCGCACATTTCGACTATGATAGCTGAGTGTGCCCAGTTGGCCTGAGCAGCACAGTACTACTGAAAATATAAGTTTCTTGGAGATACACCATGTCTAATCGCCAAACCGGCACCGTAAAATGGTTCAACGATGAAAAAGGCTTCGGCTTCATCACTCCTCAAGGTGGCGGTGACGACCTGTTCGTACACTTCAAAGCTATCGAAAGCGACGGTTTCAAAAGCCTGAAAGAAGGCCAAACCGTTTCCTTCGTGGCTGAGAAAGGCCAAAAGGGTATGCAAGCTGCACAGGTTCGCGCGGAGTAAATCTCCTTCGAACAAAAAAACCCCGTCCATGTGACGGGGTTTTTTGTGCCTGACACAATGCTACATCCCGGTTAACCGCAGTTCACACGTGTGATGATTGCATTATTGTCCGCGTTGAGATTCAGTCGATCCGATCGATACTCGAGGGTCATGATGTCTGAGGGCAACAAAATACGGGCCTCTTGCGCGCCCGCCTTTATACGGGCCTGCTCTAAAAGCTGGGACGATGCCTTTTGACCGATAACAAAATCTGCCGCCTTGGCATCGCAGCGAGTATGCCCCGCCTCAACTACTGGCTCTTTAACAGACTGAGTCGTACCGCACCCGGACAAGGCCAAAACCGCCACCAACGATCCCAATGACACTAGCTTCCAAGACATGAAGCCTCCTTAAAATAAATGTTCTGAACCTTTGCGACAGCTGATGAGCCAATAGGTTGCACAGGGCCGCTCGCAAAGAAGTGATTACACGCGAAGGCTAGAGTTTGCTTTAGCTGCAAAAGCATGCACACACCAGTTCATGACCAAATGTGTATTCAACCTCAGTAAATATCGATGTAATCAAACGCGGGATTTGGCCAATTATCATTCAACGCATTGTAAATCTGCATGACCCAGACACCATCACTCGCCGCAACCTTGCCTACATAGCCTGACCCGGCAGCCCAGGTTTCCAGCCTGAACAGCAGCCCGTCGATGTCCACGCCTCCTACTACGCCTGCCGAGATATAGGCCACACCGTTTTTTGTGACGCGTAATTGTGTATGCACATCGTCACTGGCCGAAGCCAACAAATCACGCACGGCCGCCTCTGTAAGTGCCTCGGGGTTGTTTAAATCAATCTGCATGGCCGCCCTCCCTCAAAAAATTCAAGTGTGATGCACTCCAGCCGGGTACGGAAGCGCAAACGCCAAAGAACGACATGTGATTAAGTTTTGCCTCGTGATAGCGTCTTGCCAGGACTTTGCTAAAATCCTCGCCTGAACGCCCTCTTGAGATACTCATGACTACAGTCACCATCGATGCAAACATAAAAGCCAAATGGCTCCAAGGGCAGTGCTCTTACAGCCCTGGCAGCCCTGAAGAACTGGCTATCATCGGGATTGACCTGTTAGTCAAAGAGCTTGGCACAGACGCGGCCCGGGCCTTTACCGACCAACTATTTGAAAAATACAAAGATACGGGCTTGTCGACTCCCACCTGAACTTGATCCTTAGCGACCAACTTGACCACCTTCGCCTTGTTGGCAAACCACTGAACCTGGATAGGCAGCCGTCGATTCTCGCAGCACAATACTCGGCGTTACGATGTGCTGCTCCACCTCGCGCTCAGGTGCAGAAATACGTCGCAGCAATAACTGCGCAGCCATCTCGCCCAATTGCAGAATCGATTGCCCGACTGTGGTTAAGGCCGGATACACATAGCGGCTCATCTGCACATCATCAAATCCGATGACTGAAAGATGATCCGGCACTCGAATCTTGCATTCTGCCGCCGCACGCAAGACACCAATTCC
The DNA here is from genome assembly GCF_022496705.1 of Pseudomonas sp. TMW22091. Classification (NCBI taxonomy): domain Bacteria; kingdom Pseudomonadati; phylum Pseudomonadota; class Gammaproteobacteria; order Pseudomonadales; family Pseudomonadaceae; genus Pseudomonas; species Pseudomonas sp. TMW22091. The sequence goes on from NZ_SCFI01000003.1 coordinate 403,728, forward strand.
CATCAAGTCGTTGCACGCGAAAATAGCAGTAGGTCGATTACCTTCGAACACCCTGACAGCCGCCTGATAACCGCCCATACAGCTGAAATCACTCTCAAGCATCCAGTGCTCGGGCACTTCAATCCCTGCTTCAGTCAATGCCCGCTGGTACCCAGCCATACGTAACTGGGCCACGCGGGTGATTGCAGGGCCTGTAATACAGGCAATGGCACGGTGCCCAAGATCAAGCAAATGACGTGTGGCCAGATAAGCGCCCAGCTCATGATCGATACGCACGAGGTCTGCGTGAATGCCTTCCAGATTGCGGTCAACTATCACCATAGGGGTACGCACACCCAACAGCCCACTCGCCAACCCCACGTCCCCACCGGCCGAGGCGACAACCAACCCGTCCACGCGTTTCTCCAACAGCACTCGCAGATAGTTGCGTTGTTTATCCGGATCATCGTCGCAGTTGCACAAAATGACGCAATAATTATTACGTTCGCAGTAATCCTCAATGCCCCGCGCCAGCTCGGCGAAATAAGGATTGAGGCTATTGGCCACCAACAGCCCAATCGTGGCCGTAGTATTTGCTTTCAGTGAACGCGCCACTGCGCTGGGCACATAATCAAGATGTGCAATGGCCTCCTCCACTTTTAAACGAACCGGCTCACTGACAGGGCGTGTCTTGTTCAGGACATGAGAAACCGTTGTGTAGGAAACACCTGCCATTGCCGCTACATCTTTAATGGTAGCCATCGCTCAATTCCATCGCTCTACCCGTTTACCGGGGTTAATGTCCACTATGACGCTCGTGAATATGACAGTACCCCGACTACACGGGAAGAACTCCCGCGCTCAACGCATCGTGTACTGCTGGCGGCGCGCATCTGCGGTGAAGCTATACGCTTGGCTGCGACAGCCATAACCGGCACAGCAGACGAACGGTCGACTCTCCGAACAGAGAGCACGGCGTATGTTCGGGAATCCGTCTTCGATTCTGCTATCTAATTCGAGTATTGAATTTTTTTATTACAAATCAACAGGTTATGAAATAAATAAGTACGGCGCGTATTGGCACATTTAGTGCTCTCTTATACATATCGTGTTGCCGAACAATGCAACGCGTCGCATGAGATGCCTTGCATCGACGTGCCCACCAATAAGAGAAAAAACAATGAATGCATCAGTTTTGAAAACAATTGTTCCAGGCACTTTAGCTCTTCTCCTTTCACTGCCCTTCGCCCACGCTCAAGAAGCCGCCAGCAAACCCAATGTGGTTATTCTGGCAACCGGCGGAACCATTGCAGGCGCAGGTGCGAGCGCTGCCAACAGCGCAACCTATACCGCCGCTAAAGTAGGTGTAGACCAGCTAATTGCAGGCGTGCCCGAGTTGAGCCAACTGGCCAATGTCCGTGGCGAGCAAGTGATGCAAATTGCATCCGAAAGCATTACCAATGAAAACCTGCTGCAACTCGCGCGTCGTGTCGCCGAACTGGCTGACAGCAATGATGTCGATGGCATTGTTATTACCCACGGTACCGACACCCTGGAAGAAACGGCTTACTTCCTGGACCTGGTTGAGAAAACCGATAAACCCATCATCGTTGTTGGCTCCATGCGTCCAGGCACTGCCATGTCAGCAGATGGCATGTTGAACCTGTACAACGCTGTCGCTGTAGCCGGTAGCAAAGACGCTCGCGGTAAAGGCGTATTGGTCACCATGAACGACGAAATTCAGTCCGGCCGCGATGTCAGCAAAACCATGAACATCAAGACTGAAGCATTCAAAAGCCCATGGGGGGCTTTGGGCATGGTCGTTGAAGGCAAGTCCTACTGGTTCCGCCTGCCCTCAAAGCGTCACACCATGAACTCAGAGTTTGACATCAAAAACATTAAAACCCTGCCTAACGTAGGTATCGCCTATTCGTATGGCAACGTAGATGACAGCGCTTATAAAGCCCTGGCAAAAGACGGGGCCAAAGCCATCATCCACGTCGGTACGGGCAATGGTTCCGTGTCTTCGCGCGTAGTACCTACCCTGCAAGCCCTGCGTAAAGATGGCGTGCAGATCATCCGGTCTTCGCACGTAAATAACGGCGGGTTCGTACTGCGTAACGCAGAACAACCGGATGACAAAAATGACTGGGTGGTTGCTCATGACCTTAATCCTCAGAAAGCTCGAATTCTGGCCATGGTCGCCCTGACTCAAACCCAGGACAGTAAAGAACTGCAACGCATATTCTGGGAATATTGATTCACCCACGCCGAGCGCTGCCCAGCGCTCGGCTTTTCGACTGCTCGTTCACCCGAAGGAGCAGTTTTCACATTAGTTTCTAAAGACTTGCGCACTAAAACCAAAAAACGCAGTCCCATCCGCAGCTTGACGGGTTCAAACAGTTGCCAAATGAAGCGCAGTTAAATACTGTATGCACATACAGCAACCAAGGATCGCATCATGGCTAAAAAACCGGCGAAAGCGCCAGCCCTCCCAAGCCCCTATGAAATGTTCGGATCGCGCATACAAAAAATCATCAGCTCACCGAAAGCCCAGAAAGACAAAATGGCCGTGCTCGAACGGCTAGAGGGTGATAACCCCGAGTTTTGGGAACGCCTGCTAGAGGAAATATCTGAAAACGATAACGTCACGATCGCTCATCGCGATGATGGCGGGGTCAATGTTTTCTGGACCGTACCAGAGGAAGATTGAATCAATGAGGGTTTGTTTGCTGGCGATAGTCAGCCTCTTTACCGTGTTAAGTGCCCAGGCAGCGGCACCCAAAACATTCAGTGAAGCCAAAAAAGCTGCCTGGAAACTCTACGCACCGCAGTCCACCGAGTTTTACTGCGGATGCAAATACTCAGGCAACCGGGTCGACCTTAAAGCCTGTGGCTATGTCCCTCGTAAAAATGCCAACCGGGCAGCGCGCATTGAGTGGGAACACATCGTTCCCGCCTGGCAAATCGGCCATCAACGCCAATGCTGGCAAAGCGGTGGTCGTAAAAACTGCACCCGCAATGACCCTGTCTACAAAGTAGCGGAAGCCGACCTTCATAACCTGGTGCCCAGCATCGGCGAGGTGAACGGTGATCGCAATAATTTCAGTTTTGGCTGGCTGCCTGCACAGTCGGGTCAATATGGCTCCTGCCTGACGCAAGTCGACTTCAAAGCCAAAAAGGTCATGCCCCGACCGTCCATTCGCGGCATGATTGCGCGCACCTACTTTTACATGAGCAAACAATATAATTTGCGCTTGTCCAAGCAGGACCGCCAGCTATACGAAGCCTGGAACAAGACTTACCCGGTTCAGGCCTGGGAACGCCAACGCAACCAGACTGTCGCTTGCGTCATGGGCCGCGGCAATGAGTTCGTCGGTCCGGTCAACTTGAAAGCCTGTAGCTAACCCACCTTCATTCATCGTTATGCGCCAGTCTTGAGTCTCCAAGTAATCAAAGACTCAAGACGCCCCTCCTTCCGGGCCGTTTTTCAACCTGCAAATGAAGGTTTCAACGCTCATTTATTGCCGAACGACTAATGCTCAGCTATTACTCAGAGCATGATAAAACCCGCCCGCTCCAACGAAAAACAAAGCGCAGTCAATGAACTGGTCCACCGCATTAAAAGTGGGCTGTTAGCAGACGGCCACCCGCTGCCCGGCGAAGAGCAGCTGTCGCAGGAATTGCAGGTCAGTACAGGCACATTGCGAGAAGCGCTTGCCGAACTGGAAAGGCGAAAGTACATCGCCATGCAAACCGAAGGTGGTGCGATCGTCACCTATGACGGTTTTAGCCTTGACCAAAGCAATGGCTGGTCTCAAGCACTGGCGGATACAGGTGCACGGATTTACACCGAAGTCTTGCGACTTGAAACCGTAGAACGCCCCGAACTGGCGCTGCAGTTGGGTATAAGTCACTTCGTCATCCTGGAACGTCGGCGACGTCAGGAGGATGGCATCGCCATTTCTCTGGAACGCTCACTCGTACCCGCCACCGGAGGCCTGGAGGGACTCCCTCGAGTCGGCCTGATAGACAACTCATTGACTATTACGCTGGCAGCCTATGGCTTCGTTGCTGATCGAGGCGATCAGTGGATTGGCGCGCACCCGCTAAATGAACAAGATGCTGCGTTACTTGAACGCACACCGGGGACAGTCTTTATAAAGGCGTTGCGCACGACCTTCGATCGTCAGAACCGATTTATGGAGCAGGTTGAGAGCTGGCTAGACCCCCAGCATTTTCGGATGTATCAATCTTTCGGAGCGCGGAAGAAAATTAATAAACCCTGATTTTTTCAATAAAATCATCAGCTTAAAAACAACAGCCATCACCTTCTCACTTCGATTCCGCACCGGTTGCAACCTGCAACCCGACCAAAGACTGTAGGAAAAAATCTACAAACCTGTAAGGAAAAACTGGAAAATGCCGGAAGTGCTGTTTTAACCTTACCTCTTTAGCTACCCACTGAGCAGCACCCGCGCCCGACTCCAATGACAGGAAGTCGGGTTGACTGCGTGAATCCGGGCAGCATTTTCTCTGACTTGTGACGTTAATTTTGAAACTCATTATCATTGCTGTTTACGTTCTTTCCATTGCCTATGTGCACCTGCGAGGCAAAGTCCGCCACAAACTGGGACGCCAGTTGAGCGACCATTCGACCTTCCTGGCCCCCATCAACTGTTTTCTATACCTGTTTTCCAAGGTTCCCAGCCAGCCCTACTACAAGCCCGCTGACTTTGCCCAATTACAGCTTTTGCAGGATCACTGGCAAGAAATCCGCGAAGAAGCACGAAACTTGATGCAAGCGGGTGAAATAAAACGCTCTGAGCAGCCGAATGATGTCGGTTTTAACTCTTTTTTCAAAAGCGGCTGGAAGCGGTTCTACCTCAAGTGGTACGGCGACAATCACCCTTCGGCGGTAGAGACGTGCCCGCGCACCATCGAACTGCTCAATAGCATCGGCACCATCAAAGCGGCCATGTTCGCCGAGCTGCCACCGGGCTCAAAGCTGGTACGCCATCGTGATCCCTATGCGGGTTCATTGCGCTATCACCTGGGCCTGGACACGCCCAATGATTCGGGCTGCTATATCAATGTCGACGGCCAGAACTACTCATGGCGTGACGGCGAAGCGGTCATCTTTGATGAAACCTTTATCCACTACGCAGAAAATACCACCGATAAAAACCGCATCATCCTGTTCTGTGATGTGGAAAGACCTATGCGTTATCGTTGGGCCGCCGCTTTCAACCAATGGTTTAGCCGCACGGTGATGGCCTCTGCCAGCTCCCCTAATGATGCCAATGATAAAACCGGCAACCTGAACCGCGCCTTTACCAAACTGTATAAAATCCGCTTGCGCGGTAAAGAATTGAAAAAGCGCAATCGCACGCGCTACTACCTGGAAAAATGGGCCATTTTTGGCGGCCTGCTTGGATTGTTTTTACTGATCTAAGCCCAGACTGTGGTACGGCATGGCGACTGAGGTGGCTCAGTCGCTAGTTGATCACCAAGGGGGGCAAAGTCCCCAGCAAAGAAACAGCCGCAACCGCTATCAACCCCAATGACCATTCAAGCGTCACACTGGTACGCAAAACAGCGAAACGACCCGCACGACTCATCACCAGATTAAACAGTGCCAGCAACAGCATCACGCCGACCACGAAGACTTTGATCAGCAAGATCAGGGCGAATCCTTCGAACAAGGGCGTGGGCCAGACTGCGCCGGTCAACACACGGGTATTGATCAGCCCTGTCAGTATGATTCCCGCTACCAGAACAAAACCCACGCTACTAAAGCGCCGCAAAACGCGGTCCACGTCTTGTCTGTCGGCACGCACCAACACCAGCAATAAACCCAGAAGACCGCCCAACCACGCCCCGACGCAGACCAGGTGGATAAACTGATTGAACATCAGCAACTGTCCGCGCCAACCTTCCAGCATCGCGCCATGCCCCACAGGGGCAAGTGTGGCCAAAAGCAACAGACCTAACAGATAACCAGCTTTGGAAGACGAGCGAACCTGAAGGACGATGAGTAGCAATACATTAATCACTACATGAGCGGCCCAGACATGCCCAAAAAAAGTGCTGCCCAATACTAACCACAGCGTCTCTATATTCAGGGCTTCAGGCCAACTGCCCGCCATGGAGTGGGTTGCCAAGAGTAACCAGACCAGAGCGCTGCCCAATGCCAGCCACGCCAGGCCGCGCTCGATCCAACCTTTATGACGGTCATACGCGCCCCCGTTCCGGGCGCGAAGCAGTAAGGGCTTAAAGACACAAAACCCGAACAGCAGGAGCACAGCGCAAAAATGCACAAACCGGCAGACAACCATTGCGCTGAGCATCAACTCACTGGCTCACCGTGAAGGTGAATTGGCCTTTGCTTTTGTGCGTATCGACGGAGACCGCGTTCCATTTGACGGTATAACTGCCGGGCTCTAAAGGCGCAGCCGGCGTTACAACCAGCACTTTTTTGTCGTCTACATCGGTTGCAACACTACGCACCTTTATCGGGGTGTTTTCGTGAATAAGTTCAACTTTGCTGAACGCTTGCTCAACACCCTCACTGAATTGCAGTCGCAGTTCTTTTGCTTGTGTGACGGTGCTATCGGCGGCAGGTGTCGAGTGCTCAAGGTGCGCATGAGCGAATGCTGATCCTGCACCGGCCATTAGGGTCAGCAAGGCAGCGGTTTTGAAAACTCCTTTCAAAGAAACAACAGACATGGTGCAGAACCCTTGAGTAAAAGTGTGCAGGGATGATACTCGCCTATTTTGACAGAGGCTCTACAGCTGCAGTCTGAATCACTCCTCCAGCACCAGGCCACCCGGCGGCAACGGCAGAGCCGTTTTATATCTGACTTGTTTGAGGGCAAAGCTGGAGCGGATATTGGCAACGCCCGGCACCTTGGTCAAAAAATCCATCATAAAGCGCTCCAACGCCTGAATGCTCGGCACCAGCACACGGATCAGGTAATCCGGGTCTCCCGCCATCAAGTAGCACTCCATGACCTCAGGACGGTCTGAAATCGCCGCCTCAAACTTATGCAGGGCCTCTTCTACCTGCTTCTCAAGGCTGACATGAATAAACACGTTCACGTGCAGGCCCAGCATATCTGCGTCCAGCAATGTCACCTGCTCACGAATCAAGCCGTGTTCTTCCATCGCCTTGACGCGGTTAAAGCACGGTGTCGGTGACAGGTTGACCGAGCGGGCCAAGTCCGCATTGGTGATGCGTGCATTCTGTTGAAGGCTATTGAGAATCCCGATATCCGTGCGATCCAGCTTGCGCATGAGACAAAACCACCTGTTTTTTTTGTTTATGCAGAGTTCTTATCTTTAAATCATTCAAAGCGCAACGAACTACAGAAAAATATTCTTCACTGTCAGGAATATGATGGTTGTAGGACAGTTTTGAGAAGCAAGCGTCAGACAGATCCTGGATAGAACATTAGCTCCCGCGCCCTAATAAACACGACAAGATCGAGCGTAGAGAAAGCCATGAATGAATATGCACCGCTGCGTCTGCACGTTCCTGAACCCTCTGGCCGCCCAGGCTGCAAGACTGACTTCAGCTACCTTCGCCTGACCGATGCAGGTCAAGTGCGCAAACCCCCCATCGACGTAGAACCGGCTGATACTGCCGATCTGGCCAGAGGCCTGATTCGCGTGCTTGACGATCAAGGCCAAGCCCTTGGCCCTTGGGCTGAAGGCGTCTCACCTGAAGTTATGCGCGCCGGCATGCGAGCCATGCTCAAGACACGCATCTTCGACACCCGCATGGTCGTTGCCCAGCGCCAGAAAAAAATGTCTTTCTACATGCAAAGCCTGGGTGAAGAAGCCATTGGCACCGCGCAAGCGCTGGCCTTGAACATCGACGACATGTGTTTCCCGACCTATCGCCAACAAAGCATCTTGATGGCCCGTGACGTGCCACTGGTGGATCTGATCTGCCAGTTGCTGTCCAACGAGCGCGATCCGCTCAAGGGGCGTCAATTGCCGATCATGTACTCGGTACGCGATTACGGTTTTTTTAGTATTTCCGGAAATCTGGCGACTCAATTCGTTCAAGCTGTAGGCTGGGGCATGGCGTCAGCCATTAAGGGTGACACTAAAATCGCTTCTGCCTGGATAGGCGACGGCGCAACCGCCGAATCCGATTTCCATACTGCCCTCACCTTTGCCCACGTGTATCGCGCGCCGGTCATTCTGAACGTGGTCAATAACCAATGGGCCATTTCGACCTTCCAGGCCATTGCCGGTGGCGAATCGACGACCTTTGCCGGACGCGGCGTGGGTTGTGGCATCGCCTCTCTGAGGGTCGACGGCAATGACTTCATCGCGGTCTATGCCGCCTCGGTGTGGGCCGCAGAGCGCGCGCGTCGCAACTTGGGCCCCACCCTCATTGAGTGGGTCACTTACCGCGCAGGCCCTCACTCAACGTCTGACGACCCGTCCAAGTACCGTCCTGCCGATGACTGGAGTCACTTCCCGCTTGGCGATCCTATTCTGCGGTTGAAACAGCATCTGATTGCTACAGGTCATTGGTCCGAAGAGGAGCATGCCGCGGTCAGCGCCGAGCTAGAGGCTGAAATCATAGGTGCTCAAAAAGAAGCTGAGCGCTTTGGCACGTTGGCAGGCGGGCAAATGCCAAGTGCGGCGACCATTTTTGAGGACGTGTACAAAGACATGCCCGAGCACTTGCGCCGGCAACGTCAGGAATTGGGGTTATAACCAGATGAACGACAATAATAAAATTCAAATGGAGAACGCCGTGAGTACCAGCACCATGACGATGATCCAGGCCCTGCGCTCGGCTATGGATGTGATGCTTGAGCGCGACGACAACGTGGTGGTGTTTGGTCAGGATGTGGGCTACTTCGGGGGCGTATTCCGCTGTACCGAGGGCCTGCAGGCCAAATACGGCAGTTCACGGGTGTTCGACGCGCCTATCTCTGAAAGCGGCATCGTTGGAGCCGCCGTCGGCATGGGGGCATACGGTCTGCGACCTGTCGCCGAAATCCAGTTTGCTGATTACTTCTACCCGGCTTCCGACCAGATTGTTTCTGAAGCCGCACGCCTGCGCTATCGCTCGGCAGGCGAATTTATTGCACCGATGACCCTGCGTATGCCATGCGGCGGCGGCATCTACGGTGGCCAAACCCATAGCCAAAGCCCCGAAGCGATGTTTACTCAGGTCTGCGGCCTGCGCACCGTGATGCCATCCAACCCGTATGACGCCAAAGGGCTGTTGATTGCAGCCATCGAAAACGATGATCCGGTGATCTTCCTTGAACCTAAACGCCTGTACAACGGCCCGTTTGATGGTCATCACGAACGCCCGGTGACGCCTTGGGCGAAACATTCTGCCAGTGCCGTACCCGATGGTTACTACACCGTCCCGCTGGATTGCGCCGCGATTGTGCGCCCTGGCACTGAAGTCACCATCCTGACCTACGGTACCACCGTGTATGTGGCTCAGGTCGCGGCTGAAGAAACCGGGATCGACGCTGAAGTCATCGATCTGCGCAGCCTGTGGCCACTAGATCTGGATGCCATTGTGACCTCCGTTAAAAAAACCCGCCGTTGCGTTGTCGTGCACGAAGCAACTCGCACCTGCGGTTTTGGCGCCGAGCTGATCGCACTGGTCCAAGAGCACTGTTTCCACTACCTGGAAGCGCCGATTGAGCGAGTTACCGGCTGGGATACGCCCTACCCACATGCTCAGGAATGGGCCTACTTCCCGGGCCCGGCGCGAGTCGGTGCGGCTTTGCAACGGGTCATGGAGGTTTAAATGGGTACGCACGTCATTAAAATGCCGGATATCGGTGAAGGCATTGCGCAGGTTGAATTGGTGGAATGGTTTGTCAAAGTCGGCGACATGGTCAGCGAAGATCAGGTGGTTGCCGATGTGATGACCGATAAGGCGACCGTGGACATCCCCTCCCCCGTGGCGGGAAGAGTGCTGGCCTTGGGTGGACAGCCCGGCGAAGTCATGGCGGTCGGCAGCGAGCTGATTCGGATTGAAGTTGAGGGCGCTGGCAACCTGCGCGAAAGTGCTCCGCAGCACGCAGAACCCATGGCTACGCCCCCTCAAGCGGCCCCACAAACGCGTATCGAAGTGGCCGCTGTCACAGCCACGCCAATCAAACCTGCCCCTGCCCCTGCCCAACGTCCAGCGCCTGTAGCCCGCGAAGCCAACGAACGCCCGCTGGCTTCCCCGGCAGTACGAAAGCGCGCATGGGATGCGGGAATCGAGCTGCGTTTTGTTGTAGGCAGCGGCCCGGCAGGTCGAGTGCTGCATGACGACCTTGAGCTGTATCTGGCTCAGGACACCCAGTCACCGTCAACCTCACCCAGCGGATACGACAAACGCACCGACGAGGAGCAAATTCCGGTTATCGGTCTGCGGCGTAAAATCGCCCAGCGCATGCAGGATGCCAAACGGCGCGCTGCGCACTTTAGCTATGTCGAAGAAGTTGACGTCACCGCACTTGAAGAGTTGCGCGCACAACTCAACCACAAATGGGGCGAGAGCCGCGGCAAGTTGACTCTCTTGCCGTTTTTAGTACGTGCAATGGTCGTGGCTTTGCGCGAGTTCCCACAGATCAACGTGCGCTACGACGATGAAGCGCAATTAATCACCCGCTTTGGTGCGGCTCATATTGGCGTTGCGGCGCAAAGCAGCAACGGCTTGATGGTGCCAGTGGTTCGCCATGCTGAAACCCTGAATTTATGGGCGGCGGCCAATGAAATCGCTCGCCTGGCTAACGCTGTCCGTACCGGTAAAGCCACGCGAGAGGAACTGACGGGGTCCACCATCACCCTGACTAGCCTGGGTGCACTGGGCGGTATTGTCAGCACGCCAGTGGTCAACCTGCCTGAAGTCGCCATCGTGGGTGTCAACCGCATCGTTGAGCGTCCAATGGTCGTTAAAGGCCAGATCGTGATTCGAAAAATGATGAACCTCTCCAGCTCTTTCGATCATCGTGTGGTGGACGGCATGGACGCGGCGCAATTTATTCAGGCCATGCGTGGCTTGCTCGAACAACCTGCCACCTTGTTTTTGGAGTGACCATGCAGCCCACTCAACACACCACGCTGCTGATTATTGGCGGCGGTCCCGGCGGTTACGTGGCCGCCATTCGCGCTGGTCAACTGGGCATCCCTACGGTCTTGATCGAAGGACAGTCGCTGGGCGGCACCTGCCTCAATGTCGGCTGCATCCCTTCCAAGGCGCTGATTCATGTCGCTGAACAGTTTTACACCACGCAGCGCTACAGCACCGGCACCGCGCCACTGGGCATACAGACACAACCCCCGACGCTCGATATCGGCCAGAGTGTGCAATGGAAGAACAGCATTGTGGATCGCCTGACCACAGGCGTTGGCGCACTACTTAAAAAAAATGGGGTCAGGGTAATACAAGGCTGGGCCACGATCCTGGATGGCAAAGCGGTAGAAGTCGACGGTCAGCGTATCGAGTGCGAGCACTTGCTGCTGGCCACGGGCTCACACACTGTCGAACTGCCGATGCTGCCCTTGGGCGGTGTAATCATTTCCTCTACCGAAGCCTTGCAGCCTACTGAGATTCCAAAGCGCCTGACGGTTGTGGGCGCAGGCTATATCGGGTTAGAGCTGGGCATCGCCTACCGCAAACTGGGGGCAGAAGTCACTGTGGTTGAGGCTCGTGACCGAATCTTGCCGACCTACGATAAAGAACTGACGCTGCCGGTGGCAGAGTCCCTTAAGTCATTGGGGATAACACTGTATCTGGAGCACAGCGTAGAGGGGTTTCAGGCCAGCACTCATACCTTGTCGATGCGCAACCGCATGGGCGAGAGCCAAACGCTGGAAACCGATCAGGTATTGGTGGCTGTTGGCCGACGCCCTCGAACCCAGGGCTTCAACCTCGAAACCTTGGCTCTGGACATGAACGGCCCAGCGATTCGCATCGATGGCCGTTGCCAGACCAGCATGCGCAATGTATGGGCTATTGGCGACCTGACCGGGGAGCCAATGTTGGCACACCGAGCCATGGCCCAAGGCGAAATGGTTGCCGAAATTATTGCCGGCAAACACCGCGAGTTCAGCCCTACCGCCATTGCGGCCGTGTGTTTTACCGATCCTGAGATCGTCGTGGTGGGCAAGACACCGGTCGATGCCGAGGCGGCGGGACTGGATTTTATTAGCGCCAGCTTCCCGTTCGCGGCCAATGGACGGGCCATGACCCTGGAATCCAAGTCTGGATTCGTCAGGGTGGTGGCACGGCGAGACAACCACTTGATTGTGGGTTGGCAGGCTGTAGGCGCCGGAGTTTCCGAGCTGTCGACCGCGTTTGCTCAGTCATTGGAAATGGGCGCGTGCCTGGAAGACATCGCCGGTACCATTCACGCTCACCCGACTTTGGGTGAAGCCGTACAAGAGGCCGCGTTACGGGCTCTGGGGCATGCGCTACATCTATAAGTGCTTACCTCTATCCTGTGAGGGTCTGAAATGTCGGGCTCTCACAGGGTTTGCTACCTATCGCCGCAAGCAACACTGGGCGTGATGGCCTAAGACCAGTAGAATCGCGCTCTTTTTTCCAGGGCGCTCGTCATGACCTCTCCCAACATTCCAAAAGAAGCCGAGTCCCAGACCAACGAATTGGTCTTAGGCCTTGAAGACCGCCCCAAGCCGTGGATCGCGTTTCTGGCCGCGTTGCAGCATCTACTGGCGATCATTGTGCCTATCGTCACACCCGGCCTGTTGATTTGTCAGGCACTGGGTGTCTCGTCTCGCGACACCAACATGATTGTGTCGATGTCGCTGGTGATTTCTGGCATCGCCACTTTTGTTCAGTGCAAGCGCTTTGGCCCCTTTGGTGCAGGCTTACTGATTGTGCAAGGCACCAGCTTTAACTTTGTCGGCCCCCTGATTGCAGGTGGCGCATTGATGGTGAAACAGGGCACGCCGGTTGAAGCCGTGATGGCCGCCATTTTTGGCGTAGTGATTGCCGGTTCGTTTATCGAAATGGGCATTTCGCGGGTCTTGCCATTTGTAAAACGCATGATCACCCCCCTCGTCACAGGAATCGTGGTGCTGATGATTGGCCTGACGTTGATTAAAGTCGGCTTGATCAGTATGGGCGGCGGCTTTACGGCGATGGGTAACGGCACCTTCGCCAATGGCGAAAACCTGATGCTGTCAGGCGTGGTATTGGCGATTATCGTTATTCTCAACCGGATCCCCCTGGTGTGGATGCGCAGTTGCGCCATCGTTATCGCGCTGGCTGTGGGTTACGCGCTGGCGGGCTATCTAGGCCGTCTGGACTTCACCGGCATGCATCAGGCCGAATGGTTCCAAGTACCCGTTCCACTGCATTTTGGCCTGGGTTTCTCTTGGGCGTTGTTTATTCCGATGCTGGTGATTTACCTGGTGACGTCACTGGAAGCCATTGGGGATGTAACAGCCACCAGCAAAGTCTCGCGACAACCTGTGGAAGGCCCGCTGTGGATGCAGCGCATCAAGGGCGGCGTGCTCGTCAACGGTGCCAACTCCCTGCTGGCAGGCATTTTCAATACTTTCCCAAGCTCGGTCTTTGCCCAGAACAACGGCGTGATCCAGCTCACCGGCATTGCCAGTCGTTACGTAGGCATCTGGATCGCGGGCATGCTGGTGTTACTGGGGTTGTTCCCAAGCGTGGCGGGTGCGATTCAAGCCGTACCTGAGCCCGTACTGGGCGGTGCAGCGATGGTGATGTTTGGCGCAGTTGCCGCTTCGGGGATCAATATTCTGGCCAGCACCACGCTTGATCGTCGCGCACTGCTGATTATTGCTGTGTCACTGGCATTGGGTCTGGGTGTCTCCCAAGTGCCCGAGTTCCTTGCACACATGCCGGCCGCGCTGCGCAACGTATTAGAGTCGGGCGTCGCGACGGGTGGTATTTGCGCCTTGCTACTCAATTGGTTTTTGCCGGAAGCCAAAAAAATCTGATCTCGCATAAGGGGCTGCGAACCACTTGGTTAGCAGCCTTAAGTTGAAGCATTGTCTGACAGACGACACAACCAAAATCAGTATGCGCCTTTCCCTATTTCGCTCTTTGGATTACGATTTTTGTGAACCTCATGCCTACGTGGGCTACGCATATGAGCACTTACGGTGAACGGCTGAAACACGAACGTTTGCGTCTTAAACTGACGCAGGCTCAGATGGCCCATGCAGGTGGCGTTAAACGTCAGGCACAAGGGTTTTACGAGCGCGATGTGACCTTGCCCCGCGCCCCTTATCTGGCAGCTATTACATTGTTGGGGGTTGATGTGCTGTACATCATCACCGGGCGCCACAGTCTGCAAATTGGTGCTCTTGTGCAATAGCCCCCAAATTACTGCCTGCCTTCACCCAGTTAATGCCTCGCACAATGACTATGGAGATCAGCGTGACCGAACCCGCAATCCATCATCAAAAAGCCCTCGACCGCTTTCTCAGTGAACATGCGGATGTGGCTCAATCACTGGAAACGTTGAACCCATTGGCCGCCCGCGCCATCGGCCAGTCGATGAAAGAGTATCGCCAGGAGCGCTTGAACGAGGCCTTTGAAGCCGAAGCTGAACGTCTGGGCCTGTTCGCATGGGAACTGACGTTGCAATTGACCAGTGCCACCGAGCAAGAATTTGAGGCACAGCGCCTGGAGGTTCACCGCGAAGTGGCGCAAATGGCAGGGATGGCGTGGGATGAATATTGCGAGATGCACGGTCTCGTCAATCAAACGCCAACCGTATAAACAGGCTCTCTACGAAGAGCAAAGACGACTTGGCCGCCAGATGCTGGTGCAGACCTTCTCCAGCAATGCCTTGTTATGGCTGAACACAATCATACCCAGCTCCCGACGCTTGACCTCTTCCAGCAACACTTTCCAGACCTGCGCTTGAATATGGGCATCCAGTTGTGCAGTCACCTCGTCGGCAATCAAGTAACGCGTGCGGGGGTCCAGCGCCCGGAGCAAGGCAATCCGGGCCAACTCCCCGCCCGACAATTCGTCAGGTCGACGCGCCAGCCAGGCCGGGTTCACTGCCAGACGCGCTAACCAACCAGCATCCGGTGACCAGGCATCGCGAAGGCTTTCACCCGTAGTGCGATAAGGATTGAAGGTTTGCTCGGGATGTTGCGGCACCAACTGAATGGGGCAATAGCCGGTTGGGGACAAGGGCTGCCCGCCAACTGTAACGCTGCCCGAAGCTGCGGTTTGCCATTGCGCCAGCACTCTGCCCAAGGTTGTTTTGCCATAGCCGCTGGGCGCTGATATTCCATGAAGCTCACCCAGATTGACTGAAAACGACACTGAATCCCACAGTCGTCGGCCTCCTTGCACAATAGTCAGATGGCGGACTTCAAGCATAGGAAAGGCTCCCGTTAGCAAGGAATTGCTGTTCGGGCAAAGCGGCCCACAGTGATTGCACCCATGGGCTTCCAGCATTCTCACGCAACGCTTGAGGCGTCAGCGTTTCGTGCAATTCGCCACCGTGCAGCACCGCGATTTTGTCGGCAAACCGCGCCGCCAGCGCCAAGTCATGAGTCACCCACAAGATCCCACGTCCCTGTTGGCAAAACCCCTTGAGGTGCATCAGCAATTGGCAGGCATGTTCGTCATCCAGCCACGAGGTGATTTCATCAGCCAGAATATATTGAGCGTGGGTCAGGGCTGCACAACTGGCCAAGACGCGCTTGGCCATCCCGCCCGATAGTTTGCGTGGGAACTCTTCGACTAATTCAGGCTGGAGGTTGTAATGCTTCAGTTGCTCTGCCACCTCGCCCAAGGCCAGTTTGACGCCGCTTAATTGAGCCGCCCGCAGCAACTGCGGCCCCACCCTGATCAGCGGGTTCAAGGCGCTGACACCCTGCGGTACATAGCACAGGGTTTTGCCGCGCTGGTCGACCTTACTAGACTCTCCAAGCACCTGACCATCCAGCAGAATATCGCCACGACAGCGCATATTGTCAGGCAACAAGCCCAACGTGCTTTGCAGCAACAGACTTTTGCCTTCGCCACTGGAACCCACCAGCGCAACCAGTTCGCCGGGCCGTACTTCAAATGAAATACGGCTCAACAAAGGGTGCCAGGTTTTATGCCCGAGCCAATGATAGTGAGCAATATCAATCGCGAAATCGGCGAATTTCAGCATCAGGTAATCCTTATCCAGAGTTGCTGCAATGCGCGGGCAAATTGGTCAAACACCAGAACCAAACTGACCAGAATCAAACCCGGAAAAAACGCCAGCCACCACGCACCGCTACTCAAATGCCTCAAGGCATCGGCCAGCAATAACCCTAACGAAGGATCATGAGGCGCTAGACCGAACCCCAGGAAACTTAGCGCTGCAGAATGCAGAACCGCGTGCGGAAACATCAGCAAAGTGCCGATGATCCACTGCGGCATGAGTAAAGGCAGTAAATGATGGCGCCAGCGATAGAAGCTGCTGTTGCCCAATCGATGCGAAAGCATCACATAGTCAGTCTCGCGTATACGCAGGATCTCGGCGCGCAAGATCAACGCCAAACGTGGCCAATGGGTCAGCGCCACGGCCAAAATCACCCCCTGTTTGCCGCCACCCAACGTGAAGCAAATCAATACCAGCAACAACAGATGCGGCAAAGCCAGCATGCTGTCGATCACCCCGCGCACCAAATAATCCAGGGTTTTATTAAGTGAGCATAAGCTGGCGGCGAACATCGCCAAAAAACCGCTGCTAAAAGCTGCTGTCAGGCCTATTTGCAAGCTGGTTGTCATGCCCTGAAAACACCGAAGCCACAGATCGCGGCCCAAGCTGTCAGTCCCAAACCATTCTTGTGCCGAAGGCGGTTGGCGGCGCGCCAATAAATCCATCGGCACGTCCATGCCGGAGATCGACACGCCATAAGCAATCAACAGCAACAACATCAACAACGAAACACACAGCCTGAGTAACGCTTGATTTGGATTGTAGGTCATGACTGACGCGCCGCCCCCCGGTTGAGGTGCAGTAACAGCGCATTGGCGATGCTATTACTGGTAAACACCAGTACGGCACAGAACATCACAATCCCCATTAGCAACGGAATATCACCGCGCAAACCCGCATCAATGGTTGCTTGCCCGAGGCCTGGATAGGCAAACACTTTCTCGGCCAGCAGCGAGCCGCCAATCAGCTCCCCCACAGAGGCAAATTGCAAACAAACGGCAGGCGTGACGGCATGCCGAACAATATGAAAGTTGACCATTGGCCAGCCCTTGTCACCTTGCGCATAGGCGTAGCGAATAAATTCACTGTTCATCACTTCAGCCACCCGTGAGCGGGTATGCAGAGCAATATTCCCTACACCCAGAACGCCGAGTGCCAACATAGGGAGAATCAAGTGCTTGAGTTTGTCACCCCACGTGGCTGTTTCGGCGGTGCTGCCTGGGGTCCAGGCACAACAGATGGGTGCCCAGTTAAGCGTCACGGCAAACAGTGACAGCAACAAAAGACCAATCCAGAACGTGGGCAAGGACGCCATCACATACGACAGGGTCGATATCAGCCGATCCGGCCAACGATTCAAATAGCGCCCGGCCGTCAGCCCCAGAGCCAGCCCGACGATCCCGGAAAAGATCCACGCACTGGCCAGCAATGCAAATGAAGTGGCAAAACGCTCTCCAATCACCTGTGAGACTGGGGCGTTGTAGAGCATGGAATAGCCAAAATCGCCTTGTAACACTTGGCTAAACCAGTGCAAGAAGCGCTCCCACAACGGCAGATCCAACCCCCAGCGGGCGGCTATCAAGGGGTATTGTTCAGGCGGCACATGCAATAAATCATTGCCTATATAAGCGCGAATGGGGTCGACTGGAGAAAAACTGAGCAACGTAAATGTGCCTGCCGCTGTTACCAGCAACAGGCCCATCAAACGCACGACAAAGAGCGCTATACCGCGAATCACTTACAAGTCCATTTCCAGCCATCAAGGCTATTGAGCAGCGACCATGAGCCATGAATTTCCGGAGCGCCTTTACCCAGATCTATGCATTCATCAGTCAGATAGGTGTGCTGCACGTTGAGCAACCAGGCCCACGCAGCGTCGCCTTTGACCCCGGCACCGGTTTTACCGTCCCATTCCACCTGCTGCCAAAATGGCACTGCCTGCTGCCAGGTCGGTGCATCCAGTGCTTGCTGCAGATGCTGGTCGACCACCGGGTTCTGGTAATAGCCGGGGTTGTAATACTCAACGCCCGCCGCCTTGCTGCTGTAGTGATGATAAAGCTCCATCGGGTCGAGGCTGCCCCAACCAAATAACGTTGGATTGGCGTGCATATTTCGCTCTACGGTTTCCCAACTACCCGACTTCAAGTCCACATCAATGCCAATGGGCTTGAGCATCGAACGCACGGCCTGAGCCAAATCACGGCGCGTTGCATCGCCACTGGCATACCACAGGGTAATTTTTGCAGGCAGGCCGTTTTTCTCACGTATGCCGCTGGCCGTTTCAACCCAACCCGCTTGATCGAGAATCTGCTTGGCCTTGGCGATATCGCCATCCTTGAAAGCTGCCTGCGGGTTATCCCACGGTAACCCCTGCACTCCGGTGTAAGCAGGAATAGCGTGGCCTTCGAGAATTTGATCTGCCAGTAATTGCCGGTCAATGGCGTAGTTGATGGCCTTACGGATCGCCACATCAGCTGTTACATCATTACCAATGGGATAACCGTGCGCATCTTTTTTACCCGAGGGTGTGGTGGGTAATACAATGCCCCGATTTTCGACGCTGGGCCGAACCCACAGCTTCATGCCCGCCGCAGGCGTTACCGCCAACGAAGGGGCGATACGCACGATACCTAATTGCTTGCTTTGCGCGGCAGCAAACGCGCTGTCTTCATCGAGAAACACAAAGATCAGCTGGCCGAAATCATTTTTCTGTCCCGCGTAATACGGATTGGCCTCAACAATCAATTGTTGGCCTGGCTGATAACTGACTAACCGATAGGGCCCCGCACCAATGGGGTGCTGCGCATAGGTTTTAGCGTCGTACTTATCAGCTGACACGATACCCAACGATCCGAGAACATTGACGAAGGTACTTTGCGGCGCTTTCAGCTGAATGCGCACGGTCAAAGGGTCAACCACCTCAGCCTTGAGGAAGTTCCCCATGTCTACTTTGCCGCCACTGGCCGCCGCGTTGTTGTAGGTGTAAGCCACATCCTTGGCTGTGAGTGGCGAGCCATCAGAGAATTTCAGGTCAGGTTTGAGCTTCAGCGTCCAGGTTTTTCCATCCTCACTGGTCTGGTACTCGCTAAGCAGAAAGCTGTTCCAGGACAAATCCTCGTTTTGCTTGAGCAAAGGACTGTGCAAGAGCAAGTAACTGCCGTGACTCCAACCCAGCATCGGGTCAAACCCTTCTGTTGGCTCATCACCAATGGCCAATTTCAGGGTTCGTTCCTGAGCGGAATAAGCAGGTGCCACCAGCACGCTTAGCAAAGCAGTGGCCAATAAGGTGTTACGCATCCATGCAGGCTTGAACATCTATCCTCCTGAAATTAACTATTTTTACCGACAGGGTCTCGAACGACCGCGGCCACTTGCTACTGTGCCCATCAGTAATAGCACTGTGGTTTCAAATATCCAGCGAGGATGTGATCTTTTGTGGCAAACCTCATACGCACAGCATCATTCTGTAACAATCAGGCCTGAGAAATCGAAAATTATCGCCGTGATAGCCGCTCTGTCAGAGCACGTAAACAGGCTGTGCTATACCGATAGGAATGATTATTCCGTCACAGCTAATAGATTTAACTGACAGAGGTTCGCATGTTCAAAGATTTAACGAGTCACCTCAAAGAGAAGAACGTTCACTCGCTCAACGTCGTGCCATCCAACAATATCGAACTGTTTGACTGCTACACCGGGCTAATTTTGGGCGCCCTGTACCGTCACTTTCCTCTGCCTATCACCCTGACAGCAGAAGACTTTATCGATTACAAAGGTGCTGAAGCGGGTAACCGAGCGGCCTTGGAAAAAGAAGAAGACCTGTTTATGGGCACCCTGAAATGGCTGGCAGACGTTGGCTACATCCATTTCGACGGGATGTCAGGCATTTCGTTTTTCGAGGTTGTGCTCACCAATCCCGGGCTGTTGCTATTGCGAGCCTTCCCCGAAGGTGCAGATACCGCCCCGACCATTGGCGAAAGACTGTCGCAATGCCTCAACAATGAGACTAATGCCGAGCTGAGGGGGCTGGTGACTGAAGCGCTGAGCTTGGGCAGCCGAATGATCAGACCGATGACTCGATCGGGGATTTGAACCACGCACATTGATCTGCATGCCACTGCAAAGCCTGAACACTCGCCTTAAAAGAAGGCGATAACGGTACGTTGAGTGGCATGCCTTCATATTGGTCATACTGTGAAGGCCGCAATTGTGGCGCCAAGCGAATACGCAATGTCTGAGGTTCTATAGCGATCAAATAAAGATCAAACAATGTATGAAGATCGGCCCGTAACAATAAGCCGTTCGATAGTGCATGGGTATATTCGCCCTTATACGGATGAATATGCGCCGCCTCTAGTACCTCAGGCTGATTGCATCCGGAAATAGCACACTTCGCGCCGTAAGCGGTTAACAGCCCTTTACGAAAAGCTGACTGCCCTCGGCGCTGAACAATACTGGCTACCACGCGCTTCCTAGCATCTTCAACATTTACGGGGTCGAATGCATGTGTCTGCTCAGCTTCCTGTTCAGCAACCTCGAATTCTAAATGAACTGAATCTTGCTCCCTGAGGTGCTCCATCACGGCGATCAATCTCGCCTTGATGGCTGAACCAATATTCTTTTGCGGTTTTAAGCCTAGGACCCAATCAAGTCCAAACTGCTCATAAAGTGCCGAGATATTCTGCATCCTGCGCTCAAAAGCACCTTCATCGCGCCCAAAACGATTAGCTAAATCGCGATATACATGAGCCTTAACAAACTTGATTTCCTCCGTTTGCAATCTCAGCATTTCGCGATAAGCCTCTACCGAAGCGGCTAGCTCTTCATCACTCCATCCGTCAGCCATTGATCTCTCCACCTTCTTTGGCGCATAAGCGCACCAACAAGTAGGAGAATTTACCCGACAAAGTAGGACATAACTAATGGCGAGCCAAATGTCCCGCTTTTACCCTATAAATAAGCCTCAATCACCCACTTAACCTTCGCCAAAGCCATACGCAGCGTACCCATATCCACTGAGCCCAAGGCGAGTCGTATGGCATGAGGCACATGGGCGGAGGATGTAAACGGCTGCGCGGTCGAGACGGACACCTGCTCGCGCATCAAGGCAGTGACGACTTGATCGGCTCGGGCATCCTCCGGCAAAGGTAACCAGACAAAGTAGGAAAACGGGTGGCGCACAACGGGAAGTCCTGACAGAACCTCGCCCGCAATGATTTGCCTGGCCTGAGCATCTTGACGTTTCTGTCGCTCCAATTGGCTTACAGTGCCATCGTCCAGCCAGCCAGCGGCAATAGAGGTCATGACCCCAGGCGTGTTCCAGGCCGTGACCCTAATCATTCGCTCCAACCCAGCAATCATGGATGCCGGTGCCGCGATAAATCCAATACGTAATCCGGCGGCAACACTTTTGGAGAGGCCCGACACATACACCGTCCTTTCAGGAGCCAGTTCAGCCAAGGGTGGTGGCGAGTTCTCGACCAGAAAGGCGTAAGCCGCATCTTCAATGATCTGCACATCATGAGTGCGCGCGATGCCTACCAATCGCTCTCGCTGCTCAAGGCTCATGACCCATCCCAACGGATTATGCAGCGTGGGCATGCAGTAAACCGCACGAACTGAGCGGCTACGACAAAGCTTGTCGAGCGCATCGAGATCAGGCCCTGTATGGGCCACAGGGATTGCCAGCACCTCCAGATGCAGCGCGAGCGCCAACGCCTTGAAACCCGGGTAGGTCAAGGCATCAACCGCAATCACATCGCCGGGATTCAGCAGGGTCATAAGCGCTACCGTTAACCCATGTTGTGCGCCGTTCACGATCAACACTTGCTCAGCCGGCACATGCAAGCCGCGCGACTCCAAATGACGCGCCACGCACGCACGTTCATGCAGACGTCCGCCGTGAGGCTGATACCGGAGCAGCGACTCAAGATCACCCGATAACGCGAGCTGGCGTAATGCCGTGCGCAACAACTCGGCCTGACCGGGTACTGAGGGGTAGTTGTAATTAAGGTCATGCATGCCTGCCGTCACTGCGGGCTGATCAATGCCGTGACCAGGAGGCAATGATGTCTCCCTGACAAACGTACCGCGCCCGGCCTCACCACTGACCAACCCCATGGCCTCAAGTTCTGCATAGACACGACTGGCCGTCACCAGCGCCAAACCCTCTGCGGCTGCCAACTGCCGATGCGTGGGCAAGCGAGTACCTGGGAGCAAGCGCGCGGCGCGGATATCTGCAGCAAATGTATCAACCAGCGACTTATAACGTGAACGCGGCATCAGGGCTGTATCCATGACAATTTTTTGATTGTCATCGATCATCCACCCTAGGATGCGTTGCATGCAATCTCGCAAATGGCCTTGGGTGTGCAACTCGATGGAACGTACCTGTGAACAGCAAAGCCGAGCACCTTCAAATAATCTGAGCGGATGGATCAACGGCTTTATTGGCGTCGTGATTTTTAGCGGATCCTTGCCCGCAACACGGGTTGCGGTACTGGAATTCGACCCCGTTTTCCTCACCGTAGCTCGGGCAACCATTGCTGGCATCTTGGCGCTCTGCTTGTTGGTGTTGCTGAAAAGCAAACGTCCTGAACGCAGCCAACTTTATCCGTTGCTGATAGTAGCCATTGGCGTTGTTGTGGGTTTTCCATTACTCACTGCGCTGGCTTTACAGCATGTTACATCCGCACATTCGATTGTCTTCCTCGGCATGCTGCCACTTGCCACTGCAGGATTTGGTGTATTGCGCGGCGGTGAACACCCGCAGCCGGCGTTCTGGTTCTTCTCGGTACTGGGCTGCGGGGTGGTGGTAGCGTTCGCTCTGAATCAGGGACTGACAGCGTCCCCCAAAGGCGACGTTCTGATGCTACTGGCAGTCATTGTCTGCGGCCTGGGATATGCCGAAGGGGCAAAACTGGCGAGAGTCTTAGGCGGCTGGCAAGTAATCTCCTGGGCCTTGGCACTATCGCTACCCGTGATGGCACCACTGGCCTGGCTATTAGCACCCTCCTCCTTTGCGTCAATTGACACGCCCGCATGGCTGGGTCTTGGGTATGTTTCATTTTTCAGCATGTTTATCGGATTTATCTTTTGGTATCGAGGACTCGCCCAAGGAGGCATCGCCGCAGTCGGACAACTCCAACTGCTGCAACCTTTCTTCGGGCTGGCACTGGCGGCGATCCTCCTGCATGAAACCGTGAGCATCGGCATGTTCAGCGTGACGGGAGGCGTCATCTTGTGCGTGATCGCGGCCAAACGATTTGCGAAATGAGCGGATGATGCGCGCGTCCCTTTTACGTCCGATTGTGAGTCGCGCACTGAGACCCTGCGCAACACCGTCGTCATAATCCCTTGATAGCCTGCCTGCCAGAATTTTTAGTTACATCTGAGCAGGAGCCAAAAATGAGTGACGAGAAAGACCAAGACGCACAACCTGCCACTGACACCAGCCGTCGTCGCTTCCTCGCAGGTGCTGCTGCCTTAGGCATTGGCGCAGCTACATTGAATGCCTTTGCAGGCAGCGAGTTGGAGCGTCCGGCCAATGACCTGCCGCTACTAGGCGACGAGTTGGATAAGCAACTCCACGAGCAAGTGCAAACTATCGTGGTGATTTATGCCGAAAATCGCAGTTTCAATAATCTGTTTGCTGACTTCCCCGGTGTAGAGAAGCCACTGAGTGCACTTAAGCCCGCCGACTATCAGCAACGTGACCGTGATGGCAGCCTTTTGCAAAACTTGCCCCCCACTTGGGGCGGAGTTTTGCAGGTGGGGCCTCAAACAGTCGATGGTGTTACTTATCCCACAGGGGTGCAGTTTCAGGAAAACCTCCCTAATGCACCGTTCGCCCTAAAAGGCCCTCATCAGGAGGATCTCCCGCTAAGCCTTGTAACACGTGACCTGTGGCACGTCTTTTACCAGAATCAGATGCAAATCAATGAGGGTAAAAACGACCAATTTGTCGCCTGGGGGGATGCCGGGGGTTTGACCATGGGCCATTACGCACAGACCCAATATTCATTGCGCCTATGGGATGTAGCCCGAGAGTTCGTACTGTGCGACAACTTCTTTCAGGGCACCTTTGGCGGCTCGTTTCTGAACCATCAATACCTCATCAGCGCCACCGCCCCTACTTACCCGAACGCGGCTACGTCAGTGGCCAAATCACAAATTGCCACCTTAGAAAGCGATGACCCCACAGGCACACGTCTAAAACCCCTGGAGCAATCCCCTGCGAGCGCCATGGTTGGCGCACCACAATTCGGCCCCAGCGCGTTGACGCCGGATGGCTTTGCAGTGAACACCATGGCCCCGCCCTATTGGCCCACGTGGATTCGCGACCCACAGCGACCGGACTACTCAAAGCCAGACTTACCGAGCGTGCTAGTGCCTCAACGACACGAGCACATCGGCGACAAATTGAACAAAAAAAATATCGACTGGGCTTGGTACGCGGGTGCCTGGCAGGCCACGCTGGAGCAATTCAAAGACTCCGGCGGCATTCCAAAAATTCCCAATTTCCAGTACCACCACCAACCGTTCAACTACTTTGAGCAACAAGGCCCGCAGAATTCGGTAGAACGCAGCAAACGCCTGCGGGATGGCGGCTTGGGCGACGAAGCTCTTACCAACTATTTCCTTGCAGATGCCGAGGCAGGAAAACTACCCGCAGTGACCTTCTACAAACCGCAAGGCAACTTGAATCTGCATGCGGGCTACGCCGATGTGGCCGCCGGTGATCGACACCTGGACCGCGTACTTAAAGTGCTGCGAAAAAGCCCACAATGGAAAAATATGGTCGTGGTGCTCACCGTGGATGAAAACGGTGGCTGGTGGGATCACGTAGCCCCGCCCAAAGGTGACCGCTGGGGGCCGGGAACACGAATCCCAGCTCTGATAGTGTCGCCTTTCGCGCGCAGGGGCATGGTGGATCACACCGTCTACGACACAGCCTCCATACTGCGACTGATCACCAGGGTGCATCAGCTGGAAGTCCTTGATGGCCTCGAACAACGTGATGATGCGATGACAGCACGTGGGCAAAAGCCTATGGGCGACCTGACTAACGCGCTCTCGTTTGCTGTTGAGAGGAGTGCTAAATGCTAAGAAGGATGATCAAGCAACAGCAGGTGGCCATTGATCTGTGCGGTGTTGTCGCGACCGTCCGTGACGACAATTTCAGATGCCATTACTCTATTTCGCACCTCAATCACTTTTACAAAGCTACAGGGCACGCCCTGCGAGGCTTATGATTTTGATTGCGGAAAGGATTGTGAAGCAAAAATCCGCACTCTGAGTGCCGAATGGCACTTGCATTAAAAGACGGCAAAAGCCATTGTAATGACAAATGTCATTACGGGAGTAAAACCTATGGCTTCCATCAACATACGTGTGGACGACGAACTCAAAGCCCGCGCCTATCAAGAACTTGAACGCTTAGGCGTCACTCCCTCAGAACTGATGCGTCAAGCTCTGCAGTACGTCGCAGAACGCGGTCAACTGCCCTTCCGCCCTGTGCTCATGACCGAAGAAGACGAAGCACTCATCAACACCGTGCGCGAACGGCTTGCAGCACCACAGCGCGTGAAGGTGACGCTGGATGACCTTTAGTCTTGAGTTTGACCAGCGCGCACTCAAAGAGTGGCACAAGCTGGGAGACACGGTCAGGCAGCAATTCAAGAAGAAACTGGCAGAGATTCTGGTAAACCCACGAGTTGAGGCGAACCGGCTCCGCGACCTCCCCGATTGCTACAAAATCAAGTTGCGCAGTCTCGGTTATCGCCTTATCTACCAGGTGATTGATCAAGAGGTTGTTGTGTTCGTGGTAGCTGTCGACAAGCGTGAGAATGATGTTGCGTATCGGAAGGCTGAAGATCGACTCAAGTAGCGCTAAGAGGGCTACCACTAAGGCGGCAATATCCACTTTCATGAGTCTACTTAAAATCATGCTCAACACCTAGAGTCTAATAATTGCGAGCATGAAGGCAATCGCCACAGATTAATTGATCTTGAGTGCTGGAAGACAAATCACGTCAGAGGCTGCTATGGATCGGGTATTACGCGAGAAGATTTTGCATGGAGGCCAGCCTCCTCCACATGCTAACGACTAGAGCTGGCTGGCCTGGACGAGGTGAGTGGCAAGGTGAATTAGCACCCTGGTTGCGGAAACGATCCCAAAAGATGCGGAAACGATTACCTCTGCGCTGAGGTTTTTCCCTAACCCCAGAAACGACAAAGCCCGCCAATGGCGGGCTCTGTCGATGTAATGTGGCGGGAAACCAGGGATTCGAACCCTGGGTACGCTATTAACGTACGCCGGTTTTCAAGACCGGTGCATTCAACCACTCTGCCAATTTCCCGGATACTGCTGTCGTTGCGGGCGCCATAATACCTGAATGAAACACGTTGTCAAACTCTCTTGATCCCTTGTTTCAGAGCCTCTGCTATGATCTTTGCTACTTAACATTTCCAAACACAGGAGTTTCGCCATGCGCGAACAGGATTACGCGGTTAATAACAGCGTGCAGGCCGAGCAGCTAGAGGTCAGCCGTGTCCTGCGCAACACTTATGGTCTATTGGCTCTGACCCTCGCTTTCAGTGGTGTGATGGCTTATATCTCTCAACAGATGAGGGTCGGCTATCCCAATATTTTCGTGGTTCTCATCGGTTTTTACGGGCTGTTCTTTTTGACCAACAAGCTGCGTAATTCGGCTTGGGGCCTTGTTAGCGCCTTTGCTTTGACCGGTTTTATGGGCTTTCTGCTAGGCCCTATTCTCAACCGTTACCTGGGCATGCAGGGTGGCGCTGAAGTCGTCAGTTCCGCTTTCGCCATGACGGCGCTGGTTTTTGGCGGCCTGTCTGCCTATGTGCTGATCACTCGTAAAGACATGAGCTTTCTCGGCGGCTTCATCACTGCGGGCTTCTTTGTGCTTCTGGGCGCCACGCTGGCAAGCTTCTTTTTCCAGATCAGCGGCTTGCAATTGGCTATCAGCGCCGGTTTCGTTCTGTTTTCTTCGGTCTGCATTCTGTTCCAGACCAGCGCCATCATTCAGGGCGGCGAGCGCAACTACATCATGGCAACGATTAGCCTGTATGTGTCTATCTACAACCTGTTCATCAGCCTGCTGCAAATTTTCGGCATCATGAGCCGCGATGACTGAGTAACACCGCTAGATGAAAGCCCGCTTCGGCGGGCTTTTTGTTGTCTGCTGCAAGCATCTTTGGACTTCTGGCTTTATCATTGCCAAAGATTTGCTGACAGAGCCTTCCATGAAATTTGCCATTGCCCTTTATTCGGCAGCCCATGCGCCCTCTTCTCGCCGAGCCCTGCGCTTTGCAGAGGCAGCGTTGGCGGGTGGGCACGAGATTGTTCGATTATTTTTTTATCAAGACGGCGTGCATAGCGCTTCAAGCAATTGTGTGACGCCGCAAGATGAACTTGACCTCGCGCAACAATGGGCTGCGTTCGTCAGCAGCAATCAGCTAGACGGTGTGGTGTGCATTGCAGCTGCTTTGCGCCGCGGGGTGCTCAATGAAGAAGAAGCAGCCCGCTACCAACGCCCGGCGATCAACCTGCATGCACCCTGGGAGTTGTCCGGACTCGGCCAGTTGCACGATGCTATTCAGACGGCTGATCGACTGATCTGTTTTGGAGGGCCTTGAGATGCCTAAATCACTGTTGGTCATCAGTCGTCAGGCACCTTGGTCTGGCCCTGGCGCTAGAGAGGCATTGGATATTGTGCTCGCAGCCGGCGCATTTGATTTGCCCATTGGCCTGGTGTTTATGGATGACGGCGTATTTCAGCTAATTCCTGAACAAAATTCCGCCGCCCTCCAGCAAAAAAATATAACGGCTAATCTACAAGCCCTGTCGATGTTTGGCGTCGATGACCTTTTTGTATGCGGCTACAGCCTGACGGAGCGCGGTCTCTCAGACACTTCGTTCATAGTCGACGATGTTCAGCTACTTTCGCCAGAAGAAACACGCACTCTTATCGACCGCTACGACCAAGTGATCACCCTCTAATGTCGACCCTACACGTTCTGAGCCACTCTCCTTTTTCTGATACGCGTTTGGCCAGCTGCTTACGCATACTGGGCACTGGCGACGCGTTGCTGCTGTGTGGTGATGCGGTCTACGCCCTGCAGCCGAACAGCAACATGTGCAAGTTGCTTCAAGAAAATCTTGCTGCGCAGTCGCTTTTTATCCTCGAAGAAGACCTTGTATCGCGCAATCTGGAATGCCCTCAGTGGGCAACCGCTGTCGATTATCCCGGCTTCGTCCAGCTGTCGATTCAGTATGACAAGGTCAACACATGGCTATGAATGCACTCACCGTCAACGGCAAAACCATTGAGCTGGATAAAGACGGCTATCTGGTGGATCTCAACGACTGGTCTACCGAGGTCGCCCAAGCGTTGGCTGAGCAGTCAGGCATTGAATTGAGCCGCGAGCACTGGGAAATTCTTGAGGTGTTACGTGAGTTCTATCAGCAATTTGAGCTATCTCCTGCCACTCGCCCGCTGATCAAATACACCGCACTTAAACTGGGCGCTGAAAAAGGCAACAGCATGCACTTAAATCGCCTGTTTAACGGCACTCCCGCCAAACTCGCCGCCAAGCTGGCGGGCCTGCCGAAGCCGACCAATTGCTTATGAATACCCCCACTGCACTGGCCCTTGAAACGCCACCTGAACACCCTTTCGCACAATTTGTACGCATTTTGGGTAAAGGCAAACGCGGCGCCCGCAATTTGACCCGCGAAGAAGCTCGCCAAGCGATGGGCATGCTGCTGGATGAAAAAGCTGAGGACACACAACTGGGCGCGTTCCTGATGCTATTGCGGCATAAGGAAGAAAGCCCGGAAGAATTAGCTGGCTTTACCGAAGCCGTTCGCGAGCGCTTAACCGCACCCGCCATCCAGGTCGACATTGACTGGCCCACTTATGCCGGTAAAAAACGCCATTTACCCTGGTACCTGTTAGCGGCTAAATGCCTGGCACAAAATGGCGTGCGTATTGTGATGCACGGTGGCGGCCCTCATACCGCGGGCAGGCTGTATAGCGAGCAACTGCTCAATGAGCTGGCAATTCCGCTATGCCGTAACTGGCAAAGCGTGCAAGAAACCCTGAATACAGACAATTTGGCGTTTATCCCGTTACAAGACTGGGCACCGCAGTTGCAGCGCATGATTGATCTGCGCAATACCTTGGGTCTGCGCTCTCCGATTCACTCATTGGCTCGCATTCTCAATCCTTTAAACGCTCGCTGTGGCCTGCAAAGCATCTTCCATCCGGGCTATCAAAGCGTACACCGTGAAGCCAGCGGCCTGCTGGGCGATACCAGCATTGTGGTCAAAGGTGACGGCGGCGAAATTGAAATCAACCCGGATACCATCAGCCATCTGTATGGCACCACGGCAGGTGTTAGCTGGGACGAAGAATGGCCTGCACTGTCCGCACAGCGTCATGTGAAACCGGCCTCGCTGGACCCCGCCCATCTAAAGGCAGTATGGCGAGGTGACGTTGAAGACAGCTACCCCCAACTGGCCTTGCTTTCAACCATGGCGCTTGCCTTGCGCGGGCTCGGAACGCCGCGTGAACAGGCCTTCGAATTAGCCAAAAGCTACTGGGACAATCGCAACAAATCGATTTAACTGATGAGTAACGCCCATGTTTTGCGCTTTTTGTTCGAACTCAGCGCACTAGACTGAGTTCTAACGAAAAATGCTACGGAGTTCCTTATGGGCTTGTTAATCGATGGGCGCTGGCACGACCAGTGGTACGAAAGCAGCAAAGACGGTGCTTTCCAGCGAGAGCAGGCGCAACGCCGCAATTGGGTAACACCTGATGGCTCGCCAGGCCCAACCGGGACTGGCGGCTTTGCGGCACAAGAGGGCCGTTACCATCTGTATGTCTCCCTTGCATGCCCCTGGGCTCATCGCACGCTGATTACCCGCCAACTCAAAGGGCTTGAGTCGTTGATAGACGTCTCGGTGGTAAGCTGGTTGATGCTGGAAAACGGCTGGACGTTCGACAAGGCCTTCGGTTCCAGCGGAGACAAGCTGGACGACTTCAGTTTTCTACACCAGCGCTACACCCGGGATACGCCTGATTATACGGGTCGCGTCACCGTACCTGTGCTTTG
Organism: Pseudomonas sp. TMW22091; assembly: GCF_022496705.1. Taxonomy (NCBI): domain Bacteria; kingdom Pseudomonadati; phylum Pseudomonadota; class Gammaproteobacteria; order Pseudomonadales; family Pseudomonadaceae; genus Pseudomonas; species Pseudomonas sp. TMW22091. The sequence goes on from NZ_SCFI01000003.1 coordinate 434,054, forward strand.
GGATACTCAACAACAGTGCATTGTCAGCAACGAGTCGGCCGACATCATTCGCATGTTCAATACCGCATTTGACGGTTTGACTGGCAACACGCTGGACCTGTACCCGTCATCGTTGAGGGGTGAAATCGACCGCTGGAATGAGCGTATTTACCCGGCACTGAACAACGGTGTTTATCGTGCAGGATTTGCTACATCGCAATCGGCTTACGAATTGGCCTTCGACGATGTGTTCCGCGAACTGGATGATCTGGAAGCGCACCTCCAAGACAATCGTTATTTGGCAGGCCAACATTTTACCGAGGCTGATATACGACTTTTCACCACACTGATTCGTTTCGATGCGGTGTACTACAGCCACTTCAAATGCAATGAACGACGAATTGCCGATTATCCGCACCTGTCCAACTGGCTACGCGAGCTTTACCAATGGCCTGGTATCGCCGCGACGGTAGATTTCGCTCACATCAAAGGTCATTACTACGCCAGCCACCGCATGATCAATCCTACGGGGATTATTCCAAAAGGACCGGCGCAGAACTTCGCTGAGCCGCACGATCGCAACCGCCTGCCCGGCCAAGGTATTTATCTCGAATAACACCGTACTTGCAGCGAATCAGCGCTATGCAGAGCAGAAAGACTGGCCGCACACGCCTGCGGCCAGTAGCATCTCTCGCACTGATTACGAGAGTCCCACCCATGCTTATTCCTTACGACCAGCTTGAACCTGACACCCTCACTCGCCTGATCGAAGATTTCGTGAGTCGCGACGGCACAGACAATGGTGATGACACGCCCCATGAAACCCGCGTGCTACGCGTGCGCCATGCGCTCAGCAAGGGGCAGGCAGTGATTTTCTTTGACCTTGAAAGTCAGCAGTGCCAGCTGGCCCCCAGGCACGCAGTACCTAAAGAGTTCTTTGATTAAGACTCGGTCGAAGGCTTGATCAATTGTTTGGCCGCCAGCTCGTCTTTTATTCGGTCGTAAATTTCTGTTCGGTGCACGCCGATATGCTTGGGCACCTCGATTGCAAGCCTGACCTGCTTACCGTTAGTAGAAATAATGCGCACGGTCATGTCTTGCCCCAGTGAAATCACTCCGCCGATGGCGCAAGTCAATATTCGCATGGCTTTCATCTCAAGAGCTGACAGGCCATCAAGACTGCACGTCGCAAAACAGTGCTTCAATCCCTACACGGCAATTCATCCAAGACCTACAGCCAAGGGGAAGAATTCCTACAGCAATTAAGGAGTGAACCTGCTTGAAAAGCATCAAACAGCTCATCGCCTGCTAAAACACTAGGAACTGGTGAAACGCGGGCCCAACAAAATAATGGTTGCGCCTGCAACACACAGGCCGAGCCCTATCCAGTCAGAGCCTAATGGGCGAATACGCTCAACCACGGCGAGCCATGCAATGGACGTCACAATGTAAATCCCGCCATAGGCTGCATAGGCCCGACCTGCATAAACAGCTTCTACCTTGGTCAGTAGCACGGCAAATACCGTCAGACTGACAATCGCCGGAACCACCCACCAGACACTCTTGCCCTGACGCAGCCACATCCAAAACCCGTAACAACCGGCAATTTCAAATACGGCCGCCAAAAAAAACCAAACGTAGTTAAGCATCCGAGGCATCTCCCAATGTGCAGCGCGCAACCCTACTCGCGCCCCACGCAGGGATCAATACTGAAATGTTTTAGATCGCCGTTAAATAAATTTGAATTATCCGGCATCAGCAACAGTCGGACTTTGTAAGCACTGTCCAATTCATGTTCTTCAAGCGGTGCTCAAAAAGCGACACCTTGGCGGAACATATCAACAAGGAAAGAATCATGACAACAATCCTTCTCATCATCTTGATTTTGCTGTTAGTGGGTGGCCTTCCTGTGTTCCCGCACTCGAAAAGCTGGGGATACGGGCCATCAGGCGTTATCGGCGTTGTGTTGGTTGTGCTGCTGGTATTGCTGTTACTTGGCAAAATATAGCGCTGGCGGCTTAAACCACCGCGCAATAAAAAAGAGGCCAATTGGCCTCTTTTTTATTGCTTACTGCATGTTTGCTTACTTCGGATCTTCTACGCCTGCAGTGTTATCCACCAAGCTTTTGGTAGCGGTTTGCAAGAAAGATTCGAGCTTCTGCTTCAGATCAGCTTCTTCAGGCGAGCCAGCCACTACTTTAGCTTCAGGGTTGGCACCCAGCGTGTACTGCCACACTTTACCGGGCATATCCTTTGGCTGAACCAGGATGTGGTCATCACTGATGATAGCCACCGTCTGATCACTGCCCGAGGGCTTGATGATGCCTCGCCCTTTGTCACCTTCCGGCAAGGTGAGCAAATCACGACCCCAGCACTGCTGACGGAACTCACCGCCCAGACGCCCCATGATGGTCGGCACAATATCGACCTGAGTACCGACCGTGTCATTGCGCGCGCCAAACTTCTCCTGAATGCCTGGCCCGATCAGCAGCAACGGAACGTTAAAGCGCCCCAAGTCCATTTCGGAAATTTGCTGTTCGTTACCGAAACCGTGGTCGCCGACCACAACAAAGAGTGTTTCTTTGAAATAAGGTTCTTTACGCGCTTTTTCGAAGAACTGGCCCAAGGCCCAATCTGAATACCGCATCGCCGTCAAATGCTCGTTCAGGGAACCGCGATCAGTAACAGGCTCAACGGGCAGCGGTGTAGGCAACGCATACGGCGTGTGGTTGGACAAGGTTTGCAACAAGGCATAGAAAGGCGCCTTGCCTTCACGCTTTTTCAGTTCTTCCAGACCACGGTTGAACATGTCCTGATCGGACACGCCCCACGTTGGATCCGAGAACACCGGGTTAACAAAATCGTTACGACCCACAAACGTGGTCATACCCTGATTGCTAAAGAAACCCGACTGGTTGTCCCATGCAAAATCGCCGTTGTAGACATAGACGTCGTCAAACTGGCGAGCGCTCAGCAACTCAGGCAGACCGGACAGCTTGTGGCTGCCTTCCGGGGTTTGCATCAGGTATTCAAAACCCGGCAGGTTCGGGAAGCACGCCATGGTCGCAAACATGCCCTGGTGGGTGTGCGTACCGTTGGAAAAGAAGCGCTCGAACAGCAAACCTTCTTTGGCTAACTGGTCAAAGTAAGGAGTGACATTGCCTGGACGCCCCAAAGCACCCACCGAATGGCCAGCGAAACTTTCCATCAAAATCACGACAACATTTTTGATCGGTAAGGTTTTTTCCGCAGGCGGTGTGGTATCGCGGCGCACAGGTGCTGTATCCGGATCAACCAGCTTATCGTTCTCGGTCAGCAACATGTCGCGCACGGTCTGCTGCGCCACCGAATCTTCCAGCGTGGGTTTCCAGATATTGGTGCGCTCATCCGAGAAACGGCTTTTTGCCGCAGTAATCAACGACAGAGAACCATTGAGACCCAACTGGTTGGCGAAGTTGGAGTCTGTCGTGTAGGCATCACCCCAGCGCAGTGGAGGACCTTGGCGCAGTGTGCCCCGGGCAGCGACCACACACACCAGCAGCACCACCACGAACACCACAGCACGGCCATACCATGGCGCTACGCTCCGCGCTTCACTCGATACACCCGCTACAGCGCGTGGACGCGTCAGGCGGTCAGCGCCGCGGAAAGCAAAGTACAAAATGACCGTACCCACTGCCCATGCCAACAGATAGCGAACCACCGGGAAGCCGTACCAAAGCATGCTCATGACGGTTTTTGGGTCTTCCTTTACATATTGGAAAACCAGACCGTTCAGACGCTGATGGAACTCCCGATAGAAATCCATCTCCATCAGGCCCAAAAACAACGCCAGACTGGAGGCGGCTGTCAGCCAGAAGCGCAGCACGCCTCGGCAAGCCATGGCTTTGACGCTGAGGAATGCCAACACACACGGAATGCTGAGATAGACCACGATTCGCAAGTCAAATCGCAAACCGTTCGCGAACGCTTCCAGAAAAGTCGAGGCCGGAGTATCGAGGATCATTTCTCGGTTATAAACCAGCAAGGCCACCCGAAGGAGGGTGAACATCACCATCATGATCAAGGCACAGAGCAGCGTAAACGCCAGATGCGATTTGACGGTCGGTTGCAACACACGTGTAGTCGCATGCTGTTGTTTTGGGGCGTCCGGGATTGCCATGTCGTTTAAGGACCCATTGGTTCAGATTGAAGTGGCTTTTATTATGCAGCGCCCTGCCCTCGTGGTTTCTCTACGATTAGATGCAACCGTAGGTCACGTGGACTGAGCACATGCAGCATTGACCTCAAGGTAATCCACTGAGGTCAATGCCATTTATTACGCAACATTATCGAATGAGAGGCATCGCAAGCACCGTATAAGGGGGCGGAGCCACTCAGAGGCCGAAATTTTGCGCGCGAATTGTCCTAAACCTTCCGTGAAAATTTCGTACAGAGAACATCTTGAAACACAAGAAAGCGTCGGGAAAGACTTTTTGCCACAGGCATGCCCACCCCCCTCAAGCACCTTGCAGATCTTGGGGGAGCAGGCTTATCAGCACAACCGTCTATTAATCGTTGCTTGGCTTGTTAATGGCCTGCAACACATATTGCGGTAGAGCAAATGCGCCGATATGGATCTCGGGGTTGTAGTAACGGGTCACGATGCCGCTTCCGGCGAAACGCTGGCGCAGGGTCTCCAGTGGCAATTTGCGGTAGGACTTGTCGGTAGCCCCCCAAGCAAACGTCATCGCGCCACCGATGTAAGTCGGCACCGCTGCCTGATAGAAATGCCAGTCGGCGAAGAGGCTGCGCATGCGCCCGGCCGTGGTCTTCACTTCGTTCAGCTGCATGAACGGGGTACCGTTTTGCGTGACCAGTACACCGCCATCATTCAGACAACGATGGCAAGCCTGGTAAAAGTTTTCGGAAAAGAGCACTTCGCCCGGCCCGATAGGGTCAGTGGAGTCCGAAATGATGACATCGAATTTTTCTTCGGTCGTGGCGACAAAACGCATGCCGTCATCGATCACCAGATTGAGGCGCGGGTCGTCGTAGGCGCCGTTGGAGTGGTTAGGCAGAAACTCTTTGCACATGTCCACCACGGTGCCATCGATCTCGACCATGGTGATGTGTTCGATGCCCCGGTGCTTGGTCACTTCACGCAGCATGCCGCCATCGCCACCGCCAATGATCAGGACGCGCTTGACTGCACCGTGAGCCAGGATCGGCACATGGGTGAGCATTTCGTGGTAAATGAATTCATCCGCTTCAGTGGTCTGGATAACACCGTCCAGCGCCATGACCCGGCCCATGACCGGATTTTCGAAAATCACCAGGTGCTGGTGCTCGGTACGCACTTCATGCAGCAATTTGTCCATGCGAAAACGCTGGCCATAGCCTTCATAAAGGGTTTCGAGATAGTCGGTCTTTGGTGTTTCAGTCATGGGTAGTCCCTTGAATGCTGGTGGCAACGGACGGTCACCCGCCCATGATCGACAGTCAAGCCGTAGATCGCGTTCGCAATACACCGACTTAACTGCCCAAGAAAGGCGCGCATTCTACGTCGAGGAACCTGACAGGTCGAACCTTGACGTTGACTGACTCAGCGGTTAGCCAACTGAAGGTGGCGTAAACCGCTCATTAATGGCTCAAATCCGAACATTGCCCCTTGGGCCGGCGATGGCCCAAATAATCAGCCCCAGTACAGGCAGCAGGATGATCAGCAAGATCCAGAGAATTTTCGCCCCCGTTCCGGCACCGCTTTTAATCACATTGATAATGGCCCAAATATCCAGTGCCAGAATGATGAGACCAATGAGACCGTTAAACGTAGAACCCATGATGATGCTCCTGAGTGAGAACTTGTCTACTTAGGATAGTCAGCTATGGGCAGGGTTCCGTTTTTTATTACAGGCCGTACTGGATTAAACGTGGACAGCGATTTTGAGGGCTTCCAAAGAAGGCGCTGCGCTGATCCCGAGGGCCTCGCACAGTTCCAGCACACGCGGAACGTCTTCGCCGTAGACCAGCACCACCTGAAGCGCGTCATCCAGCGGTTGGCTGACATTCATCAACACATAACCGCCTTTATCCGCCGACATGCTGCCCATCTGGATCTGAATCCGGTTTAGCGCAGTCAGCGCTTCGGTCTTAGCCAGTTGTTTCGGTTTGATATTGAACGCCACATTTGGGCCAAACGACGCGACGATTTGTTCAAACAGGTCCATGTAGGTATCTGCCTGGAACAAGACCGTTTCAGGCAAACTGCCGATCACAACCCACTCCCCCAGCGTGATCGGGAAGGTTTCGTCGTAGTTGATATCTGGATTGGCAGCCAGAAATGCAGCAGGGTCAGCGTAGGCCTGAGACGCTTCATCAGCGATTTTGGCTATGTCGTCGTCGCTCAGGCAGCCAGAGCTGATTTTGCTGATAAGTTCGACGAGAGCAGTTTTCATGGGCAGACCTGTAACAGGGAAAAAGAGGGCGCGCAGGATATATCAAATGCGCCCCCCGAGGACATCGCATCAGCCCAGCAGTTTTTCCAACTGAGCGGTGGTATCGACAGCACCCATCGTCCTTGCCGCGTCCAGGGCAGTCGTACCGCTGGCGTCTTTAGCTTTTGGGTCGGCGCCTTTACTGATCAGGAAATCAATGATTGCCGCCCGGTTGAACATGGCTGCCATCATCAATGCCGTGCGACCGTCAAAAGAAGCACCTTCGACCTGTGCGCCACCCTCGACCAACGCCTGCACCATCGCCAGGTCGCCTTTGAACGCGGCACCCTGAATCGGGCTTTGGCCGTTGTCATTGCGAATTTCAGGGTCGGCTTTATGCTCCAGCAACACTTTCACCGCTTCAACATGACCGTGGTAGCTCGCCAGCATCAACAAGGTATCGCCTTTATGGTTGCGCAGATTGGGTGGCAAGCCTTTGCTCAACAACGCAGCCAGCATGGCCGCATCGCCTTCACGGGCTTTGTTGAACACCTGTTCGGCAAAGTCGGCGGCTTCTTCTGGGGTCATTTGCCGATTTTGATCTGCTGGCTTGTTATCTGACATATGAGGCTCCGTGTTCGCTACAAAAAAGCCTAGTTTCCTGACACAACCCCGGCCTGTCACCCCTTTTGTGTATACGGCACTTATAGAAAAAATCTATAAGCACGCCCCTAAGCATGAATTTTACTTCGATGATTGATCACGACTGGGCAAATTGCAGGGTGAACTTTTAGCACTCATGCAAAATGCACGACCCAGTCACGGCGCATATTTATCAAGCTATTGATTTATAACGATTTTATTTAATCATTCGACTGGCACAGTCCCTGCAACTCTCACTTCATACAAGCCTTCCACGCGCTAATGGAGATGAAGACATGAGTCTGATCCAAGAAAAATTCACTTCCCTGTTCTCGAACCACAAGGTCACCGTAAAGCCTCGCCCTGATGGTGGCGTGTTGCTCACGCTGTGTGACAGCGATGGCAAACAGACTCAGCGTTGTATTTCGTATGCTCAATTGCACACCGCTGAGCAATTGACTTGGGTGATTAGCGCCATCCGTCGCGACCTGGCAGGTAACGCCAGCGAATTGCCGACCATTTCGATGCTGCAAAGCCAACATCGCTTTGCCCTGCCTACCTATCATTCAGCGTAATGGCATCGCGACTCGCGCACAGCAAAACGCCGGCATTGACCGGCTTTTTGCTGTGTTGCAGTGAGGTTTTTGTTAAAGGTGTTCCACGTCAATATCAAGAAAACTGCTGACGGTCTTATGCCCTTTCAATTGACCTCCTTCGCGCGCCAGTCCACAGGTCTGCAAGCCGGCCTCTTGAGCCGCATCCAGTTCCTCGACAATATCTGAAAGAAACAGAATTTGGCCCGCCAGGCAGCCTATGGCTTCGGTGATACGCCGGTAGGACTGCGCCTCACGCTTGGGGCCTGAAGTGGTATCAAAATAGCCGGAGAACAGCGTCGAGAGATCCCCCGCTTCGGAGCAGCCGAAAATCAATTTCTGTGCTTGAACCGAACCTGACGAATACACGTACAGTTCATACCCCAGCGCATGCCAACCCTTTAGGGCTTGGACCGCATCCGGGTAAACATGCCCTTTCAACTCACCCGCCTCGTAACCTTGCTTCCAGACCATGCCTTGCAGAGCTTTGAGCGGCGTTGCCTTGCGGTCCTCGGCAATCCATTGGGCGAGGATCTCGATGACTCGCTCGACGTCCGCTTCGGGTTCACCGCTGTCCAGTCGCACTTCGCCCAACTGCATGGCCACTTCAGGGTCTTCAGCGTGAGCCCGAACAAAATCGGGCATATGCGTGGCTGCATAAGGAAACAGCACGTCAAAAACGAAGCTCACGGCGCTGGTCGTGCCTTCGATATCGGTGAGGATGGCCTTGATCGGCATGGGGGCTCCTTAATCTTCGAGACGGGGAAAGCGGCTGGCGATGTCTTCACCCGTAAAATTCGCCACCCAGCCTTCTGGGTTATTGAATAAACGGATAGCCACAAAATGAGGATGTTCGCCCATATCGAACCAGTGAGGCGTGCCTGCTGGGACTGAGATCAGGTCGTTTTTCTCGCACAGGACTGCATAGACATAATCGCCAATGTGCAGCGTAAACAGCCCTCGCCCGGCAACGAAAAATCGCACTTCATCCTCAGCATGGCGATGCTCATCCAGAAACTTGGCGCGCAACTCTGCTTTCTGCGGGTGGTCGCTGTTCAGACTGATGACGTCCACAGTGATGTAGCCGCGCTCAGTCATCAACTGATCAATCTGTTGACGATAAGCACTGATCACTTCTTCCTGAGTCGCACCCGGCTGGATCGGCGCAGCGGCTTGCCAACGATCAAAGCGCACACCCTGCTCGGCCAGGGTGGACTGGATGTCATCAAGGTGGGTTAACACCTTGTTCGGAAGTTCTGGGCTGGAAATGTGATAGACGGACAGGCTGCTCATGGATGCGGTTCCTCGGCGTAGGCGTGCGCTTTCGGCTTTTACAGGCCGTTCAGGCAAACCATTGAATTCAGGCGGTGAGCTTCTTCACAGTGAAGTCAGCGTTAACGGTTAAGTACGGCACGGGTTTTGAGCTCACATTCAAACAAGAACTCAAAGGCCTCGATCTGACGCAAGGCATCGCTCATTCGCGCCCCCCATGTGTACAGACCGTGCCCACGGATCAAGTACCCCACGCAGTCAGGATGAGCCTCAAGCCACGGCTGAACCTTGCCTGCCAGACGCTCGATGTCCTGATCATTGTCAAAAATAGGCACCTGCACTTTCGATGCATGGGTCGACACACCGCTGAAGGCTTTTTGCAGTTCGTAATCCTCAAACTCAAGGCTGTTACCGGGCGTGAGCCGCGACAGTACGGTCGCATTCACAGAATGCGTGTGCAACACGGCACCAATTTCAGGCCGCCAGCGGTACAACTGGGTATGCAGCAAGGTCTCGGCAGAAGGTTTTTTGCCAGGTTCAAGGCTATTACCCGACAAATCGGTAGCCAGTACATCATCCAGGCCCAACTGGCCTTTATGTTTACCCGAAACCGTCAACAACGCCTCGGTGGCCGAAAGTCGGGTCGAATAGTTGCTACTGGTGGCAGGCGACCAGCCACGACCGTACAGGAAGCGCCCGGCTTCTATGATTTCCAGGCTCAAGTGTTCACGGGTAAGGCTCATGGCCTGTCCTCTTGCAGTCGAGTTGCGATGATAACGGCTGCGGCCAATGCTGAGGCGCTTGCCATACTAAAGGTGATAGTCGGGCCGAGTGTGTTCCAGCTGTAACCGGCATATAGCGCACCCACAGCCCCCCCGATGCCCGCCAAAGTGGCGTATAGCGCTTGCCCCTGACCTTGTTGGCCGGGCCCGAAGCTGCGTTGAACGAAGGCCATGGCGCAGGCGTGAAAACTGCCAAAAGTGGCCGCATGCAGCAGCTGAGCCAGCAACAATACCCACAGGTATTCGGCAAACGAGCCCAGCATCAGCCATCGCAGGGCCGCCAGCACAAAGCTGACCATAAGTACTCTTCGTACCGAAAATGCCAGCAAGATGCGTCGCATGGCCAGAAACATCAGAACCTCTGCCACCACACCCAACGCCCACAACAGGCCAATCACACCCCGGCTGTAGCCAAGGTCTTCTAGGTGCAAGGTCAGAAAGGTGTAATACGGCCCGTGGCTCAGTTGCATCAATGCCACACAGGCATAAAACGCCAGCACTCCGGGACTGCGCAACTGCTGAACAAACCCGCCGAGCAGCACCTTGCGCCCCTCGCTGGACGGCTGCGCTCCGGGCACCCACAGGCTGCACACCACAATGCCTGCCATGATGACGAGTACGGCCGCAGGATAAATATCCAGATCCAGCCACTCAAACAGGCGCCCGAGACTCACCACGGCCAAAATAAAACCAATCGAGCCCCACAGCCGGATCTGGCTATAACGCTCGGGCTGCTGGCGCAAATGGGCAAAGGTGATGACTTCGAACTGCGGCAGCACCGCATGCCAAAAGAACGCATGCAGGGCCATGACCAGTGCCAGCCAGGCATAGCTCTTGCTGACGAAAATCAGGCTGAAACTGAGCAAGGTGCACAGTGCGCCGAGCCGTACAATCAGCAAGCGTCGCCCCGTATAGTCGCCCAGCCAGCCCCATAAATTCGGCGCCACACAGCGCATCAACATCGGGATGGCCACCAGCTCGCCTATTCTTGCGCTGGAGAAGCCGAGATGGTGGAAGTACAGCGCCAGATACGGCGCTGTAGCCCCCAGCAAGGCGAAGTAGAAAAGGTAGAAGCCTGACAACCGCCAGTAAGGAAGTGGTGCCACGGTCGTCAGACCACGGCACCCATACGCCCCTGCATTACAACTGGCCCAGCACAGGCGTGCTCACACGCACATCGGCATTCTGCCCGCGGTGACGCAGCAAGTGATCCATCAGCACAATGGCCATCATGGCCTCGGCAATTGGCGTGGCGCGGATGCCCACACAGGGGTCATGACGACCTTTGGTGATCACGTCGACCGGGTTGCCATGCACATCAATCGAGCGACCTGGGGTGGTGATGCTTGATGTGGGCTTCAACGCGAGATGCGCAACAATCGGCTGACCGGACGAAATACCGCCCAAAATGCCGCCCGCGTTATTGCTCACAAACCCCTCAGGCGTCAGCTCGTCGCGGTGCTCGGTGCCGCGCTGGGCAACGCTGGCGAAACCTGCACCTATTTCAATGCCCTTGACCGCATTGATGCTCATCAAAGCGTGGGCCAGTTCGGCGTCCAGACGATCAAAAATCGGCTCACCCAAACCTGGAATGACACCCTCGGCCACCACCGTGATTTTGGCACCCACCGAGTCCTGATCGCGACGCAGTTGGTCCATGTAAGCTTCAAGCTCTGGCACTTTGTCCGGATCTGGGCTGAAAAAGGCGTTTTGCTCGACCGAATCCCAGGTCTTGAACGGGATTTCGATCGGGCCCAGTTGACTCATATAGCCACGAATCACAATGCCTTGGGTCGCCAGATACTTCTTGGCGATAGCACCCGCGGCAACCCGCATGGCAGTTTCACGTGCAGAACTGCGCCCACCACCGCGATAATCACGCTCACCGTATTTGTGGTGATAGGTGTAATCGGCATGCGCGGGGCGAAACAGGTCTTTGATCGCCGAGTAGTCCTTGGACTTCTGGTCAGTATTGCGAATCAGCAGGCCAATGGCACAGCCCGTCGTACGCCCTTCGAACACGCCGGAAAGGATCTCGACTTCGTCCGGCTCCTGACGTTGTGTGGTGTGCCGGCTGGTGCCGGGCTTGCGGCGGTCAAGATCGCGTTGCAAGTCTTCAAGGGACAGCTCAAGCCCGGGCGGGCAGCCATCAACAATGGCGACCAACGCCGGGCCATGGCTTTCGCCTGCGGTGGTGACAGTGAACAGCTTGCCGTAGGTATTGCCGGACATGCAGGGAGCTCCGCGAAAAACAGTTGATTAAATTCAACCTCGTTTACTATGCGCGCCAGTATACGCAGGCTGCCCTAGTAGTTCATCCTCCAACCTTACTCATCCGGGTTTGTAGAACCGGCACATTAGACAATGATGGCGTAACGATGCTGCGAATATTCTTTTTAGCGCTGACCCTGTTCTGCACTCAGGCCCTGGCGGCCACCTCTTCTAATGTTCTGCTGCGCCCTATTGAACTGGACACGGGTTCCGGCACGCTCTATGGCTCATTGGTGCTGCCCAAAAGCGACAAGCCAGTGCCAGTCGTACTGATCCTGGCTGGCTCCGGCCCAACCGACCGTGATGGCAACAACCCGATTGGCGGGCGTAACGACGCCTTGAAAAAACTGGCATGGCGCCTGGCCCAAAGCAACATCGCCAGCGTGCGTTTTGACAAGCGCGGGATTGCCCAAAGCCAGCCCGCGACCCCGGACGAGCGACAACTGAGTGTGGACAAATACGTTGACGATGCAGTGGCCTGGGGCGAGAAGCTCAAGGCTGACCCGCGCTTCGGCAAGGTATTTGTACTGGGCCACAGCGAAGGCGCCCTGATTGCCAGCCTCGCTGCCCCGCGCATCGGGGCCGCCGGGGTGATCTCGATTGCGGGTACAGGGCGCCCGGTCGGCGCGTTATTGCGTGAGCAACTGCAACGTAATCATTTGCCGCCCGCCTTGCTCAAACGCAGCTTTGAACTGATCAGCTCACTGGAAGCCGGTCATACCGACGATAACGTGCCCAAAGACCTCGAAGCCGTGTTCCGCCCCAGCGTGCAGCCGTACATGATCAGCCTGCTGCATTACAACCCGGCCACCGCTTTTTCCGCATTGAAAATGCCCGCCTTGATTATTCAGGGCACTCACGACATTCAGGTCGACGTCAAAGATGCGCGCTTGCTCAAGGCAGCCAAACCCGATGCCGTCCTGACGTTGATCAATGGCATGAACCACGTGATGCGTATTGTCCCGATGGACATGAAACGTCAGGTTCAGTCCTACAACGATCCCAATCAGCGACTCGCGGGGGAATTGGGCGATCGAACTGTGCGCTTCATCACTAAAGTGAATGCAGGCAAACCCTCCAGTCCTGCGCATAACGGCCGATAAGCCGGTGTCGGCGGCCTTTGCTTGCCCGACATACCGGGCTTGCACAGGATTCTGCCGTTATGAGCGACACCCCAACACCACACGCGGGCACTGAAGAGCCGGCACCGCCCGAGGCGACCACACGCCCTTGGGCGGACGTGCAACCCGAGCATTTCAAAATGCTGCGCCTGGCACCTCTGCCAACGGATCGCAGCACGGGCGCTCGGCCATTGCGTTTTGTCCAGTTCGGGTACACCGAACGCCACAACAAAGACTTCAGCCTCTTGCGCTTGAGCATCCTGCTGCCCAACCAGAAAGTGCGCAAAGAACAGGACCATCTCGACGTCTGGCTGGACCATGCCACCCGACAAGTGAGCATCACCCCCGAGAGCGGCTTGCAAATTGAACCTCTGAACCGAGGTATCGGACGCTTCCTGATGGCGCAGGCCATCCTGTGGTCGCAGAAAAAACATTCGCGCTACACAGTTGAAAAAATGAGCTTGCCGAGCCGGGATGCCTTGAGCGAAGACACTCGACAGCGGCGCGACCATAGCTTGCGCACCCAAGGCTTTGACGTGGTGTACGAAGATGCCCTGCATCTCAAAGCCCACATAAAGGCCGTAGAAGTCAGTGACCTCTACTCCACCTGGAACAGTGAAAAATTGCAGTTAGTGGAAATTCTTGAAGCCGCGCAGATGCTCCAGCAAGCCGAACAGACTTTGCAGGAGCAAGAAGTAAAATTGCGTGCTAAAGAAGACAGGATCAGCAAGTTTCAGCGAGAAGACATCGGTTTGCGCTTCACCATCACCTGCCTGGTGGCTTTTGCGGTCTTTCAGGCTGCTCTGCTGATATGGATTGCGACGCACCGCTAGGTACGGATCGCACAAGCTAAAAACTGTAGCCGCTGACGAGCAGCCTTCGTTCCTCGTCAGCAGCTACTGGCCCTTCTTAAACGCGCGAAGCAAACAGCGCTTGATGTTCCCGGCATTGCTGCGCCGTCAACATAAACACGCCGTGACCGCCACGTTCAAAGTCCAGCCAGGCAAAATCAACTTCCGGGTAAAGCGCTTCAACGTGAACCTGGCTGTTGCCCACTTCAACAATCAACAAACCCTTTTCGGTCATGTGATCAGCTGCTTCGGCCAACATACGACGCACCAGATTGAGTCCATCATCGCCGCACGCCAGACCCAATTCAGGCTCATGCTGATATTCCGCTGGCATATCGGCAAAGTCTTCAGCATCGACATACGGCGGGTTTGACACGATCAGGTCAAAACGCTGACCCGGCAGGCCATCGAAGCCATCGCCCTGAACCGTGTAAACACGCTCATCCACGCCATGGCGTTCGATGTTTTGATTGGCGACTTCAAGGGCTTCATACGACAGGTCGGCCAGCACTACTTCGGCGTTCTGGAATTCGTACGCGCACGCGATGCCGATACAGCCCGAGCCGGTACACAAATCAAGAATGCGCGCAGGCTCGCTGGCCAGCCAAGGCTCAAAGCGTTTTTCAATCAGCTCACCAATCGGCGAACGTGGGATCAACACGCGTTCATCAACGATAAACGACATGCCGCAGAACCAGGCTTCACCCAGCAGATAAGCGGTTGGCACACGCTCTTCGATTCGGCGCTTGAGCAAATGCTGCAGATTGACCAGCTCATCGTCTTCCAAACGGCAATCAAGGTAGCTGTCCGCGATTTCCCAAGGCAGGTTCAGTGCACCCAGCACCAATTGACGGGCTTCGTCCCAAGCATTGTCGGTGCCATGACCAAAGAACAGCTCTTCCCCATGAAAGTGGCTAACGGCCCAGCGAATATGGTCGCGCAAAGTGCGCAGGCGGGAAGTGATCAATGGCCTTACTCCTAAAAATCGACCGACGATTCTAACAGCCAAACCTCTAGACAGCCAAAGTTGTGCCCGGCGGTGGTTTTAACCCCAGGCACTGAAGCTAAAAACCCTGCCTGAAGGCACGGTTCGTTCCATTTTGTACATTTTTGCACTGATGCACTGACACTTGACATCGCTGTAGGCCAACAACTACGTGCCTTACACGACTAGCCATTCACATAAACGCTCGGTCAGTGGAGAATGTCGCAAAAGCCCTACCCAAAGGAGCCCCTGAATGTCCGCTTTAAAGACGATGTTTCAACTTACCGGGCGTGGTTATGCCGCTGCCAGCCTGAGTAATGCCAGCTTGCTGATCATCGATGCGCAGAAAGAATACCTCAGCGGGCCTTTGGCCCTGTCGGGGATGGAGGCCGCCACCGCCAACATTGCTGCGCTCCTCGAAGCAGCCCGCAGGGCCAAGCGTCCGGTGATCCACGTACGCCATCTGGGTACCGTTGGCGGCCTGTTCGACCCGCAGGGCGAGCGCGGCGAATTTATCAAAGGCCTTGAGGCCACCGACGATGAAGTCATCATCGAAAAGCGCATGCCCAACGCGTTCAATGACACAGGTCTTAAAGAAGCGCTTGAAAAAGCCGGCCCGCTGGACTTGATCGTCTGCGGCTTCATGAGCCACTCCAGCGTCAGCACCACCGTGCGCGCCGCCAAGGACTATGGTTTTCGTTGCACCCTGGTCGAAGATGCATGCGCCACCCGCGACTTGCCTACACGCGATGGCATCATCCCCGCCGCCGACGTGCAGAGAACCGAAATGGCCATCATGAATGACAATTTCGCTACTTTGGCACTGACTCAAAACCTCATCTGATCGCGCCTCTGGATAGGCGGACGACTGCGCCGCCTATCGGTAAACACCCTCTGCGACACGTTTACCCTTCATTTCTGAACATCCTCCGGAACAACCTGCCCATGTTCCTGTCGAAGGGCCGATACCCTTTAAGGAAATATCGGAATGAAAATCGCCGATGGTTTTGATGCGCGGCGCTTGCGTCCCAAAGCACACAGTAACTGGCGCTCGCGACTGGTACTGACGTTCGCAGCTCTACTGACCCTCTGCGGTGCACTCGTGCTTGTCGTGGGTGCCAGCAGCTTGATTGGCCAACCGGCGGCACTGGGCGACCTCAACGCCAGCCCCGCGGGTGCTGCCGTCGTCCTTGTCATCGGCCTGTTCATCACGTGGCTGGGTGCATGGCTGTGGCGCCGTCGGCGCCGCCAGATGCGCCAACCCCTGGGCCTTAACATGGCAGCGCACCTGATGAAAAAACGCGACTGAGGCACATCCAGCGCACGTTAGCCGTCGACTTGGGTAAACTGTCCGACCTTCGCGGAGGCTGACATGCAAGACGACGACTTTTCTCTTTTTAAAAATGAAATTCGCGGTGTTAAACCGATCAAACATGATCGGGCTGACACTGGAAAACCCAAAGCTGACCGTGCGCAACTGGCCAAACTGCGGCAAAACGCTATCGTGCGCAGCAATGAAACCATTATCGACGGCTTGTCTGACCAGTTTGTCATTGATGTAGGCCCTGAAGATCAGTTGAGCTGGGCGCGTGACGGCGTGCAAGAAAGCCAGATGCGCAAACTTAAGCTTGGCCAGATCAGCTTTGAGGGCAGCCTTGACCTGCACGGCATGACCGTCGAGAAGGCCAGGGAAACCCTGTGGGAATTTCTCAGCGAAGCCACCCGCCTCGAAGTGCGCTGTGTGCGCGTGACCCATGGCAAGGCCGTGCGCCTGGACGGCAAGCGTCCCATGATCAAAAGCCACGTCAACACTTGGCTGCGACAGCACTCACAGGTACTGGGATTTTGCTCCTGCCAGGCTAAACACGGTGGCGCCGGAGCGGTATATGTCATGCTTAAACGCACCATGATGGAGGGTCGCGACGAATAACGTCGGGGCGCGACACAGGGAGTGCCGAACGAGTTGCGTACTACCGTCTGACGGCAGTGAGGTTGACTATCAGGCCTCCTCGGTACGTGAAAAAAACCAAATGCGCGATCATGCCATTAGTTTTCTGCCGCCCACGTACCTGCCTGCCCCTATCTAAAAACGGGTGACAGGCAAATGTGGAATTCGCAAGAAGACTTTTAAAACCTTGGTTTAAAACCCGGCATGCCTTTGGCTTCGCACCTAGCTTTTACGGTGTTAATTATGCCGTCTGCTGAAACATCTGCGCCAGGCTCAGGGTAGAAAATCAAATCCGCCCCACCAACGTCCTTAACCAAAAATCTGAAATGAATTATCAACTCATCTTGATATTTTTCGGTGCCATAAACTTTTATTATTTCGTTGACTAATTTCTTGAACTCGAGCTCCGTGTAATCACTGAGCGTATTTTTTAATTCCATACTCGCTCTCCATCATTGAGTTTTACGTGATTTCGAGAGTCCTAAAACCGAGGTTTAAAACCCGGCAAACCGCTGGCTTCGCACCAATCGCTAACAGTTTTAGCGATACCTTCAGCTGACTTGTCTGCTCCAGGCTTCGGATAGAAGATCAAATCAGAACCACCAACGGGCCCGATCAACTCATTAAGATAAAATACTAAATCGTCCTGATATTTTTCCGTACCAACATCTTCTTTTATTTCTGTGATCAGTTGTTTGAATTCATATTCCGTGTAATCGCTCAATGCTTTTTTAAATTCCAATTTTACTCTCCATCATTAAGTTTCACGTAATTTCATAAATCCTAAAACCGTGATTTAAAACCGGGCAAGCCCTTGGCCTCGCACCTTGCCTTAACCGTGTTCATTATGCCTTCTGCTGAAATATCTGCGCCGGGCTCAGGGTAGAAAATCAAATCTGCCCCGCCCACCCCGTTAACTAGATCCCTGAAATGCCCTATCAATTCATCTTGATACTTTTCAGTACCAATATCCTCACCTATTTCTTGTACAAGCCTTTTGAATTCAGCTTCGGTGTATTCACTTAACGACTTCTTAAGTTCCATAATTACTCTCTTTCGTGCAGCTTTATGTGATTTTTAGGGGTATTTATACGGAGGTTGTCTACACCATAAACCGCTCCACCATCGACTATTCGCACCCTGCAATGCATTTCAAAACTAAAACCATGCATTGCCTGCCCAATCCTAAATAGCAATTGAGTAAGCAGTCATTCGGATTCTCCAGAGCTTTACAATATCCAGAGCCTTAAAACCGTGATTTAAAACCGGGCAAGCCTCTGGCTTCGCACCATGCTTTAACCGTTTTTGTGATGCCTTCTGCTGAGTCATCTACACCGGGCTGAGGGTAAAAAATCAAATTAGTCCCACCTAGTTCCCCCACAAGAAGATCAAAGTGATACATCAATTCGTCTTGATAATTTTCCGTACCAACATCGTCAATCATTTCCTGAACAAACTGTTCAAACTGACGTTCAGTGTAGTCGCTCAATGCTTTTCTAAGTTCCATGTTCACTCCTGCTCATGAAGCGCTATGTGATTTTTAGGGGTGTTTACACGTATATTATCGACGTCATATACGCTACCACCATCCACTATTCGCGTTAAATGATGTAACTCATAACGTTGTCTTTTCCCTGCTTTGTCGAAAAAATCTACCAATGGAGCATTTCCTTTCTGTGCCTTCTGTAAAACTCGAACATTGAACTGATCCGCCAGCTCCGGCACCCTCGAAACCTCTCTCCAAAACGCACGCCTGAACGAATCAAACCTGCTGTACGTTCTCCCCCGAAGCACATCGACCACTGCCGTCGGAATGGGCGCCCCCATGCCGCTGCTGGCATGATCAAGCCATACACCCGACACATTCTCCCCTGCTCCTGACACCACTCCCGGCGCATAGCGCACACTAAGCGACAGATAGATCGGCGCAATCTGCGGCTGGGTGGGAAACCAGATGATGAAATCCTGGTACTGCGGTGGATGTTCCGGGTTTTCCAGAATCCGGTCGGTTTGCTCGGTCGCCGGGAATACCCAGGCCCCAGGCTTGAGCGTCATTCCTTCCAGTGCCGGGATACCCAGCACCGCGCCGGTGTCGACGGCCGGGGTCCAGATCACCTCCAGACCGTTGCCTACATCGGCCACCAGTTGTTCGCCGCGGGGTAACGCAGCGATGACCGGAACTTGTCTCCAGTCCGGTTGGTTGCCAGTGTAGAACCCGTAAACACTCACCGCGTCATCGTCCAGATACTTGAGGTTCATTCGAACCTGGGTATTGCCTTGGCTCAGCTGGGCGTATTGTTCGGACTTATAAAAAGCACTGTCAGGCGAGGTCGTGTTGGGCATCAATAACGCGGCACTGCCCACCAGAAAAGGCACGCCGACTGCCGACCCCGTGCTGGTCGCCGCGAGCGCCAAATTGCCGCCCAATCGTGTGACCACAGAGGCGGCACTGCCAGAGCCTCCCACCCAGCCCAATGGCGTGCCAGCCGAGGTGATCTCACCCACCGTTCCCAGTACCGCGTAAGCGCCGTACTCGGTTAGCGACTCAAGGGGCACAAAACCATTGGGATTTTTATGCTCGATCACGCCATTGGGCAGCGTGCACGACTTGGCAAACACACAGCCTTTGGTCGGCGGTTGTAATGTGGGGGGCGGCGCAGGTTTGGGGGGCGGTCGTGGCGCCGCGGGGGTGTAAGGCACTTCCCTGCTTTTGAGTTCGACGGCCCTGGCCCTCGCCTTCAATACCCGGGCATAGCACGCCGGGCAGCAGTAATCCTTCCAGGGCTCTTGAGCCATATAGCAATCCGCCTGATTGATGAGCAGGCGATTCTATGAAGGGGTACTGGATAATTGATGTCGGCCCTTTCCGATTCGATTGTACGAAGCCGAACAAAAGAACCATTCAAGGGGGGGGCGCAACACCCCACCGCTGTCAGTTAATGTCTCTTGGCATTACGGGTATTTCTGAGCCATTTTGCGGATGCACCGTTGCGCGAAGCCTGCCAAATTCGAATTTCATCGTACGTCGCTCATGCAACTGGAGGCACACCTACGCTACCATGTGCCCCATGGCAGGCATGAACCCTGCGTTTATCACCAATCAGCTTGGCCACAGCGTGCAAGGGTTGCTATCAACTGACGCTCAGTGGCTTGATCCCAGTACTGACTGGAGCGAGCTCGGGACACTCGAACACCGCCTGATTGGTACAACATTGGTACGACCCGACGAAGTGCCACTATGAAACCCGCATGGAAATAGCCCTGTGACATTGGAACAAAACTACACCGCCATTCTGGGCCAGCTTGGTGAAGACGTATCCCGTGAAGGCTTGCTGGACACGCCAAAGCGTGCCGCCAAGGCCATGCAGTACCTTTGCCGCGGTTACGAGCAGACGCTTGAAGAAGTCACCAACGGTGCCTTGTTCAGCTCGGACAACAGCGAAATGGTACTGGTCAAGGACATCGAGCTTTACTCGCTGTGCGAACACCACTTGCTGCCGTTTATCGGCAAGGCTCACGTCGCGTACATTCCAAGCGGCAAAGTGCTGGGCTTGTCGAAAGTTGCGCGCATCGTCGACATGTATGCCCGTCGCCTGCAAATTCAGGAAAACCTGAGCCGCCAGATCGCCGACGCCGTCATGCAGGTGACGGGTGCCCTGGGCGTTGCCGTGGTGATTGAGGCCAAGCACATGTGCATGATGATGCGCGGTGTCGAGAAGCAAAACTCGTCGATGATCACCTCGGTGATGCTGGGCGAATTCCGCGACAATGCGGCCACGCGCACAGAATTTCTTAGCTTGATCAAGTAACTCGGCGTGCCAAAAAGAACCGGCGTTCATCGCCGGTTTTTTTTCGCCTACCAATTTCAGGTAAGCTTCGCGCTTTCTTAAACGCCAATGAGGCTTTTACTGTGTTTATCAAAGCGCTTCGCGTAGGCCTGGGTCAGTTGATCATCGCGGGCGATTTCATTACCCGCCCAAGCAAAAAACAACGTAGCGCAGCCGAACAGGCGCAGGTCGATCAAGCCGCCAAAGACCTGACGCTGTACCAGTTTCATGCCTGCCCGTTTTGCGTAAAAACCCGTCGTAACCTGCGTCGTTTGAATGTGCCCGTGGCACTGCGTGACGCCAAGAACAACGAGCAGGATCGCCAGACCCTGCTGGAGCAAGGCGGCAAGATCAAAGTGCCTTGCCTGCGCATCGAAGAAGACGGCATGACCACCTGGATGTACGACTCCAAAGTGATCATTGACTACTTGAACCAGCGGTTTGGGGCAGTTTAAACGCTGAGCCGTCAGCGACTACTGCAACATGGTCACATGGCGCGGGTGGCTGGCCACTCGCTCCAGCCACGCCGTAATAGCCGGATAAGCACTCAGATCAAAACCGCCCTGATGCGCCACATGGGTGTACGCATACAGCGTCACGTCGGCGATGGAGTAATGCTCGCCCACCAGATATGGCGTGCGCCCCAACTGCTGCTCCATCACGTCCAAAGCCTTGTAACCGCGAGTTTGCAGCTTGCGATATTCCTCAAGACGCTCCTGCGGCAAGCCGAGGTAAAACTCGATAAACCGCGCTACCGCAATGTAGGGTTCGTGGCTGTACTGTTCGAAAAACTGCCACTGCAACACCTGCGTGCGTAAACGCGGTTCGCCCGGCAAAAAGTCGCTGCCATCGGCCAGAAAGTTAAGAATCGCATTGGATTCCCACAGGCATGTGCCGTCTTCCAGCTCCAGCACCGGCACTTTGCCGTTCGGGTTTTTAGCCAGAAACGCGGGTGCTTGCGCCTCCCCCTTGAGAATGTCGACCGAGTGCCACTGATACTCAAGGCCCAGCAAATGCAGCATCAACTTGACCTTGTAACAGTTGCCCGAGTTGTAATCGCCGTAAACCTTGAGCATCACAACTCCTTTAGGCCGCCTGTGCGGCCTGAGCTTGACGAATAACCGAAGCAAGACGCTTGAGACCTTCGTGCAGACGCTCAGGGTCGATATGGCTGAAGTTCAGGCGCAGGCTGCCGACGTTTTCATCCGGATTGGCGAAGAACGGCTCACCCGGCATAAACGCCACGTTCTGCTCCAGCGCAGGCTTGAGCAAAGTGCGGGTATCGAAGGGCTGCTTTAGAGTCAGCCAGAAGAACAGCCCGCCCTGAGGCACATGCCAGTCTGCCAGGTCGCTGAAATGCTCTTCGAGCGCCAGTTGGAAGCCATCGCGGCGCACGCGGTAGAAGTCGCGCAGCTCAGCCAGGTGACTGTTCATCTTTTCAGTGCCGATCCACTGCAAGGCTTGCCATTGACCGACACGGTTGGTGTGCAAGTCCGCCGATTGCTTAAGACGCAACAAGTGCGGGAACAAATCCGGGCTGGCAATCAGGAACCCGACACGCAAACCCGGCAGCAAGGTTTTGGACACAGTCCCGGTGTAGATCCAGCTGGCTTTTTTCAGACGGCTGACAATGGGCGTGGCGCTGCCGCCATCGAAATTCAATTCGCGGTACGGCTCGTCTTCAATCAGGGTGACACCAAACTCATCCAGCAAAGCTGCCACGGCATCACGTTTCGCTTCGCTGTAACGCACGGCAGATGGGTTCTGGAAAGTCGGAATCAAGTAGATGAAAGCAGGCTTGTGCCGAGTCAACTCAACGCGCAGCGCCGCCAGATCCGGACCGTCGGCCAGCAGCGGGAAGCTCAGGCATTCAGCACCGAACAGCTGGAAGATTTGCAGCGCGGCCAAGTAAGTGGGCGCTTCGAGCATGATCTCGGTGCCTTTGTCGATGTACAGCTTGGCAGCCAGGTCCAGCGCCTGTTGCGAGCCGCTCAGCACTATCACTTGGCTGGCGTCACAATCCACGCCCAAGGCACGGGCTTCAGCGGCCAGCACTTCACGCAACGCCGGCTCGCCTTCACTCATGCCGTACTGGCCCATTGAGGCGGGCATATCGCTCCAGTCAACTTTGGGCAACATGGCTTCAGCCGGTAGACCGCCTGCAAACGACATGACTTCCGGACGCTGGGCCGCAGCCAGAATTTCGCGAATCAAAGAGCTTTTCAGGCGGGAAACACGTTCGGAGAAGGCCATACAGATCACCGGTAGCAGAAGTAATTGGAAATAAGTCAAACTGATTGACCGAAATTACGCCGCGAAGCCTAGATACGTCAATATGCTTGACCTTAAAAATCCAACCATTCAGCGTAACGCCATGGAAGCGTTCTTCTTTGGCTATCAAGCATTTACCGCCAAAGCGGACGAAATGTTGGCGCGTCGTGGGCTGAGTCGGGTGCATCAGCGCATCGTTTTTTTTATCGCCCATCACCCCGGCGTCAGCGTCAAAGAATTGCTCTCACTGCTCGGCGTGAGCAAGCAAGCACTGAACACACCCTTGCGCCAGCTCATAGAAATGGGCCTGGTGCGCAGCGTGGCTCCCGAGACTGACAAGCGCAAGCGACTGCTGGAGCTGACCGTAGAGGGGGTGCGCTTTGAAGCCAATTTACGCCGCGAACAGGTCAAGCTGCTGCAACGGGTCTTCGCCCAGGCTGGCGAAGAGGCAGTCAATGGCTGGTTGGCAATCAACACGGCGCTGGGCCAGAGCCGACTGTCTTGATGCACCACGCCAACTAAAAACAAAACTTGCTTTTTTTGTATACAAAGTCATAAATCAAGTGACCCGGCAATGGTGCGCGGGGGATTGTGCATGGAGGACATGATGAGTCTGGAAACCTGGCTGCTGTTCAGCAGCGCGGCATTGATAGTGATTCTGATACCGGGGCCCCTGTCGCTATTGATGATCAGCAACAGTTTGAACTATGGCCTGCGGCGTTCTTATCCGGCCTTTCTGGGCGGGGTATTGGCTTCGATTTGCCTGCTCAGTGCCTCGGCACTGGGCCTGGGCGCCCTGCTGCTGGCCTCGGAGCAACTGTTCAGCGTGCTGAAAATCGTGGGGGCGCTGTATTTGTTTTATCTGGCCTGGCAAAGCTGGAAACAATCACGCGAGCCTGCCACGGCGGCGAATGTACCCGTAGCCGCACCGAAACCGCGCTTTGGTGCACTGTTTGGGCGCGCGTTCGTACTGGGCGCCAGCAACCCGAAGGATATTTTGTTCTTTGCCGCCTTCCTGCCGCAATTTCTTAGCCCTGGCCAGCCGTTCCTCCCACAGTTGCTGGTCATGATCGCGACCTGGACCGTGCTCGACCTGCTGTGCAAGCTGGCCTACGGCCTTGGCGCCCACGGTGCGGCGGGCTATTTGCGCAGCGGCAAAGGCCAGAGCTGGTTTAACCGCGTCAGTGCCGGACTGTTCAGCGTGGCGGGCACCGCGTCGTTGTTGAGCCGCTAAAACGATGCGCCGTTCGTAGCAGCTGCCGAAGGCTGCGTTCGGCGGCGCAGCCGTCGTAAAAACAGAGTGCGTGGTCTCTCAGTTAACCCGAGCCGCTGATTTTGCGATCGCTTCGCAATCGAACGCAGCCTTCGGCAGCTGCTAAGAGTGGCAATCTGCGGGCAAAAAAAAGCCCGCAGTGTGAGCGGGCAAAGAACCACATGCGCAGAACGAAACCGTTAGCTGCCGCGGTACGTCGAGTAGCTATAGGGCGATATCAGCAGCGGCACATGGTAATGGTCCTGCTCGGCGCTGATCCCGAAACGCAGCACCACCACATCCAGAAACGCCGGCTCGGGCAGTTGCACGCCACGTGCACGGTAGTAATCCCCCGCACTGAATTGCACCTGATAAACCCCGGACTGATAGTCATCACCCTGCAACAGCGGCGCGTCGCAACGACCGTCACTGTTGGTCAGCGCCGTCGCCACCAGCGTCAATTGCGAACCCTCCACCCGGTATAGCTCGACCTTGATCGAGCTGCCCGGACAGCCGTGTGCAGCATCCAAAACGTGCGTAGTCAAACGTCCCATACGATTGCGCAACCTCCACCCAGCGGTAAATGAAAGCATTGCCGAACCTTTTTGGGGCCACCCAAAAAAACGGCGCTGCAAAGATTAAGACACTTATTATCAAAATTGTACACAATTAAAACCCCGACAAAGCGCAGCCCGCGTTTAACGTGGCTTCGAGCCGTATTCCACGAAACCCATAGCCTAAAGCGACTTCGGATTCATAACCTGACCAATCAGGCAAGTTTCTTGCAAGTACCTTTCCAGAAACATACATGGTAAAAATGCATGCATGCAGGGTTACAAATGGATTATAAAGTTGTATACAATCAGGCCAGCGCAGTGACGCCAGGTCTGGCCAATCAACTGTTAACACCCACAATAAGGAAGACTGCAGTGAGCGCCGACTACCCACGCGACCTGATTGGTTACGGTCCAAACCCTGTGCACCCTCATTGGCCGGACAACGCCCGCATTGCCCTGTCTTTCGTACTCAACTACGAAGAAGGGGGTGAGCGCAACATCCTCCACGGCGACAAAGAGTCTGAAGCGTTCCTCTCTGAAATGGTGTCCGCGCAGCCACTGCAAGGCGAGCGCAACATGAGCATGGAATCGCTCTATGAATACGGCAGCCGCGCCGGCGTGTGGCGCGTGCTCAAACTGTTTCGCGAATTCAACATCCCGCTCACCGTCTTCGCCGTGGCGATGGCCGCCCAGCGCCATCCGGATGTCATTCGCGCGATGGTCGCCGAAGGCCATGAGATTTGCAGTCACGGTTATCGCTGGATCGACTACCAGTACATGGATGAAGCCCAGGAACGCGAGCACATGCTCGAAGCGATCCGCATCCTCACCGAGATCACCGGCGAACGCCCTCTGGGCTGGTACACCGGGCGCACAGGCCCCAATACGCGACGACTGGTGATGGAAGAAGGCGGCTTTTTGTACGACTCCGACACCTACGACGATGACCTGCCCTACTGGGAACCGAATAACCCCACAGGCAAAGCGCATCTGGTGATTCCGTACACGCTGGACACCAACGACATGCGCTTCACTCAGGTGCAAGGGTTCAACACGGGCGAGCAGTTTTTCCAGTACTTAAAGGACGCCTTCGACGTGCTTTACGCCGAAGGCGCTGAATCGCCAAAAATGCTTTCCATCGGTTTGCATTGCCGCCTGATTGGCCGCCCTGCCCGTCTGGCCGCCCTTAAGCGGTTTATTGAATACGCCAAAAGTCACGAACAGGTCTGGTTTACCCGCCGCGTCGACATTGCACGCCACTGGCACGCCACTCACCCTTTCAACGCAGAGACCGCCCTATGAGCGCCTTCACCACCCTCAAGCCTTCTCAACTGAGCCGAGAAGCGTTCGTGGCAGCCTTTGCCGATATTTACGAGCACTCGCCGTGGGTGGCCGAAAAGGCCTACGACTTGGGCCTGGACGCCAGCGTCGATGACATCCAGACCCTGCACCAACGCATGAGTGACATTTTGTTGAGCGCCGATCACGCCAGCCAGCTGGCACTGATCAATGCTCACCCGGACCTGGCCGGCAAAGCTGCCGTTCAGGGCCAACTCACCGAAGCCAGCACCCACGAACAAGCTGGCGCCGGTATCCACCAATGCACGGCCGAAGAGTTTCAACGCTTCACCGAGCTGAACGAAGCCTACAAAGCCAAGTTCAAGTTTCCCTTCATCATGGCGGTAAAAGGCAGCGACCGGCACCAGATCCTCGCCGCGTTCGAAACGCGCATCCACAACCCGGCAGACGTCGAGTTCAAGTGTGCGTTGGCAGAAATCAACAAGATCGCCCTGTTCCGATTACTCCAGCTCTAAGCCGGGCCGGCACCTGTCGGCAACGGATCCCCAGCCACTTTTTTAAAGGCAGACCAGAAGAATGAAAGCTTACGCCGTACCGTTCGAGAAGTTCGTCAACTTGGCCGATGCCCGCCTGGGCACCAAAATCATCTCCGTGACCGATGATTGGTTCGCCGACGCCAACCGCCTGTTCCAGCCGACCCCGGCCGTGTGGAAGGAGGGCGTTTTCGATGACAACGGCAAGTGGATGGACGGCTGGGAGTCGCGCCGCAAACGCTTTGAAGGCTATGACAGTGCCGTCATCCGCCTCGGCGTTCCAGGCTCGATCAAAGGCGTGGACATCGACACTTCATTCTTCACCGGCAACTTCCCGCCGTCTGCCTCGCTTGAAGCCTGCTTCCTGGCGTCGGGCGAACCTGACGCCAATACTCAGTGGGTTGAAGTGCTGTCGGCCGTCGAACTGCAAGGCAACAGCCATCACTACCACGAAATCAACAACGATCAGGCGTTCAGCCACTTGCGTTTCAACATCTACCCGGACGGCGGCGTGGCCCGCCTGCGTGTCTATGGTGTGCCGTTCCGTGACTGGTCCGCCGTGGGCGACAACGAACAGGTTGACCTGGCGTCAGCCCTGAACGGTGGCCGCGCACTCGCCTGTTCCGACGAACACTTCGGGCGCATGAGCAACATCCTCAACCCGGGCCGTGGCATCAACATGGGTGACGGCTGGGAAACCGCACGTCGCCGCACACCGGGTAACGACTGGGTCATCGTTGCGCTGGGCCATGCTGGCGTGATCGAGCAAATCGTCATCGACACCCTGCACTTCAAGGGCAACTACCCCGACTCCTGCTCGATTCAGGGCGCTTTCGTCAAAGGCGGCACCGACAGCCAGATCGAAACCCAGAGCCTGTTCTGGCGTGAACTGCTGCCCAGCCAAAAAATGGACATGCACGCCGAGCATAGTTTCAGCGAACAGATCAAAGCCCTTGGCCCGATCACCCACGTTCGTCTGAACCTGTTCCCGGACGGTGGTGTAAGCCGCCTGCGCATTCTGGGCAAAGTCGCTAAATAACGCCGCAAGTGTAGCCGCTGCCGCAGGCTGCAATAAGGTCCGAAGGGCCTTCAACAGCAGGGTCGCTTCGCCACCTGCGGCAGCGGATACAAAAGCAAAACGAACACCTGACAGTCATTAGAAAAAGAAGACCACCATGCGCACATTGACGATTGAACCCTTGACCAAAGAAGCCTTCGCGCCCTTCGGTGATGTGATTGAAACCGATGGCAGCGATCACTTCATGATCAATAACGGTTCGACCATGCGCTTTCATCGTCTGGCCGAGGTCGAAACGGCTACGCCAGAAGACAAAGCCATCATCAGCATCTTCCGCGCCGACGCGCAGGACATGCCTTTGACCGTGCGTATGCTGGAGCGCCATCCGCTGGGCAGCCAGGCTTTTATTCCGCTGCTCGGCAACCCCTTTCTGATCGTGGTCGCGCCAGTTGGCGATGAACCTGTATCAGGCCTGGTCCGCGCTTTTGTCAGTAATGGCAGGCAGGGCATTAATTACCATCGCGGCGTCTGGCACCACCCGGTGCTGACGATCGAAAAGCGGGATGACTTCCTGGTGGTTGATCGCAGTGGCAGCGGCAATAACTGCGATGAGCATTTCTTTAAAGAGGATGAGCAATTGATCCTCGCCCCCCACCAATAAGAGAAGGCCTCAACGTTCAAAAAAGAACGACGGGCAAGAGGTAAAGACTGTGGAAGCACATCTAATGGAATGGCTGAATCTGAGCGTACGCTGGATTCATATGATTACCGGTGTGGCCTGGATCGGCGCGTCGTTTTACTTTGTCTGGCTTGAGAACAACCTCAATCGGGCGCACCCCAAAGACGGCCTGGCGGGCGATTTATGGGCGATTCACGGCGGTGGTATTTATCACCTCGAGAAATACAAGCTTGCACCACCGACCATGCCGGAAAACCTCCACTGGTTTAAATGGGAAGCCTATTTCACCTGGATGTCAGGGATTGCCCTGCTGTGCCTGGTGTTCTACTTCAACCCCGCGCTGTACCTGATCGCTCCCGGCAGTAGCCTGAGCGGCCCTGAAGCGGTGGCCATCGGTATCGGCTCATTGATTGCCGGCTGGTTCATCTACGACTTTCTGTGCGACTCCGCCCTGGGCAAACGCCCGGCGTTGCTCGGTTTTATCCTGTTTGTATTGCTGGTTTCAGCGGCGTTCGGCCTGAGCAAAGTGTTCAGCGGACGGGGTGCCTACCTGCATGTCGGCGCCATCATCGGCACCATCATGGTCGGCAACGTATTCCGCATCATCATGCCCGCCCAGCGCGCACTGGTGGCCGCGATCAAAGAAGGCCGCTCACCCGACCCGGCATTGCCGGCCAAAGGCCTGTTGCGTTCGCGCCACAACAACTATTTCACCTTGCCGGTGCTGTTCATCATGATCAGCAACCATTTCCCGAGCACCTATGGCAGCCAATACAACTGGCTGATTCTGGCCGGGATCGCGGTGCTGGCCGTGCTGGTACGCCACTACTTCAACACCCGCCACAACAGCCATAAATATGCCTGGACCCTGCCGGTCGCCGCGCTGAGCATGGTCTGTCTGGCCTATGTCACCGGCCCTAAACCACCGGCTACCGGCCCCGAAACCGCCAAGGTGATCAAGTATCAACCGCTGCCTGAAACAGCAGTAGGCGGGGTCAGAGCGGCCGATGCGCCGCCACCGGCACCTGCAGCCCCCGCAGCGCCCGCAGCCCCAGTCGCCAGCGTTGATTTCGAAAAAGTCCATGCAGTGATCCAGGAGCGCTGCACGGTCTGCCATTCCGCCACGCCCACCAGCCCGCTGTTCAGTGCGGCCCCGGCAGGTGTGATGTTCGACACCGCGCAACAAATCAAAGTGATGGCTGCCCGTATTCAGGCCCAAGCCGTCACCAGTCCGATCATGCCGCTGGGCAACATCACTCAGATGACCCAGCAAGAGCGTGAACTTGTCGGCGCCTGGATCAATGCAGGAGCTCAAACCAACTGACCTACAGACTGTGGGCGCCGTTAATGGCGCCCGCATTTACACACCACTAGCTCACAACAATAAAAAAGACCGAGGTGTTGCATGTCCGAGTTAACCGAACCGCGCATACCCGCCGTGACCGCCCCGCCGCCCATTCAGCGGTTGCCGTTGTTGCAATTGATTCTGGTCGGTTTGCAGCATGTGTTGTTGATGTACGGGGGCGCCGTTGCGGTGCCGTTAATCATCGGACAGGCCGCCGGTCTGAGTCGTGAGGAGATAGCCTTCCTGATCAACGCTGACCTGCTGGTGGCGGGGATTGCAACCATCGTGCAGTCGCTGGGCATTGGCCCGATGGGCATTCGCATGCCCGTGATGATGGGCGCCAGCTTTGCCGCGGTGGGCAGTATGGTGGCAATGGCTGGCATGCCGGGCATTGGCATGACCGGCATTTTTGGTGCAACCATTGCGGCCGGTTTTTTCGGCATGATCATTGCGCCGTTCATGTCCAAAGTGGTGCGCTTCTTTCCGCCACTGGTGACGGGCACCGTCATCACGTCTATCGGTTTGTCGCTGTTTCCGGTCGCCGTGAACTGGGCAGGCGGCGGCAGCGCAGCCGCACAGTTCGGTTCGCCGATCTACTTGTTTATTGCAGCGCTGGTGCTGGGCACTATCTTGTTGATCAACCGCTTTATGCGGGGCTTCTGGGTCAACATTTCGGTGCTGATCGGCATGGCTCTGGGCTACCTGTTGTCGGGCGCTCTGGGCATGGTCGACCTGAACGGCATCGGCCTGGCGCCGTGGTTTCAAGTGGTGACGCCCTTACACTTCGGCATGCCGGAGTTTCACTTGGCGCCGATCTTGTCCATGTGTCTGGTGGTGGTGATCATTTTTGTCGAGTCCACCGGGATGTTTCTGGCGTTGGGCAAAATCACCGGGCAGGAAGTCACCCCGCGCATGTTGCGTCGTGGGCTGCTGTGTGATGCCGGCGCGTCGTTCCTGGCGGGCTTTTTCAATACCTTCACGCACTCCTCCTTCGCGCAGAACATCGGTCTGGTGCAAATGACGGGGGTGCGCTGTCGTTCGGTGACCATCATGGCCGGGGTATTTCTGATTACCTTGAGCCTGCTGCCCAAGGCTGCGTTTCTGGTGGCATCGATTCCGCCTGCAGTGTTGGGCGGTGCGGCCATCGCGATGTTCGGCATGGTGGCCGCCACGGGGATCAAAATTCTCCAGGAAGCGGACATTGCCGACCGTCGCAATCAGTTATTGGTGGCGGTCAGTATCGGCATGGGCTTGATCCCTGTGGTACGCCCGGAGTTCTTCGCGCATCTGCCGATGTGGATGGGGCCTATCACCCACAGCGGAATTGCCATGGCCGCCGTTAGTGCGGTGTGTCTGAACCTGATGTTCAACGTCATGGGCGGCGCCGGCCGTGCCGCCATGAGCGGGCATGTGCATCAGCATTAACCCTTGGCCCTCACCCCAACCCTCTCCCAGAGGGAGAGGGGGCTGATTCGCGGCGCTGCACAACACTGCTCTTGCTTTTAGTCCCCTCTCCCTCCGGGAGAGGGCTAGGGTGAGGGCGCTTTTGCAGTAAAAAACAATAAAAAGGGAGTTACCCATGCACTGCAAACACTGGGGCGTCACGCTCGCGGGTGGGTTTTTGGCTGCCAGTCAGGCCATGGCCGGTGATCTGTTTTCATGGCAAACCAACAGCCTGACTTACCTCTACGGCAAGAACTTCGCCATCAACCCTTCGATACAACAAACTGTCACCTTCGAGCATGCCGACAAATGGAAATACGGCGACAACTTTCTGTTTGTCGACCGCATCTTCTACAACGGCAAGCCAGACCGCAACAAAGGCCCGCACACCTACTACGGCGAGTTCAGCCCGCGCCTGTCGTTCGGCAAGATTTTCGATCAGAAACTGGAATTCGGTCCCATCAAGGATGTGTTGCTGGCCATGACCTATGAGTACGGCGAAGGTGACAGTGAAGCCTATCTGATCGGCCCGGGCTTCGACCTCGCCGTGCCGGGGTTCAATTACTTCACCTTGAACTTTTATCGCCGCCATACCGAGGGGCCACGCCCTGGCACGGGCACCTGGCAAATCACGCCATCGTTCTCATACAGCATTCCCCTGGGCCGCTCCAACCTGTTGATCGATGGTTATATCGACTGGGTGGTCGACAACGATCAAAACTCGCGCGGTACGTACCACTCAAACCTGCACATCAACCCACAAATCAAATATGACCTGGGTCGCGCGCTGAATCTGGGCGAAAAACAACTGTATGTCGGCATTGAATACAGCTACTGGAAGGATAAATACGGCATCGAAAGCAGCAGCCGTCTGGACACTAACCAGAACACCGCCAGCGCTCTTATCAAAGTCCACTTTTAGTTTAAACACCTGCCCTGCCCTGCGATCGCGCTCAACTTGATTCATTGCGCAATAACAGGGCACTTGAGTGTAAAGCCCAGAGCCAGTATTCTGCGCGCCCTCTCAAAGGCGAGCGCTGTTTAAAGCTGACTTCAAAGCCAACTTAATACGTCTAAACAACGTGTTTAACACCTTTTCTCCACCTTATTCACTCAACTGCCACGTGACAGTCGAGCGATAAATGTTGGCCGGAATTCGTTATGGCCCAGTCTTTGCTCTAAGCATTAAACCTGACCTTTCAGGCAACTTTTAATACTGATTATAAAAGCCGGAACCAAGGCGCCAATTCAGAGCGCAGGTTCACCCAACGGCAGCAACCTTAACGTTTGGAGCAACCGAATGAAGCGCACACTTACCGGCCTGATGCTTGCGGGGAGCTTGATGGGCGGGACCACGGCAGTCGCCGAAGACCTGTTTCAGTGGCAAACCAACAGCCTGACTTATTTGTATGGCAAGGACTTTCAGGTCAACCCGAAGATTCAGCAAACCCTGACCTTCGAGCACGCTGACAGCTGGAAATACGGTGATAACTTCTTCTTCCTCGACCGTATTTTCTATAACGGCAAGGAAGACGGCAACGTCGGCCCTAACACCTACTATGGCGAGTTCACACCTCGACTGTCGTTCGGCAAAATCTTCGATCAGAAACTTGAATTTGGCCCGATCAAAGACGTGCTGTTGGCCTTGACCTACGAGTTCGGTGAGGGTGACTCCGACGCTTACCTGATCGGCCCGGGCTTCGACTTGAACGTGCCAGGTTTCGATTACTTCCAGCTGAACTTCTACCAGCGCTTCCCGGAAGGCAGCCGCGCCGGACGTGGCGTATGGCAGATCACCCCTGTGTGGTCCTATACCATCCCCGCGGGCAAATCCGATGTGGTCATCGACGGCTACATGGATTGGGTCGTGGATAATGACCAGAACTCCCGTGGCACGTACCACGCCAACCTGCACTTCAACCCACAGATCAAATATGACTTGGGCAAGGCATTGAGCTGGGGCGCCAAGCAGTTGTACGTCGGCGTTGAATACGACTACTGGAAAAACAAATACGGGATTGAAGACAGCAGCTCGTTCAAAACCAATCAGAACACCACAAGCCTGCTGGTCAAGTATCACTTCTGATCCTTGTCGGTGACTGCGGACGCGCAAGGAAGCTGCGTCTCAGCGCTACCACACAATCTTCCCACTCCCCGCACATAGCCTTTACACTCGCGCGCATTCCCAATGCTGCGGAGCCTGTATGGCGAACCCTTATCGCGAGATTTTCAGCGCCCCCGGAACCAAGGCCTTTTGTGCTGCGGGCCTGATTGCTCGTATGCCGATTTCCATGACCGGCATCGGCATCATCACCTTGCTTGCGCAACTGCACGGCTCGTATTGGCTGGCGGGCGCAGTGGCCGCAACCTTCGCGCTGGCCATGGCCTTGCTGGCACCGCAGATTTCTCGATGGGTAGACCGTTACGGGCAACGCCGCGTATTGCCCGGCGTGGCCGCGATTGGTGTATGCGCGCTGCTGGGCCTGCTGTTGTGCAGTCATCTGGGCGCACCCAACTGGACGTTGTTTGTCTTTGCGGCACTGTCCGGATGCATCCCCAGCATGCCAGCAATGGTCCGCGCACGCTGGAGCGAGCTGTATCGCGGCTCGCCCAAATTGCACACGGCCTTCTCGTTCGAGTCGGTACTCGATGAAGTGTGTTTTATCGTCGGCCCACCGATTTCCGTGGGCCTGAGCGTGGGCCTGTTTCCCGAAGCAGGGCCACTACTGGCAGCCATCTTGCTGGCCGTCGGTGTGACCCTGTTTGTCATGCAACGGAAAACCGAACCCCCCGTACACCCGCGCAGTGACGAGCATAGCGGCACCGTATTGCGCCAGGGCCCGGTGGTGATTTTGATGATGGCCCTGCTCGGGCTGGGCACCATAGTCGGCACCGTTGACGTGGTCAGCGTGGCCTTTGCCCAGCATCAAGGCCAACCGGCTGCCGCCAGCATCGTGCTGTCGGTGTACGCGCTGGGTTCGTGCATCGCCGGGCTAGTGTTTGGCACACTGAAACTCAAGATACCGTTGCCCAAACTGTTCCTGTTCGGCGCCGCGGCCACCGCGCTCACCGTGGTGCCGCTGATGTGGGTCAGCAGCATCGCCACGCTGGCAGCGGCCATGTTCGTCGCAGGTCTGTTCTTCGCCCCCACCCTGATTACCGCGATGGGGCTGGTGGAAAATATCGTCCCGCCCGCCAAATTGACCGAAGGCCTGACCTGGATGATTACCGGGCTGGGTATCGGTGTGGCGCTGGGCGCCGTCGCTGGCGGCTGGGTGATTGACGCCTACGGTGCCCGAGCCGGTTTCAGCGTATCGCTGGCCGCAGGTCTGGGCATGTTGCTGTTTGCTGTGTTGGGGTATCGCCTGTTGCAAAACAGCACCAACCCACACCCGGCCTCACTGGCTTAACCTTTGACGGCGCGCCAGAGCTTGCTGACGCCGGTGACCACTGCCAGCACCACGGCACCGGCAATAATGCCAGCCACGGCGTTGACCAGTGTCGGCACAATCACCGACAACGGGCCGACATAGGGGGCTACGCTGGCGGCAATGGTTTCGACCCCGTGGTGCAGCACCGGCACACCATGGGTCAGAATGCCACCGCCGACCATGAACATGGCCGCCGTCCCGATGATGGTCAGGCTCTTCATCATGTACGGCGCCGCGCTTAACACGACGCGACCGAAACTGCGCTGGAAGCGCGCCCAGGCGCCCTCACCGGTTTTATGGGTCAAGTAGAGGCCGCCATCATCCAGCCGCACGATACCGGCCACCACACCGTACACACCGATGGTCATGACAATCGCAATGCCTGACATCACCACCACTTGTTGAATCAGTGGTGAATCCGCCACGGTGCCCAGGGTGATAGCAATGATTTCAGCCGAGAGGATAAAGTCAGTGCGAATGGCGCCCTTGATTTTATCTTTCTCAAACGCCACCACATCGACCTCGGCATTGGCCAAAGCTTCCTGTCTGGCTTTGCGCTTCGCTTGAGTGTCGTCCTGACTGTGCAGAAACTTGTGCGCCAGCTTTTCAAACCCTTCGAAACACAGATACGCACCGCCCACCATCAGCAACGGCGTCACTGCCCACGGGATGAAGGCACTGATCGCCAACGCCGCAGGCACCAGAATCAGCTTGTTGCGAAACGAGCCTTTGGCCACTGCCCACACCACCGGCAGCTCGCGATCAGCCCGTACTCCAGAAACCTGCTGCGCATTGAGTGCAAGGTCATCACCGAGCACCCCAGCAGTCTTTTTGGCGGCCATTTTGGTCATCAGTGCGACGTCATCGAGAACGGCGGCGATATCGTCGAGCAACATCAGCAAACTACTGCCAGCCATGAAAGGGTATTCCTTGAGGGTTGAATTACTCCAAGCATAGCGCGTAAGCACCGCCGAGCTGCAATCTTGAGCCGCTCACAGGCCCGGTGCTACCATGCCCGACCGCCCGAGCCGGCAAGGAAAGTCCCGTTTTATGAGCAGCATCCGTGAACGTAATAAGCACCTGATTTTGCGAGCCGCCAGCGAAGAGTTCGCTGACAAGGGTTTCGCCGCGAGCAAAACCAGCGACATCGCCGCCAAGGCCGGTGTACCCAAGCCCAATGTTTATTACTACTTCAAGTCCAAGGAAAACCTCTACCGCGAAGTGCTTGAAAGCATTATCGAGCCGATACTGCGCGTGTCGACGCCGTTCAATGCCGACGGCGAGCCCAATGAAGTGCTGAGCAACTACATTCGCTCAAAAATCATGATTTCCCGCGACCTGCCGTTTGCCTCAAAAGTGTTCGCCAGCGAAATCATGCACGGCGCACCGCACCTGAGCGAAACCCAAGTGGAGTTGCTCAACGCCCAGGCCAAACACAACATCGAATGCATCCAGACCTGGATCGATCGCGGCCAGATCGCCCCGATAGACCCCCATCACCTGATGTTCAGCATCTGGGCGGCGACGCAGACCTATGCTGACTTCGACTGGCAAATCTCCGCCATCACTGGCAAGGCCAAACTCGACGACAGCGATTACGAAGCGGCAACACAAACGATCATCCGCCTCGTGCTCAAAGGCTGTGCGCCAGACTAAAAGCCTCCCACACACGCTCCGTAGCAGCTGCCGCAGGCTGCGTTCGGCCGCGAAGCGGTCGTAAAATCAGCATTCAGGGCGTGTCAGGCACACCGCAGGTTCTGGTTTACGACTGCTACGCAGCCGAACGCAGCCTGCGGCAGCTGCTACGGGGTTGCGGTGCTAAGCCACTACACCCGCATCGGCGCGCAAGCCTTGGGCTTCAACCGCGCTGATTGCGCACTGTTCGTCAATGTCCGACGTATCGCCGCTAATGCCCACCGCACCCAACACGTTACCGGCCTCATCAAGGATCAACACCCCGCCCGGCACCGGCACAATATCGCCGCGCCCCATGCCATTGAGTGCCGCGTAAAAAGCCGGTCGTTGCTGCGCATCCAGTGCCAGCAAACGCGACCCCTTGCCCAACGCAATGGCACCCCACGCCTTGCCAATCGCAATACTGGGTCGCAACAGGCTGGCACCATCCTCGCGCTGCAACGCCAACAAATACCCGCTGCTGTCGAGCACCGCAACGGTCAATGGCGCAGCGTTTATCTGACGTGCTGCGCTCAGTGCCTGCGCGGTCAGGTTTAAAGCGACTTTCAAGGTTAAAGCACTCATGGTTGCCGTCCTTATGGTGTTATTGGAAAGCCTTTAGGCGCCTGCTGACAGGCATCAATACAACCAATAGAACACAATAATAATGTGCTTTGTATACAATTTTTAACACCAAAAAAGCTTCTAAACGCACCAAACCTCGAAATACTGGGCCTTCAAGCGTTCATTCACGTCTTCAATAAAACTCATTGACCTCTTGCCGCGAGGATGAATACACTCGCCACACAGCCACTTGTATACAATTACAAAACGTAAGAGGCACAAAGCAATGAGCAAAATGAGAGCAATCGAAGCCGCCGTTTTGGTGATGCGTCGCGAAGGTGTCAATACCGCATTCGGTATCCCCGGCGCCGCCATTAACCCGCTGTACTCAGCCCTGCAAAAGGTGGGCGGTATCGATCACGTCCTTGCTCGCCACGTGGAAGGCGCCTCGCACATGGCCGAGGGCTACACCCGTACCAAGGCCGGTAACATTGGTGTGTGCATCGGCACCTCCGGCCCGGCCGGCACAGACATGGTGACCGGTCTTTACAGCGCCTCGGCCGACTCGATCCCGATTTTGTGCATCACCGGCCAGGCACCACGGGCACGGATGCACAAAGAAGATTTTCAGGCGGTCGACATCACCAGCATCGTAAAACCGGTCACCAAGTGGGCAACCACCGTGCTGGAGCCAGGCCAGGTGCCGTATGCCTTCCAGAAAGCCTTTTATGAAATGCGTTCCGGACGCCCCGGCCCGGTACTCATCGACCTGCCCTTTGATGTGCAAATGGCAGAAATCGAATTCGATATCGACGCCTACGAGCCCCTGCCCCTGGCTAAACCCACTGCGACTCGTGTGCAAGTGGAAAAAGCCTTGGCCATGCTTGATCAGGCCGAACGGCCGCTACTGGTCAGCGGCGGTGGCGTGATCAATGCCGATGCCAGTGAACGGCTGGTGGAGTTTGCCGAGCTCACCGGCATCCCGGTGATTCCGACTCTGATGGGCTGGGGCACGATCCCCGATGATCACCCGCTGATGGTCGGCATGGTCGGCCTGCAAACCTCGCACCGTTACGGCAACGCTACCCTGCTCAAGTCCGACGTGGTGCTGGGCATCGGCAACCGCTGGGCCAACCGTCACACTGGTTCGGTGGAGGTGTACACCGAAGGCCGCACGTTTATCCATGTCGACATTGAGCCAACCCAAATTGGCCGGGTGTTCACCCCCGATCTGGGCATTGTGTCCGACGCGGGCGCTGCCCTTGATATGTTCCTGCAAGTTGCTCGTGAATGGAAAGCCGCTGGCAAACTGAAAAACCGCAGCGCCTGGCTGCAAGACTGCCAGCAACGCAAGGCGACCCTGCACCGCAAGACTCACTTCGACAACGTGCCGGTCAAACCACAGCGCGTGTATGAAGAAATGAATCAGGTGTTCGGCAAAGACACGTGCTACGTCAGCACCATCGGTTTGTCACAGATTGCCGGTGCGCAATTCCTGCACGTCTACAAACCGCGCCACTGGATCAACTGTGGTCAGGCCGGCCCGCTGGGCTGGACCATCCCGGCCGCGCTGGGGGTGGTCAAGGCCGACCCGGAGCGCAATGTCGTGGCCCTTTCGGGGGACTATGACTTTCAGTTCATGATCGAAGAACTGGCCGTAGGTGCGCAATTCAACCTGCCCTACATCCACGTCGTGGTGAACAACTCCTACCTGGGTTTGATCCGTCAAGCACAGCGCGGTTTTGAAATGGATTACTGCGTGCAATTGTCTTTCGACAACCTCAACGCACCGGAACTGAATGGCTATGGTGTCGACCACGTGGCCGTTGCCCAGGGCTTGGGCTGTAAGGCACTGCGCGTATTCGAGCCGGGGCAGATCCAGCCTGCATTGCGCCAGGCTCAGGCGCTGATCAAAGAGTTCCGCGTGCCGGTGGTGGTCGAAATCATTCTGGAACGCGTGACCAATATTTCGATGGGCACTGAAATTAACGCCGTTAATGAGTTTGAAGACCTGGCGCTGGTGGGTAACGATGCACCCACCGCCATTTCGATGCTGGATTAATCAATCGCCCATACCCACCCTCTCCCGGCGGGAGAGGGACAAAGCAGGAGTTCACCATGCCGCGTTTTGCCGCCAACCTGTCCATGCTGTTCACCGAGCAGGATTTCCTCGTCCGTTTTCAAGCGGCTGCCAACGCCGGCTTCCACGGCGTCGAATACCTGTTCCCTTACGACTACAGCTCTGCCGAGATCAAGGCGCAGCTGGAAGCCAATAAACTGACCCAAGTGCTGTTCAACCTGCCGGCCGGAGACTGGGCCAAAGGCGAGCGCGGGATTGCCTGCCACCCGGATCGGGTTGAAGAATTCCGTGCCGGGGTCGATCTGGCCATCGCCTACGCCCAAGTCCTGGGCAATGAGCAAATCAACTGCCTGGCGGGCATTCGGCCACAAGGTGTGGACGACGCCACCGTCGAAAACACTTTCGTCGCCAACCTCAAATACGCCGCCGACAAGTTGCAGGCCGTGGGCATCAAGTTGGTCATGGAAGCCATCAATACCCTCGACATTCCCGGCTTCTACCTGAACAACACCCGTCAGGCGCTGGCGATACAGGACAAGGTCGGCAGCGCCAACCTGTTCCTGCAATACGACATCTATCACATGCAAATCATGGAAGGTGATCTGGCCCGCACGATGCAAGCCCACCTGGCGCAAATCAACCATATCCAACTGGCCGACAACCCTGGCCGTCACGAACCGGGCACGGGTGAAATCAACTACCGCTTCCTGTTCGACCACCTCGATCGCATTGGCTATCAGGGCTGGGTGGGCTGTGAATATAAACCGCTGACCAGTACTGAAGCGGGCCTTGGCTGGCTCAAAACCCATAACGCGGTTTAACGGCGCGCCAACACTCAATAAAAACAAGAGGACTTGTCATGGCTAAAATCGGATTTATCGGCACCGGGATCATGGGTTCACCTATGGCCAGCAACCTGCAAAAGGCCGGGCACAGCCTGTTCCTGTCGACCCATCACGGCGCCGCCCCCACCGATCTGCTGGCCGCAGGCGCCGTGGCGCTGGCCAGCCCCAAAGAAGTGGCTCAGGAAGCCGAGTTCATCATCGTCATGGTGCCCGATACCCCGCAGGTCGACGATGTATTGTTCCGTGAGGACGGTATCGCCGCGGGCTTGAGCCCGAACAAAGTAGTGATCGACATGAGTTCGATCTCACCTACCGCCACCAAAGCCTTTGCTGAAAAAATCAACGCTAAAAACGCTCAATACCTCGACGCACCGGTATCGGGTGGTGAAGTGGGCGCCAAGGCTGGCACCCTGAGCATCATGGTCGGCGGCGACGAAAAAACCTTCGAACGCGCCTTGCCTCTGCTGCATAGCATGGGCAAGAACATCACCCTGGTCGGCGGCAATGGCGACGGCCAAACCGCAAAAGTGGCCAATCAAATCATCGTCGCCCTGAACATTCAGGCGGTGGCTGAGGCCTTGGTCTTCGCGGCAAAAAACGGGGCTGATCCGGCCAAAGTTCGTGAAGC
Organism: Pseudomonas sp. TMW22091; assembly: GCF_022496705.1. NCBI lineage: Bacteria > Pseudomonadati > Pseudomonadota > Gammaproteobacteria > Pseudomonadales > Pseudomonadaceae > Pseudomonas > Pseudomonas sp. TMW22091. The sequence goes on from NZ_SCFI01000003.1 coordinate 474,360, forward strand.
CTTAATGGGTGGCTTTGCTTCCTCCAAAATTCTCGAAGTGCATGGCGAACGCATGATCAAAGGCACCTTTGATCCGGGTTTCCGCATCAGCCTGCACCAGAAGGACCTCAACCTGGCACTGGCTGGCGCACGCGAACTGGGGATCAACCTGCCCAACACGGCGAACGCGCAACAAGTCTTCAGCACCTGCGCGGCGCTGGGCGGCAGCAACTGGGATCACTCGGCGCTGATCAAAGGCCTGGAACACATGGCCAACTTCTCGATTCGCGACGAGTAACACCCGCACAACCTGTAGCCGCTGACGAGGCACGAAGACTGCGATGGGCTGCAAAGCGGCCCTTTGCGCGGTTTTCGTCCCCTGCCCGCACGCGTCCCCAGAGTAGCCACCATGAACTCCCCTTCCCTCGGTCAACACTGCCCCGACTGGGCCACCGCCCTGTGTGCGGGGTTTGCCCAAATTTTCCTGCAACGCCAGCCGTTGTGCGGCGTGTTGTGCTTGCTGGCTATTGTGACTTGCGCCCCCTCGCTGCTGGGTGGCGCGCTGTTGGGCGGTGTTGCCGGGCTACTCACCGCGCAGCGCCGCGACTACCCCAAAGCACAACGACAGGCCGGCCTCTACAGCTACAACGGCATATTGTTGGGGCTGTTACTGAGCTATCACTTTGAATGGTCGGCCCTGCTGCCCCTGCTGATCATCGCCAGTGCCGGCATCAGCAGCATCCTGATTCATCACTGGCTCAAGCACGCGAACAACGCCTACACCGCGCCTTTTGTCGGTATCGGCTGGGGGCTGCTCTACCTCGACAGCTCGCCAGCTTCAGGGGCTTCCCAAGAACAGCTGATGACCGGCCTGACGCTGGCTCACGCCCTGTTCAGCGGTATCGCTCAAGTCATGCTGCTGGATCACCCGTTGGCCGGGGTGTTGATTGTGCTCGGCCTGTGGCTGAGTAACTGGCGAGCCGCCCTATGGGCACTGACCGGCTCATTGGCCGGGTTGCTGTGCGCCCTCTGGCAACACGACACACAAACCGCCTTGAGTGGCCTGGCCGGTTACAACCCGGCGCTGGCTGCGCTGGCCCTGAGCCAACAGTCACGACGCATCTGGCTGCCGCTGCTGGGCATTATCGCCAGCCTGCTGATAACACCGGCACTGATCGCCCTTGGCCTGCCTCTGTTGACCGCCCCTTTTGTGCTGGGATGCTGGCTGGTGCTCGCCTGCCTGCGCCTGTTTGTCCCCTCGAACAAGCAATCCGGGTTGCGCATTGAGCGCTAATCCCTGACTCTGCTGGGATTGGGGATTAGAGCAACCTGCATGAACAATCAAGATTGGCGCCAACGCCTCTACGTGATGGTGTTTCAAACCGACACCGCGGCCGGACGCCGCTTCGACAAGACACTGTTACTGATCATCCTGTGCAGCCTGGTGATCGTCGTACTCGACAGTATCGACAGCATTCACCGCAACTACGCCCATGCGCTGGCCTATATCGAATGGGGCTTCACCTTTGTCTTCGCGGTGGAGTATGGCCTGCGCCTGTACTGCTCGCCCAAACCCTTGCGCTATGCCTTCAGCTTCTATGGGTTGGTGGACCTGCTGGCCATCTTGCCGGGGATTCTGGCGATCTATTACAGCGACGCGCAGTACCTGCTGATTATTCGCATCATCCGTATGCTGCGCATCTTCAGGGTGCTCAAGTTGGTGCCCTATTTGAGCCAGGCCAATTACCTGCTCTCGGCCTTGCGCGGCAGCAAACAGAAAATCGTCGTATTTCTGGTCAGCGTCTGCACCCTGGTCACGGTGTTCGGTACGTTGATGTATGTAGTCGAAGGCCCGGAACATGGCTTCACCAGCATCCCGGTGAGCATCTATTGGGCCATCGTGACCCTGACCACCGTGGGTTACGGCGATATCGTGCCCAAAACCGTCATCGGGCAAATTATCTCGGCCATGGTGATGATCACCGGCTATTCGATCATCGCCGTACCCACCGGGATTTTCACGGCCGAGTTGAGCAACGCCATGCGCGGCGAAAAACTCGAACACGATTGCCCCACCTGCAAGAAGAACCGCCACGAATCCTCGGCTTCCTTTTGCTCGCGCTGCGGTAATGCGTTATTTACTAAAAACGTATAACCAAAGTGCTTTTTAATCTTTTAAGGACTATGCGCCAGCCGCTATAGTCGCTGGCAAAGTGCCCCTATTGCTCCCTATAACAAGGACTACGCAGTGAAAAAACTCTTTACCGCCTCCATTTTGGCCGCTGGCCTGGCTCTGGGTGCAGTTGCCCATGCTGCCCAGCCACCTTTGCTGAACGTGTCCTACGACGTCATGCGCGACTTCTATAAAGACTACAACCCCGCCTTCCAGAAGCACTGGGAAGCCGAACACAAGGGCGACAAACAAAACATCCAGATGTCCTTTGGCGGTTCCAGCAAACAAGCACGTTCGGTGATCGACGGCCTGCCGGCCGACGTGATTACCATGAACATGGCCACCGACATCAATGCCCTGGCCGATAACGGCAAACTGGTGCCAGATAACTGGGTCACCCGCCTGCCGAACAACAGCGCACCGTTCACCTCGGCCACCGTGTTTATCGTGCGCAAAGGCAACCCTAAAGGATTGAACGACTGGCCCGACCTGCTCAAGGATGGCGTGCAAGTGATCGTCCCCAACCCGAAAACATCGGGAAATGGCCGCTACACCTTCCTCTCGGCGTGGGGCTATGTGCTCAAAAACGGTGGCGACGAGACCAAGGCCAAAGACTTCGTGGCCAAACTGTTCAAACAGGCGCCAGTGCTGGATACCGGCGGCCGTGCTGCCACCACCACCTTTATGACCAACCAGATTGGCGATGTACTGGTGACCTTTGAGAACGAAGCGGAAATGATCGCCCGTGAGTTCGGTCGTGATCAGTTCGAAGTGATCTACCCAAGCGTTTCGGCTGAAGCCGAGCCGCCGGTGACCGTAGTCGACAAAGTAGTCGACAAAAAGGGCACACGTGAAGTGGCAGAGGCCTACCTGAAATACCTGTGGTCGCCAGAAGGTCAGGAAATTGCCGCGAACAACTACCTGCGTCCACGAGACCCGGCAGTGCTGGCGAAATATAACGATCGCTTCCCGAAAGTCGACTTCCTGTCGGTAGAGAAAACCTTCGGTGACTGGCGCGACGTGCAGAAGAAATACTTCAACGATGGCGGCGTGTTCGATCAGATTTACAACGGGCAATAATCCAAAAACCCGCACACCTGTATAAAAACACAGTCAAAACGGTTGCCCTTTGTCTATTCTCTGCCCATGCTGTGCACCTTGTGTACAGCATGATGAATGAGCGGACCGATGCGGCTGTTTTTGTGTGAAAAACCCTCCCAGGCCAAAGACATTGCAGCCGTGCTCGGCGCCAGCCGACGCGGTGATGGCTGCTGGGTAGGGGCTAATGCCACAGTCACGTGGTGCATAGGCCATCTTCTTGAAACAGCCCCGCCGGACGCCTACGACGAGCGCTACAAGCGCTGGGTGCTGGCTGATCTGCCGATCATCCCCGCCAAATGGAAAATGCGCGTCAAGCCCAAGACCGCGAGCCAGTTCAAGGCCGTCAAGCGCTTGCTCGGCGAAGCCAGCGAACTGGTAATCGCCACCGACGCCGACCGTGAAGGTGAAATGATCGCCCGTGAACTGGTCGAGCATTGCCGTTATCGCGGGCCCATTCAGCGCCTGTGGTTGTCCGCACTGGACGACGCCTCCATTCGCAAAGCATTGGCCGCACTCAAGCCCGGCGCCGAAACCTTCAACCTCTACCACTCGGCCCTGGGCCGCTCCCGGGCTGACTGGCTGATCGGCATGAACATGAGCCGCCTGTTTACCCTGCTGGGGCGTCAGGCGGGTTATCAAGGCGTTCTGCCGGTGGGCCGAGTACAAACGCCGACACTGCGGCTGGTGGTCGACCGCGATCGCAGTATCAGCGACTTCGTGCCCGTCGCCTTCTGGGCCATCGACGTACAGCTCAACCACGACAGCCACCTGTTCACCGCCCAATGGCGCGCAGACCCCGACACCTGCGACGATCAAGACCGCTGCCTCAATCAGGTCCACGCGCAGCAGGCGGCGACGGCCATGCAAGACGCCAACAGTGCCCGGGTGGTTAAACTGCGCACCGAGCGCATGCGGGAAGTGGCCCCACTCCCCTTCGACCTGGGCACCTTGCAAGAGATTTGCTCGAAAAAGCTCGGTCTCGGCGCCCAGGAAACCCTCGACATCGCTCAAGCGCTGTACGAAACCTACAAGCTCGTCACCTACCCGCGCAGTGATTGCGGTTACTTGCCGCAAAGCCAGCACGGTGAAGCGCCCGCAATCCTTGCCGCCTTGGCTCACGCCGATTCGGCGCTGGCGCCGCTGGCCGGGCACCTTGATCCCCAGCGCCGTTCTCGGGCCTGGAACGACGCCAAAGTCAGCGCTCACCACGGCATCATTCCAACGGCTGCGGCAAAGAACCTTGAGCGCCTGAGCGGCAAACACCGTGCGGTCTATACCTTGATTCGCGCCCGCTACCTGGCGCAATTTCTGCCCAACCACGAATACGACCGAACCCAGGCTGACTTTGATTGCGCGGGCCAAGCCCTGCGCGCCGTTGGCAAGCAAATCGTCGAGCCCGGCTGGAAGCGCGCCCTGCCCGAAGCCCTGGCCCCGGCCAAAGGCCGCGAAGCCCCGGCCCCACAACCGTTGCCACGCTTGCACGAAGGGTTGGACTGCGCTGTTGCCAACGTTCAGCTCAAAGACCTGTGGACCCAGCCGCCCAAACCTTTCACCGAAGGTGACCTGATCAAAGCGATGAAAAACGTCGCCAAGCTGGTGCAAGACCCACTGCTCAAGCAAAAACTCAAAGACACCACCGGCATTGGTACCGAAGCGACCCGTGCCGGGATTATTCAGGGTTTGCTTGATCGGGGTTACTTAAGCAAAAACGGCAAGGCCCTGGCTGCCACGCCAGCCGCATTCAGCCTGATTGATGCCGTGCCCCGGGCCATCGCCGACCCCGGCACCACCGCTATCTGGGAGCAGGCACTGGATATGGTGCAAAGCGGCGAAATGACCCTCGACATCTTCGTGGCTAAACAGGCCGCGTGGATGAGCAAACATATCGAGCGGTGCAGCGCCATGACCATGAGCATCAAAGGCCCGGCAAGCCCGGCGGGCGTGGCACCTGCGTGGAAGAAAAAACGCAAGAGTACGGCTACGAAAACCACCGCCAAGCGCGCCGTGAAGAAAAAATAACGATGGTCATGGCGTCGTCATTACTCACGCTTTTGAATCTCTGAAAATGGCGCATATTCCCTTTTGCCCGAATGGCGGCTGCGACAGAAAAAACAATGCACTTTGCTGTAGCCAGGTAACTGCTTCAGCACCTCCGAGAGCGTCACAGATTTCCCTGATTTGATCGTCAAGACATCGTGAAAATTCAGCGCGTCTAGGTCTGCCAATGACTCGATTGGCGGCTTTGGATTCAACGCCTGACTTTGATGAAAAAATGAAGAAACACCGCTTTCAAACGCCTCAGAGTACCCCAGGTTGTAATCCCTGGACTCTTCCCCCACTTCGATGACCTCCACAGGAGGCACGGTTATTTTTCGCGCCTGAAACCTGAAAAAATCATTGGGCTGAGCTATTAAATCAGTCTCTTGAGGTGTGTAAAAATTCAGTACATGACTCGAATTCCAGATTTTATGAACCGGTGAACGCAAGGCTCCGTGAGCTTGGATGATCAGTTCTTTGGAGGCCGACGGGCTGTGCAATTCAAACTGCTTGATGGTGAATTTTTGATAATCCAGAGTGACCGACTTGTCGTAATTCAAGCCACTGGCACTGCGGTACGCATACAGCCCAAGATTATTGACTAACGGAACAGCCCCCCACAAATAAGGTCGTTGTGAGGGGGCGGCAGCCCTGCGACCCGGCTGCTCATGTTTCTCTATGGAGTGGTAAGGCATTGCCATCTCTCCTCTTGAAGGGGCAGGACAGAACGAAGCCGAGCGCGCTACAACGGGACATGCGAAAGCAGACCGCTGCGTCACGCTTGAGCCTAGCAGGCTAAAGCCTGTGGCTGAACTGTCAGTTATTACAGCTCAACAACGTCATGAGTCACGCGCCAATCAAGCCTGACCCTCCCTGGAAGCACTCCTCGCAGCTGAGTGATGGCTCAGAGCATTACTTGAACTGCCGGCTCAACCCCGGCGGTACACCACTGATGTCGGTTTCTTCCCACGGCCCATTGGGGCTGACGGCGCGGCTCCAGCCGTTGTTCCAGCGGTAATACGCGCGCTGTCGATAGAAGACGTTGGTTTGGTCATCCAGCACATACACCCCAAGCCGGGCATCCCAATGGCTCGGACCACCCGGCGGCGGCGCGAAGGTGGCCGAAGTGCGCGGCAGCGGCTTGGGCGGTTTCGGGATGGGCATGTCCGGCAGCGGTTTGCCGGATGGCTGTGTCGACGGCGGCGGCGCAGGCGTGGACGGTTGAGTCGGCTCGTAAGGCTGATGAACCGCACAGGCGCTCAAGCCTAACGCCAGGCTGAGCAAGGTGATGCGTGCAAGTGGATTCATGACAATTTCTCTTGTTTAAACATTATTCAGACAATTATTTAGGTAGCCGCTGCCGAAGGCATGCAAAAACCTGTAGCAGCTGACGAGCTCCGCGAGGCTGCGATCGGCGGCATAGCCGCCGTAAAACCATTCAATCCGGTGAGTCAGGCGTATCACAATGAGCGGGTATGTGATGGCTCAAACACCCTGCTCGTTGAGCTTGCGACGATTGCATCGTCGAACGCAGCCTCGCACTACTCGACAGCTGCTACGAGGTTGGGCGTCCTACGCGCTCAGCCATGGTTATTGCTTATCCGGGCTATCAATCGTCAACTGCTGCAACTCCCGGGTGCTGCTGGCCATTGGCTGGCTGCGCCCTACCCACTCGCCCGCCGTCGGCTGACCGGCGCGTGAGACGCGGGCCATCAGTATGACTTCAGGAAAGTTGGACAGTTTCAATTGCGGCATCATGGCGTCCACATCCCCCAGCTCCACGGTAATGGGCAAATCCGCCACGGTGACGCGCTTCACCGCCAAAGGCGCCGGTGGGCCCGATACTGCACGGGCGAAAATAAACACGCTGTCCCCCGGCAAAACGGTCGCTTTGGCCGCATCCGCAAGATCCACACTGACTTTGATTGAGGCCAGCGACTTGGCCTGTGGCGCTGTCTCTATTTTTGCGCCACTGGCCAGCAGTTGCTCACGAGCCTTTTCGATGCCGCCTTGCAAGGCGGCACGTGCCTGATCGCCTTCGGGCAGTTCATTCATCAAGCGCTGCCAGTAACCGATCGCCTCTGCAAAGCGCTTGTCTTCAAAGGCTGCTATGCCGAGCAACCCCAGACTGGTGACTTCTTTGGGATCGGCTTTCAAGGCTTCATCAGTCAGCGCCTGTGTTTTTTCGCTCCATTGTTTGTTGTCGGCAAAATACTGCGCCTGCGCCCATTGGCCTAACAATTGAGGCTGACGCCCGGCCAGCGCGGCGCTGCGCTCAAACACCCGGGCTGCATCGGCCGGGCGGTTTTGGGCCATGTAGGCGCGTCCCAGAAAGTACCAGCCTTCAGCCGATTCAGGCTGCGCGGCTGCCGCACGCTCAAGGCGCGACACCATGTCTTCAAGGGACTGCGGCGGCTGGGAAAATTCTGCCGTCAGCTCAACCTTGTCGCTGGCGCCAAAATGCAGGTACAAGCCCAGCCCCAGCACCGGGACCATAACCGCGGCCAACAAGGGTAACGCTTTGCCCAAACTTGAAACCCGCGCCGGCCCCACACCTTCGGTGTCAGCCAACAGTTCGCGAGCCGCTTCTGCACGGCCGTCTTCAAACTGCTGCGGGTTCAACACGCCGTCTTCGAACTGGGCCTGCAACTCAGCCAGGCGTTCCTGATACAGCGCCACATTCAGCGCGGTACGGTCTTCCTCACGCTGGGCACGGCGCCCGCGCAACACCGGGATCAATAAAAAACTGAGGGCGATCAGTAGCAGCAAACCGGCTGCGAGCCAGAATTCAATCATCTTGGTTTTTATCCAGCAAAGCGGCGAGGCGCTGACGCTCCTCGGAAGAAAGGGAGCCCGCGCCTTCGGCCTGCAGAACCCGTCGACGGCGCCCGACTATCACGCCGATCAGCACCACTCCGCCGAGCAGCAAAGCCAGAGGGCCAAACCACAGCACGGAGGTTTGGCCGGTCAGGGCCGGTTTGTAGCGTACAAAGTCACCATAGCGATCGACCATGAAGTCGATGATCTGCTGGTTACTTTTGCCCTCACCGAGCATGCGGTAGATCTCGCGACGCAAGTCGGTGGCAATCGGCGCATTGGAGTCGGCAATGTCCTGATTCTGGCACTTGGGGCAGCGCAGCTCCTGTGTCAATTCACGAAAACGCGCTCGCTCGGCATCATTGGCAAACTCATAGGTGTCGATGGCCGCATGGGCCGCGCCGGTCAGTGTCAGGCCCAACGCAACAGCCGCTAACCAGCGCTTCATGGCCGGGCCTCGTCAACCAGTGCCTGATAACGGCTGGCCAGTTGTTCGCGCCAGACCGTTTCGTCGATAACACCGACAAATTTGTGACGAATCACGCCTTTGCTGTCGATCAGAAAGGTTTCAGGGGCGCCGTACACCCCAAGGTTCAAGCCTAACGAGCCGTCAGCATCGTTGATGTCGAGTTGATAGGGGTTATGGAAGTCTTTGAGCCACTTCTTCGCATCGGCATTGACGTCTTTGTAGTTCACGCCATAAATCACCACGCCCTGCTCGGCCAGCTTGGTCAGCACCGGGTGCTCGACCCGGCACGAGATGCACCAGGTGGCCCAGACGTTGACCAGTGCCGGTTTGCCCTTGAGGTCGGCTTCAGTCAGGGTGTTGTCGCCCTCAACAGACGGCAGGCTGAACGCAGGGAACGGCTTGTCGATCATCGCCGACGGCAACTCAGTGGGGTCCAGATACAAACCTTTGTACAGAAACCACGCCATGCCTAAAAACACGGCCAGCGGGATCAGCATCAACCAGCGTTTCATACAGTGGCTCCCGTCATGCCCAGCGCATCACGCACACGGCTTTTCACTTTGACCCGATAACGACGGTCCATTGCAGCCAACAACCCGCCAAAGCCCGTCAGCAAACCGCCGAACCAGATCCAGCGGACAAAGGGTTTCACATGCACCCGCACCGCCCACGCGCCATCACCCAAAGGCTCACCCAACGCCACATAGAGGTCACGGGTAAAACCTGCGTCGATCCCGGCTTCGGTCATCATTGAGTTCTGTACCGTGTACAAGCGCTTCTCCGGGTGCAGCACGCTGACTTCCTTGCCATTGCGGATCACCCGCACCGTGCCTTTGTCCGAGGTAAAGTTCGGCCCTTCGAAGTGGCGTGCGCCTTCGAAAATAAAGTGATAACCGCCCAGCTCCATCGACTCGCCCGGTGCCAGACGCAAATCACGCTCGGCACTGTTCTGGCTCGACAACACCACGCCCAGCGCGCAGACCGCGATGCCCAGGTGAGCAATCTGCATCCCCCAGTAACTGCGGGTCAGGCTGCGCAGCCCTTTGATCAAGCCTTTGTGGCGGGTTTTCTCGCCAATGTCGCGCACCCCGGCCAACAGCACCCAGGCCGCCAGCATAAAGGTGGCTAACACCGCCCAGTTGAAATCACCCCACGCCACACCCGCAATCACCGCCAGCGCCGCGCTGCCGAGCAACACCGGGGTCAGCATGCCCAGCAGCCATTTGACTGGGGTGTCTTTCCAGCGCACCAGCACACCCACCGCCATCACCACCATCAACAGGGCCATCAACGGGACAAACAGCGCATTGAAGTACGGTGGGCCGACCGACATTTTGGCGCCACTGATGGCATCCAGAATCAACGGGTACAAAGTGCCCAGCAAAATCATTGACGCGGCCACTACCAGAATCAGGTTGTTGCCCAGCAGCAAGGTCTCGCGCGACCACAGCTTGAAGCTGACATGACTTTTAACCACAGGCGCACGCACAGCAAACAGGGTCAGTGAGCCGCCAACCACAAACAGCAGGAAGATCAGAATAAACACGCCGCGCTCAGGATCGGAGGCGAAGGCATGCACCGACGTCAGCACACCCGACCGCACCAGAAACGTGCCGAGCAAACTGAGCGAAAACGCAGCGATGGCCAGTAACACCGTCCAGCTTTTGAACACACCGCGTTTTTCCGTCACCGCCAGCGAGTGAATCAGCGCAGTGCCCACCAGCCATGGCATGAAGGAGGCGTTTTCGACCGGGTCCCAGAACCACCAGCCGCCCCAGCCCAACTCGTAGTAAGCCCACCACGAACCCAAGGTGATGCCGATGCCGAGAAAGGCCCAGGCGACGATGGTCCAGGGGCGCGACCAGCGTGCCCATGCAGCATCCAGTCGCCCCCCCAACAAGGCTGCGATGGCAAAGGCAAAGGCCACCGAGAATCCGACATAGCCCATGTACAGCATGGGCGGGTGAACGATCAGGCCAATGTCCTGCAAGAGCGGGTTAAGGTCATTGCCATTGGCAGGAATTTGCGGCAACAGGCGCGCAAAAGGATTTGAAGTGACGATCAAAAACAGCAAAAAGCCGATGCTGATCATGCCCATGATCGCCAGCACCCGCGCCAGCATCACCTGCGGCAATTGTCGCGAAAAGATCGACACGGCAAAGGTCCAGCCGCCCAGAATCATCGCCCACAACAGCAGCGAGCCTTCATGAGCGCCCCACACGGCGCTGAATTTGTAGTACCAGGGCAGCGCGCTGTTGGAGTTGCTGGCGACATACCTGACCGAAAAATCATCCGTCATGAACGCGTAGGTCAGGCAACCGAACGCAAACAGCAAGAAGGCGAATTGGCCCCAGGCCGCTGGTTGCGCCAGGCTCATCCATAATTTGTCGCCGCGCCAGGCGCCCAATAGCGGCACAGTGGCCTGCACGATGGCGAAGCACAGGGCCAGAATCATGGCCAGTTGGCCCAACTCAGGAACGATCAATCCAAACGTCATCACTTAACCTCTTGGGCCGGGACAGGTGCCGACTGGCCACTTTCATTGAGTGCCTTGGTGACTTCGGGCGGCATGTATTTTTCGTCATGCTTGGCCAGCACTTCGTCGGCCACCACCACGCCCTGAGCATTAAGCTTGCCTAACGCGACGATCCCCTGCCCTTCACGGAACAGGTCTGGCAGGATGCCGCGATACTGAATGGTCACCGACTTGTTGAAATCAGTGACCACGAACTCGACATCCAGCGAATCCCCGGAGCGTTTCAGCGACCCGGCTTCAACCATGCCGCCCGCGCGAATTCGCGTATCCAGTGGCGCTTCGCCACTGGCAATTTGAGTCGGGGTGTAGAACAGGTTGATGTTCTGCTGCAAGGCACTCAACGCCAGCGCAACAGCCGCCCCGACGCCGACCAGAACGGCGAGAATGATGATCAGACGTTTCTTGCGCAGCGGGTTCACTTCGCGTTCTCCCGGCGCAGACGACGCGCCTCTTGTTGCAGATACCGACGGCGCGCCAGCAAGGGCAGCGCCACGTTCAACCCCAGTACCGCCAGGCAAATGCCATAGGCCGACCAGACATACAGCGCATGATGGCCCATGGCCAAAAAGTCGCCCAAAGAATCAAAGCTCATCGCGTGCCCTCCAGCGCTTTCAACACCTCAGCCTTTGCCCAACTGCTGCGGGCTTCGCGCTTGAGCACCTCAAGGCGCATGCGCAACAGCAGCACGACACCAAAGAAGCAGTAAAAGCCGACAACGGTCAGCAGCAAGGGCAGCCACATGTCCACCGGCATCGCGGGCTTTTCGGTCAGGGTAAACGTGGCGCCCTGATGCAGGGTGTTCCACCATTCCACGGAGTATTTGATGATCGGGATGTTGATGACGCCGACAATAGCCAGCACCGCACAGGCCTTGGCGGCGCTGTCACGATTGCTGATGGCGTTGCCCAGGGCAATCAGGCCGAAGTACAGAAACAGCAAAATCAGCATCGAGGTCAGACGGGCGTCCCAGACCCACCACGCCCCCCAGGTCGGCTTGCCCCAGATCGCCCCGGTGATCAGTGCCACAGCCGTCATCCAGGCGCCAATGGGCGCAGCGCTTTGCAGGGCGATGTCAGCAATTTTCATCTTCCAGACCAACCCCACTACCCCGCACACGGCCAGCATCACGTAGCAGGACTGCGCCAGCATGGCCGCGGGAACATGGATGTAAATAATTCGGAAGCTGTTGCCTTGTTGGTAGTCCGGCGGTGCAAACGCCAGCCCCCAGACTACCCCGCAACTGATCAGCAACACGGCAGCAATGCTTAACCACGGCAACAACCGCCCACTGATGGCATAAAACCATTTGGGCGAGCCGAGTTTGTGAAACCAAGTCCAGTTCATCACGCTGTTTCCATCACGGTGCCAGTCACGACCTGTTGAGTGTCGTGCCAGCCAGGGTCTTTACTGGCCTGTGCAAGGCCAGACCTCATTATTCGCCGACGCTGATTTTCAGCCCGGCCGCTATAGCAAAAGGTGTCAGGGTGACGGCCAAGGCAGTCAAACACCCCAGCCACAATAAATATCCGGTCGCAGGCATGCCTTGCAATGCCGCCTGCAAGGCGCCACTGCCCAAAATCAGCACCGGAATATAAAGAGGCAAAATCAGCAGTGCCAGCAATAGTCCGCCCCGTTTGAGGCCCACGGTCAGCGCGGCGCCCACGGCACCGAGCAGACTGAGTACCGGGGTGCCCAGCAACAGCGACACCAGCAGTACCGGCAGGCAGGCCACCGGCAACCCCAGCATCAACCCCAGCAGGGGTGAAAGGATCACCAGTGCCAAGCCGGAAAACGCCCAGTGTGCAAGCACCTTGGCCAATACCAGCAGCGCCAGCGGGTGCGGTGAAAGCACCCACTGTTCAAGTGAGCCGTCTTCAAAATCACTGCGAAAAAGGCCGTCCAGCGAGAGCAGCACCGATAACAGTGCAGCGACCCACAGCAGCCCCGGAGACAGGGTTTTCAACAACTGTGTTTCGGGGCCGACCGCCAGCGGAAACAAGGCAATCACCAGCGCAAAAAACACCAGCGGATTGAGCAGTTCAGCCGGGCGGCGAAACAACAGGCGCGCCTCACGCGCCACTAACGTGGCGAACACATTCATGGTGCCCAACGCCCAAGGTCAATATCGCGATAACCGGGCGGTGTGCGGTTCAAGGTGTGGTGAGTGGTCAGCACCACCGCGCCGCCGAGCTCGCAGTGGCTGGCCAAGTGTTCTTCAAGGTCGGTAACGCCCTGTTTGTCGAGCGCGGTAAAGGGTTCGTCGAGAATCCACAGCCGTGGGCTGTCCAGATATAAACGGGCCAGGGCAACGCGACGCTGCTGCCCGGCCGACAACGTATGACACGGCACATCTTCAAAGCCCTTAAGACCGACACTGGCCAAGGCTGACCAAATAGCCTTGCGCGAGGCGGGCCGATGCAAGGCGCACAACCAGGCGAGATTCTCTTCAGCACTGAGCAAATCCTTGATGCCGGCCGCGTGACCGATCCACAGCAGGTGGCGGCCCTGCCCCTCAAGCGCTTCGCCATTGAGGCGCACTTCGCCCGCAGTGGGCTGCATCAGGCCCGCCAATAAACGCAACAGGCTGGTTTTGCCGCTGCCATTGGGGCCGCTGATTTGCAGCATGTCGCCACTGGCCAGTTGCAGGTCGAGGTGTTCGAACAACATCCGCCAGTCACGCTCACACGCGAGCGCTACGGCGTCTAGAAGAGGGCTGGTCACGTAATTGAGGCCTTCACGGTTCAAGTCGGCTCAGGCGCGGCCGTTAAAGTGATGCAGGATAAATGCATTTGCGGCCTGTTTAAGAGAGCTGGATCAAACATTTGTGACGTTCTGCCACTCTCTAAATGACGGGGCGGCATTATACATGCCATGTCCTACATAAAAGAGGGCATTTTCGACAGGTTGTAACGATGAAAAGCGACATAACTATTCCGCCCGTCCTACCTGCGAACCCGGCCAGTGTACGCCCCGGAGTCGCTGGCGCGCAGGAGTTCAAGCTGCTGTCTCCTCTGAACGGCCTGATAAGCCCCGGACAAACCGCTCAGGCCCAGGTGCTGTCGCTGAAACAGGGCGATGCGAGTTTTCAACTGCTGCTTAACCTGACCCTCGAAGGCGGGCGTCAGACTAACGTGCAAGTCAGCAGCCTCCAACCCTTCGCGCTGGGCACGTTGTTGATCGTCAGCCCATCTTCCGCCGGCAGCCTGGCGATCAATCTGCAACAAGGCGTGAGCGGCACCAGCGCCCCGCTCACCCGCCTTGACCTGCAACAGTTACCGGTGGGTACGCTGCTGCAAGGCAAAGTGCTTGGCAGCTATCTGCTGCCCCAGACAGCCGGGCAACCGGCGGTCTATCGCTCCCTGGTAAGCGTGCTCAACACCGCCCTGAGCACCCGCACCCTGACGCTGGACAGCCCGCAACCGTTGCGGGTCGCCAGCTTGTTGAGTGCACAGGTTGAAGATGCACACACCTTGAGTTTCGTCCCGCTGAGCGGTCGACAAGACCAACTGGCGCTGGCGCAACAACTTGCTGCCCAACAAAGCCGCCAGGGTTCATTGCAAGGGCTGCTCAGCGCTCTGCAAAAACTGTCCCCCGGCGATAACCTGTCCGCCCCGTTGCGCGCTTCGATCGACACCTTGCTGGCCGGGTTACCGACTGCGCCGCAATTGAGCAACCCGGCCCTGCTGAGATCAGCCCTGCTTAACAGCGGCGCATTTCTGGAAGCCAACCTGCTCAATGGCCAGCCCCAGTCGCTGAATGTAGACATGAAGGCCGCGCTCCTGCGCCTGATTGCGCAAATCCTGCCCGGCACACCTGCCAACCCCAACTTCAGCTCAGGCATCGCTGCAAGCACCCAGGCCCAGGCCATGCCAACATTTGTGCGCACTGCGCTGGGCATGCTTGGCCAGATCAGCGCCAAGCCGCAGTACGGGGGGTTTCCGCTGCCACAACGCACGCTGCACAGCAGCGATGGTGAAGACAGCCTGCAAACCCTTCTCAAGTTGGCCGCTGCGGCCCTGTCACGCCTGCAAAGTCATCAGCTGTCCAGCCTTGAACAAAGCACACGCACGGCTGATGGCAATCTGCTTACCACCTGGCAGCTGGAAATCCCAATGCGCAACGCCCACGACATCGTGCCGCTGCAAGTCAAATTCCAGCGTGAAGACCCTCCTGAAAAAGATGCGCAAGACAGCCCTGAAGTGCGCGAAAACAAAGATCCGCTGTGGCGCGTTGAACTGGCCTTCGACCTGACACCGTTGGGCCCTTTGCACGTACAGGCGCAGCTTATTCGCGGGAACTTGTCGGGGCACTTGTGGGCACAGCGGGTATTTACCGCCGAACTGATTACCAGCCAGTTAGGTCATTTGCGCCAACGCTTGAACGATGCAGGATTGACTGTGACTGATCTCGACTGCCATCAAGGCACGCCACCGCAAGGTGCTCAAAGCCCACTGGAACAACGCTGGGTGGATGAAACAGCATGACTCGACAACCCGAACCGCGGCAGGCCATTGCGCTTAAATACGACGGCAAACAAGCACCCACGTTGACCGCCAAAGGCGACGACGCTCTGGCAGAGGCCATTTTGCAACTGGCCCGCGAGCACGAAGTGCCGATTTACGAAAATGCCGAACTGGTGAAACTACTGGCACGGATGGAGCTTGGAGACAGCATCCCGCAGGAGCTGTATCGAACACTGGCAGAAATCATTGCTTTTGCCTGGCAACTCAAAGGCAAATTCCCGGAAGGGTTTGACCCCGATGAACAGCCCTTAGAGCGCGATATCACCCCAGGCCAAACACCTTAAACAGTAACGAGCACGCTGGGGGACGCTTGCACAGAGTGCTGCGCAAGGTCTAAACCCATGTAGCCGCTGTCGAGCACCGCGAGGCTGCGTTCGACGATGCAATCGTCGCAAAACCGAGTTCCTCGTTGTATCTGACACAGTGAGAATCTCAACCTGCGACAGCTACGCCGTCGATCGCAGCCTCGCGGTGCTCGTCAGCGGCTACAGCCTTGTGTCAGCCCTTGTGCATCTTGCTCATCAACTCGGCTTCAGCCTGAGTCAACCCGCACGACTGAGTCAGTTCATCGACGCTGGCGCCCATGCTCACCAGGCGCGCGGCCTGATTGAACGACAGGCTGGTGGGATCGCGTTGCTCCAGCTGCGCCAGCT
The DNA here is from genome assembly GCF_022496705.1 of Pseudomonas sp. TMW22091. Lineage (NCBI taxonomy): Bacteria > Pseudomonadati > Pseudomonadota > Gammaproteobacteria > Pseudomonadales > Pseudomonadaceae > Pseudomonas > Pseudomonas sp. TMW22091. Next base: position 490,648 of record NZ_SCFI01000003.1, read on the forward strand.
TCTCGGGCAGCGGCGCGACCAACGCGCTTAGCTCCAGCAAGTCTTCGCCCATCTGCACGCTGCCGTTCTGGTAGGTATCCAGACGCCGCGCCAGCTCCTTGATCCGCCGGTCACGCTCGGCATCTGCCGTGGCCTGCTGCGTCGCCAGATCGCGCTGGCGGCGCTGGTAAGAACGGAACTGCCAGAGGGTAACTACCCACAAGAGCGCCAGAACGATTACTGCTACCTCAAGGATCAATCAGATGTTCTCCAGGTCCGACCATTCTTCTTCGGTCATCATTTTGTCCAGCTCAACCAGAATCAGCAGCTCGCCGTTCTTGTTGCACACACCCTGGATAAATTTGGCCGACTCATCGTTGCCCACATTCGGCGCCGTTTCGATTTCAGACTGACGCAGGTAAACCACTTCAGCCACGCTGTCGACCAGAATGCCGACCACTTGTTTGTCAGCTTCGATGATCACGATTCGTGTGTTATCGGTGATTTCAGCGTTATTCAAACCAAACCGCTGACGGGTATCAATCACAGTGACGACGTTGCCGCGCAGGTTGATGATGCCCAACACGTAAGAAGGCGCACCCGGTACAGGGGCGATTTCGGTGTAGCGCAGCACTTCCTGCACTTGCATCACGTTGATGCCGTAGGTTTCGTTGTCCAGCTTGAAGGTGACCCATTGCAGGATCGGATCTTCACTACTCTGTTGTGCGGCTGACTTGTTCATGCACCAAACCCTTAACTAAAAAACCGCTGATGGTGATCACGGGCAGCGGAGATACATTTATCCCTTGCCCTGGGTAATCAATTCGGCCAACTGTTCAACGTCCAGCAGCGCGCACATGTGTTCAATCACCGTGCCGGCCAGCCAGGGGCGTTGTCCGCGCTGAGAGCGCCATTTGATCTGGTTAGGGTCCAGGCGCAACGAGCGGCTGACTTGATGCACGGCCAACCCCCATTCGTAGCCCTGAACCGAAATAACGTATTGCAAACCCTCGCGATAATCATCGCGATAGCGGTCGGGCATCACCCAGCGTGCCGTGTCCAGCACCTTGAGGTTGCCGCTTTGAATGGGCAACAGGCCCAAAAACCAGTCAGGCTGACCGAACAAGGGAGTCAATTCACGCCCTTGGAGCGAGTAGATCGACCCCAAACATACCAGCGGCACCGCCAACGTCAGGCCGGCCACGTCAAACAGCAAGCACTCGAAGGGTTCAGTGGCCCACGCAGGTCGGCCGTCTTCCAGTACCGGCAAAGGCGCCGCAACCGCGCGCGGACGGTGAGCCTCTACCAGCGGGTTGACGAAGGCTTCAGCGGCCACACCTACGCTCGCCAGCTCAACCGGCATCGCAGGGGCACGGGCATCGCGCACTTCTTCTTCGAGCATGGCGGCACGGAACTCATCCAGCTCCGCGCTTTGCGACTCGGTAACCGTGACGTGAGGCTCATCTTCGATGGGCGGCAACGCTTCGGTGGCATCAAACAACAAATCATCGAGATAAGACTGCAACGCCAATTGCGGACGAGTCGAAACGGCTATCGGTTGTGTCATAAGGTGACCCATTCAACGGCCTCATATCTGAGGCTTGTAGACGTTATCGGCTGCACGCAGCGGATACTTGAATACACCCCCACCTCACACCGCCTGCGGTGAAAGCTGTCGGGTCAGGACGTGTTTGAGCAGCGCCCGGTAAGCGATCACGCCACGGGTTTTGTCATCAAACTGTGACGGTGTCTGGCCTGCCCGGCTGGCATCGCGCAAGCGTGTATCAACCGGGATAAAGCCCTGCCACAAGGTGTCCGGGTAGAGGTCGCGCAACACCCGCAAGGTGCTGATCGACGCTTGTGTGCGGCGGTCAAACAAGGTTGGCACGATGCAGAACGGCAATTCTTGCGGGCGGGAACGGTTGATCATGCTCAGGGTGTGGACCATGCGCTCCAACCCTTTGAGTGCCAGGTGTTCGGTCTGTACCGGAATCACCAACTGCTGGCTCGCCGCCAATGCATTGACCATCAGCACACCCAGAATCGGCGGGCTGTCGATAATCGCGTAATCATAGTCCTGCCACACTTGCGCAAGGCTGCGCGCGATAACCAGCCCCAGACCGCTTTGACCCGGCGCTTGACGCTCCAGAGTGGCGAGTGCAGTGGTCGCTGGCAGCAAGGCGATATTGGCGTGGCTGGTGGGCAGCAGCAACTGCGCCGCCAACCCTTGCGGCACTTGCCCTTTGTGCAAGAACAAATCGTAGACGCTGTGTTCAAGGCCATCGGGGTCATAACCGAAGTAGCTGGTCATGGAACCGTGCGGGTCGAGATCGACCACCACAACGCGTTTACCCGCCTCGGCCAGCAAACCGGCCAGCGCTATGGATGTGGTCGTCTTGCCGACGCCACCTTTTTGATTGGCTACTGCCCAGACTCTCATTTAGTGGTTCCTCCCGGCTTCGTACATGCCGGCCGAAAATCTTATAAGGGCGACGACGGAGAATTGACGGTATCCCCACCAACCCGTGGCTTTGTTTGCTGCGGTGCAGTTTGTGTGCCAGCGCGCTTGAGCGCGGCATCGGCAGTCGCGTTGGCGCTGCCTACGCCGGTCAGGCTGCGCCGCACTTCCAGGTTGCGCGACACCACCAGCACCACCCGACGGTTCATTGCCCGGCCTTGTGGGGTGGCGTTATTGGCCACTGGCTGAAATTCGCCGTAGCCCACCGAGGCCATGCGTGCGGGGCTGACACCTTGCATCGCCAGCATGCGTACGATGCTGGCCGAACGGGCTGAGGACAGCTCCCAGTTGGTCGGGTATTGCGACGTGCGAATCGGCTGGTTGTCAGTAAAACCTTCGACGTGAACCGGGTTATCGAAAGGTTTCAGGATCGCGGCCACTTTGTCGATGATGGTGAAGGCCATATCACTGGGCATGGCATCGCCGCTGCCAAATAACAAACTGGAGTTCAACTCGATTTCGACCCACAGCTCATTACCGCGCACCGTCAATTGATTGGAGGCGATCAAATCGCCAAACGCACGGCTGATGTCATCGGCAATGGTTTTGAGCGGATCAGTCGGCATCTGGCCGATGCCTGCATCGGTGTGCTCACTGTCTTTGATCAGCGGCTCGGCGGGGGTGGTGCTCAGCGGTCGCTCATCACCAATGGGAATAGGCTTCATGCTGCGCTCCGGGTCATTGAACACCCCCACCAGCGCCTGCGAGATCACCTTGTATTTGCCTTCATTGATCGACGAAATGGAGTACATGACGACAAAGAAAGCAAACAACAAGGTGATGAAATCCGCGTAGGACACCAGCCAGCGTTCGTGATTGACGTGCTCATCCTCGGAGCGGCGACGGCGACTCATGGTTAACCTACAAAGCCTTGCAGTTTAAGTTCGATGGAGCGCGGGTTTTCACCTTCGGCAATCGACAGAATGCCTTCGAGCAACATCTCGCGGTACAGCGACTGGCGCTGGGCAATGGCTTTAAGTTTACTGGCCACCGGCAACAGCACGAGGTTGGCACTGGCCACGCCATAAATGGTCGCCACAAAAGCCACGGCAATGCCGCTGCCCAATTGGGCCGGGTCAGCCAGGTTGCCCATCACATGGATCAAGCCCATCACCGCACCGATGATGCCGATGGTGGGTGCATATCCACCCATGCTTTCAAAGACTTTGGCCGCCTCGACGTCGCGACTTTCCTGGGTCATGTAATCGACTTCCAGCACACTGCGAATGGCTTCGGGCTCTACCCCGTCGACCAGCAGTTGCAAGCCTTTACGCGAGTAACTGTCGGGCTCGGCATCCGCCACGCCTTCAAGGCCCAGCAGGCCTTCCTTGCGCGCCGTAAGACTCCAGTTGACGACCCGATCAATACCGCCGGCCATGTCGATGTGCGGCGGAAAGAGGATCCAGCGAACCGTTTGCATGGCCCGTTTGAACGCGCTCATGGGCGATTGCAACAGCGCTGCGCCCACCGTGCCACCCAATACAATCAAGGCTGCCGGGCCATTGGCTAAAGCGCCCAGATGGCCGCCTTCCAGGTAGTTGCCGCCGATGATGGCAACAAACGCCATGATGATGCCGATCAGGCTCAGTACATCCATCAGTGACAGGCCTCGATCAGGTTGCGACCAATATCGTCGAGGCTGTACACCGCATCCGCCAGATCGGCTTTGACGATAGCCATTGGCATGCCGTAGATCACGCAACTGGCTTCGTCCTGGGCCCATACCGCGCTGCCGCCCTGCTTGAGCAAACGCGCGCCTTCGCGGCCGTCCGCGCCCATGCCGGTCAGCACCACCGCCAACACCTTGTCACCGAAGGACTTGGCCGCCGAGCCAAACGTAATATCCACGCACGGCTTGTAGTTAAGGCGCTCGTCCCCGGGCAGGATGCGCACCGCACCGCGACCATCGATCATCATTTGTTTGCCTCCAGGCGCCAGTAACGCCAACCCCGGACGCAACATATCGCCGTCCTCGGCTTCCTTGACGCTGATGCGGCACAGTTTGTCGAGACGCTCTGCAAACGCTTTGGTAAACGCCGCCGGCATGTGTTGAACCAGCACAATGGGCGCCGGAAAGTTACCCGGCAATTGGGTCAGTACCCGCTGCAACGCCACTGGCCCACCTGTCGACGTGCCGATGGCCACCAACTTGTAGGCTTTGCGCTTGGGCGCGGCCGAGACCGGGGCAGTCGTAGAACGGCTGGCAATCGGTGTGATGCGGGCCGGGGCAGCTGGCGCAGGCGGCGGCACAAAGCCGCCCAATGCCGGCTTGCTGGCTACCGGCGCAGGAGATGGCGCGGGCGCTGCACTGTAGCTGGACAGACGACGGTTGCTGCGCGAAATGCTGTGAACCTTTTCGCAGAGCATTTGTTTGACCTTCTCGGGATTACGCGAGATGTCTTCAAAGTTTTTCGGCAGGAAATCCACCGCCCCGGCATCCAGCGCGTCGAGTGTCACGCGGGCGCCTTCGTGGGTCAGTGAAGAGAACATCAACACCGGGGTCGGGCAGCGCTGCATGATGTGGCGCACGGCCGTGATGCCATCCATCAACGGCATCTCGTAATCCATGGTGATCACGTCGGGTTTGAGGGCCAGCGCCTGATCAATGGCTTCCTTGCCATTGGTGGCCGTACCGATCACCTGAATAGTGGGATCAGCCGAGAGAATTTCCGAGACACGGCGGCGGAAAAAACCGGAATCATCCACCACCAGGACTTTGACTACCATAAACACTCCGTTAGGCGGCGCGAACGCACCGCCCACACCACTAGAATCAAATACGCCGCGAAGCGTAGTGCTTGAGCATGCTCGGCACATCGAGGATCAAGGCAATACGGCCATCACCGGTAATGGTGGCACCCGACATACCCGGCGTGCCCTGAAGCATCTTGCCCAATGGCTTGATGACCACCTCTTCCTGGCCAACCAGTTGATCGACCACAAAACCGATGCGCTGGGTGCCTACCGAGAGAATCACCACATGCCCTTCGCGTTGCTCTTCGTGAATCGCAGACGCCACCAGCCAGCGCTTGAGGTAGAACAGCGGCAGCGCCTTGTCACGCACAATCACCACTTCCTGACCATCGACCACATTGGTGTGTGACAGGTCGAGGTGGAAAATTTCGTTCACATTGACCAGCGGGAAGGCGAATGCCTGATTGCCCAGCATCACCATCAGTGTCGGCATGATGGCCAGCGTCAGTGGCACCTTGATGACGATTTTCGAGCCGCGACCCAAGGTCGATTCAATGCTCAAAGAGCCATTGAGCTGGGCGATCTTGGTTTTCACCACGTCCATGCCAACGCCGCGCCCGGACACGTCGCTGATCTCGGTTTTGGTCGAGAACCCGGGGGCAAAAATCAGGTTGTAACAATCAGACTCGCTGAGGCGGTCAGCGGCGTCCTTGTCCATCAAACCCTTCTTGACGGCAATCGCCCGGAGCACGTTGGCGTCCATCCCTTTGCCGTCATCAGAAATCGACAGCAGGATATGGTCACCCTCTTGCTCGGCAGACAGGATCACCCGGCCACAACGATTTTTGCCGGCAGCTTCGCGCTCTTCGGGGGTTTCGCAACCGTGGTCAACCGCGTTGCGCACCAAGTGAACCAACGGATCGGCCAGCGCCTCGACCAGGTTTTTGTCCAGATCGGTTTCTTCGCCCACCAGCTCCAGGCTGATTTCTTTTTTCAACTGACGAGCCAAGTCGCGAACCAGGCGCGGGAAGCGCCCGAAGACTTTTTTGATCGGCTGCATACGCGTCTTCATGACCGCGGTCTGCAAGTCTGCCGTGACCACATCGAGGTTGGAGACGGCCTTGGCCATTTCTTCATCGCTGCTGTTAAGGCCCAGTCGCACCAAACGGTTACGCACCAGCACCAGCTCGCCGACCATGTTCATGATGTCGTCAAGCCGCGCCGTGTCCACCCGTACGGTGGTCTCTGCCTCGTTGGCATGAGCCTTTTCCGGCTGGGCAGCCGGCGTGCGGGCCGGGGCTGAACGTGCCGGAGCCGCGTCGACCGGCTTGGCCGCGACGGGCGCTTGCGCACCATCGACTGCAGGGCTTGGGACTGAAAACTGGCCCTTGCCGTGCAGCTCATCCAGCAACGCTTCAAATTCGTGATCACTGATGTGATCGGGGTTGGCCGGTGCTTCCACGGCACTCTGTGCGGGAGCTGTTACCACCGCGTCCAGCGCATCGGTATTGAACGAGCCTTTGCCATGCAATTGATCGAGCAAGGCTTCAAATTCGTCGTCAGTGATTTCATTGCTGGCAGGCGCAGTGGCTTCGACTGCGGGCTCTGACGCAACGCTGGTGACGGTATCGGGGGAGAACTGCCCTTTGCCATGCAGCTGATCGAGCAAAGACTCAAACTCGGCATCGCTGATTTCATCACTGGCGGGTGCTGGCGGGTTTACCGGCTGAGGCTCGGCGGCTGCCGCCTTGACCGCATTGACCGCATTGAGCGAGTCGAGCAGCAACTCAAATTCGCTGTCGGTAATGTCGCCGGCAGTCTCTGCCTGCCTGGCCGGTTCAAGCGCAGCCACCGGCTGGCTTGTAGCAGGTTCAGCCAAACGCGCCAAAGCCGCCAGCAGTTCGGGCGTGGCAGCCGTGATCGGGCTGCGTTCACGAACCTCAGCAAACATGCCATTGACCGCATCGAGCGCTTCAAGGACTACGTCCATCAGCTCGGCGTCTACGCTTCGCTCACCCTTGCGCAGGATGTCGAATACGTTTTCGGCGATATGGCAGCACTCCACAAGCTCATTGAGTTGTAGAAAGCCGGCGCCCCCTTTTACAGTGTGAAAACCGCGAAAAATTGCATTGAGCAAGTCCGCATCATCTGGTCGGCTTTCCAGCTCAACCAGTTGTTCGGACAACAGCTCTAGAATCTCGCCGGCTTCAACCAGGAAATCCTGAAGGATTTCTTCATCGGCGCCGAAGCTCATGTACGTGCTCCTTGAAATAGGGCCTTTGGACGCCGCCGCACAGAACCGTACAGGGGCATTTACTCGGTGCCTAGAAACCTAAACTGGACAATAAATCGTCAACATCATCCTGGCCGGACACGACATCTTCACGTTTATCGGCATGAATCTGCGGACCTTCACCCTTGGTCAGGTTTTTTTGCGAATTATTTTCAGCACGCAGTGCCTCGCGGTCGTGTTCGATGCCGGCAAAGCGATCAACCTGGCTGGCCATCAACACCAGCTTGAGCAAATTACTTTCAACGTCGGTGACCAATTGCGTCACCCGCTTGATCACCTGACCCGTGAGGTCCTGATAATCCTGAGCCATCAAAATATCAGTGAGGTTGGCTGATACCTGGGTGCTCTCAATGTCACTGCGCGTCAAAAAACTGTCTACGCGACGCGCCAGCTCACGAAACTCCTCGGCACCGACTTCGCGACGCATAAAGCGCCCCCAATCGGCACTCAACGCCTTGGCATCCGTGCCCAAGGCATTGACCAGCGGTGTACTGCTTTCGACCAAATCCATCGTCCGATTGGCCGCCGCTTCCGTCAGCTTTACAACATAAGCCAAACGATCGGCGGCATCGGTGATCTGTGACACTTCTTCGGCACGCGGCATGCCAGGATCTATTTGAAAGTTGACGATGGAGCTGTGCAACTCGCGGGTCAGCTTGCCGACTTCCTGGTACAGACCGCGGTCGCGGGTCTGGTTCAGTTCATGAATCAACTGCACTGCCTCGCCGAACTGCCCTTTTTCAAGGCTTTCGACCAATTCGCGCGCATGTTTTTTCAGGGTCGATTCAAACTCGCCCTGAGTCGCTTCTTTATGCTCCATTGCGCCCCCCTTCCAGCCGATCAACCGATGCGTTCAAAGATTTTTTCGATCTTGTCTTTGAGCGCCTGAGCCGTGAACGGCTTGACCACGTAGCCGTTAACTCCGGCTTGGGCCGCTTCGATGATTTGCTCGCGCTTAGCCTCGGCCGTCACCATGAGGACAGGCAAATGTTTGAGCTTTTCGTCGGCTCGCACCTGACGCAGCAAATCGATACCGCTCATGCCCGGCATGTTCCAGTCGGTCACCAGAAAGTCGATGCTGCCCAACCTGAGGATCGGCAACGCGGTGTTGCCGTCATCCGCCTCGACCGTGTTCGTGAACCCGAGGTCACGCAACAGGTTTTTAATGATCCGGCGCATCGTTGAAAAGTCATCAACGATAAGGATCTTCATGTTCTTGTCCAATACGGCCTCCAAGCGGTCTTTGCCGCGCCCACACTCTGAGCGCGCCATTCAATCAATTCGGTAATTATCAAAAGCCCGTCAATTTCGTAGCAGTTGCCGCAGGCGACGTTCGGCGGCAAAGCCGTCGTCAATGCAGCGACTGCGGCGTATCTGCCACACCACGGGCTCTGGGTTGACGATCGCTGCGCAATCGAACGCAGCCTGCGGCAGCTGCTACGAATGAATCAGTGTTTCAATGTGCGCGCCACTGGCCCAGACGGGCGCGCAAACGCGCGGCGCACTGGCTGTGCAACTGGCTGACCCGCGATTCGCTGACCCCCAGCACTTCGCCGATTTCCTTGAGGTTCAACTCCTCGTCGTAATACAGCGCCAGCACCAGACGCTCGCGCTCCGGCAACAGGCTGATGGCCTCGGCCAACGCCACCTGAAAGCGCTCGTCTTCCAGATCCCGCGAGGGTTCAAGGTGCGCGCTGGCGCCATCTTCATGCAGCCCTTCGTGCTCGCCGTCCTGCAACAGATCATCGAAGCTGAACAAGCGGCTGCCCAGGGTGTCATTCAAAATGGCGTAATAATCATCCAGGCTTAACTGGAGTTCGGCCGCAACCTCATGATCTTTAGCGTCACACCCGGTTTTTGCTTCAATAACGCGAATTGCGTCACTGACCATGCGCGTATTGCGGTGCACCGAGCGTGGCGCCCAGTCGCCCTTGCGCACTTCATCGAGCATGGCGCCGCGAATGCGAATGCCCGCGTACGTCTCAAAACTCGCACCTTTGGTTGCGTCGTACTTGGTCGACACTTCAAGCAGACCGATCATCCCGGCCTGGATCAAATCATCCACCTGCACGCTGGCGGGCAAGCGCGCCAGCAGGTGATAGGCAATACGCTTGACCAACGGTGCGTAGCGCTCGATCAGTTCGTACTGATTGTCGCGCGACGCCTTGCTGTACATGCGATAGCCGCTCGCGGTCATCAATGCCGTCCTCCACCTGCTTGCTGCACAAGACGCTCGACAAAAAATTCGAGATGGCCTCGGGGATTGGCCGGTAACGGCCACGTGTCGACTTTTTGCGCGATGGCCTTGAAGGCCAGCGAGCATTTGGAACGCGGAAATGCTTCATACACGGCGCGCTGTTTTTGCACCGCCTTGCGTACGCATTCGTCATAGGGGATAGCGCCCACGTATTGCAGGGCAACGTCAAGAAAGCGGTCCGTGACCTTGGTCAGCTTGGCAAACAGGTTGCGGCCTTCCTGAGGGCTTTGCGCCATATTGGCCAATACGCGGAAGCGGTTCATGCCGTAATCGCGGTTCAGCAACTTGATCAGCGCGTAGGCATCCGTGATCGACGTGGGCTCATCGCAGACCACCAGCAACACCTCTTGGGCGGCTCGAACAAAACTCACGACCGAATCACCGATGCCGGCTGCGGTATCGATCACCAGCACATCGAGGTTGTCACTGAGGTCACTGAACGCCTGAATCAGGCCCGCATGCTGCGCCGGACTCAGGTTGACCATGCTCTGAGTGCCAGAAGCGGCCGGTACGATACGTATACCGCCGGGGCCTGTCAGCAGGACATCGCGCAGCTCACAACGGCCCTCGACCACATCGGCCAGGGTGTATTTGGGGGTCAGCCCCAGCAGGACATCAACGTTAGCCAACCCAAGATCAGCGTCCATCAACATCACACGCCGACCCAGTTCGGCCAACGCGATGGACAAATTCACTGACACGTTAGTTTTACCGACGCCACCTTTGCCGCCGGTCACTGCGATCACCTGTACGGGATGCATGCTGCCCATGATCTTTCTTACCTTGTCTTTCTTAGACGCGGCTACAACGGCTGGCTGCGTGTGCCCGAAGGCACCACACCTTGCAAACCATCGGTGTAGGTACATTGCAACTCATATTGACTCGCTTAACCGACCCGCTCGGGGGGGCTGGTATAGATATCAGCGAACATATCGGCCATGGCCTCCTCGCTGGGATCTTCCTGCATTTGCACACTGACTGCACGACTCACCAACTGATGACGACGCGGCAGATGCAGGTCGTCGGGGATACGCGGGCCGTCAGTCAGATACGCCACCGGCAAATCGTTGCTGATTGCCAGGCTCAGCACTTCGCCCAAACAGGCCGTTTCATCGAGTTTAGTCAGAATGCAACCGGCCAGCCCGCAGCGTTTATAGCTGAGGTAGGCGGCCTGCAACACCTGCTTCTGACTGGTGGTGGCCAGCACCAGGTAATTACGTGCCTTGATCCCGCGTCCCGCCAGGCTTTCCAGTTGCAGACGCAGCGCCGGGTCACTGGCTTGCAGGCCTGCAGTGTCAATCAACACCACGCGCTTGCGCACCAAGGGCTCGAGCGTCTGACCCAACGACTGGCCCGGCGCTACGTGAGTTACCGGAACATTGAGAATTCGGCCCAGGGTCTTGAGTTGCTCCTGAGCGCCAATACGAAAGCTATCCATGCTCACCAATGCGATGTGTTGCGCGCCGTACTTGAGTACATATCGCGCCGCCAGCTTAGCCAGCGTTGTGGTTTTACCCATACCAGCCGGGCCGACCATAGCGATCACGCCGCCTTCTTCAAGCGGCTCGATTTCCGGGGTCGTAATCATCCTCGCCAGATGCGCCAACAGCATGCGCCAGGCCTGACGTGGCTCTTCAATTTCGGCAACTTGCGCCAATAGATCACGGGACAACGGCCCCGACAAACCAATACGTTGCAACCGGCGCCACAAATTTGCTTGCGCAGGCTTGGCACCTTGCAACTGATTCCAGGCAAGCGAGCCCAGTTGCACTTCGAGTAATTCACGCAGGCCATTGAGCTCTGAACGCATGCTGTCAAAGACACGACGGTCAATGCCGGTCGAAGGCGTCGCAGCCGGGCGCGGCGGCTCTTCGAGCGTCGGCTCAATCAACGGCTCGGCAGCCGTCAAGGGCAAGCCGGCAAACAGCTGGCGGTTTACATCACCGTCGCCTTCGCTGCGCAGGCTTAGCTCGGCCTGCGCCGAGACTATTTTGGACTGGGTTTTGCGCAGCTCTTCTTCAAGCTCTACGTTCGGCACGCGGGGGGCCAAGGCAGACAGCTTGTAATCCAGCGCTGCGGTCAACTCAACGCCGCCGGCAATGCGGCGATTGCCAATAATGGCGGCATCAGCGCCCAACTCATCACGAATCAGCTTCATGGCCTGACGCATATCGGCGGCGAAAAATCGCTTCACTTGCATAAATCAAACCCTCAGCCGTTCGGGCCTACTGTCGCAACAATCGTGACTTGCTTGTTATCCGGGATTTCCTGGTACGCCAGCACATGCAGGTTAGGTACCGCCAAACGGCCAAACCGCGAAAGCATTGCGCGTACCGGGCCTGCCACCAGCAAGATCACCGGGTTGCCTTGCATTTCCTGACGCTGAGCCGCGTCAATCAATGAGCGCTGTAGCTTTTCAGCCATGCTCGGCTCCAGCAAAACGCCCTCTTCCTGGCCTTGTCCGGCCTTTTGCAAACTATTGAGCAATATTTGTTCCAACCTGGGTTCCAGGGTGATAACAGGCAGCTCGGACTCAACGCCTACAATGCTTTGCACGATAGCGCGGGACAACCCGACACGCACGGCGGCCACCAAAGCGGCAGTATCTTGACTCTTGTGAGCATTGTTGGCGACGGCCTCGGCAATGCTGCGAATATCGCGCACGGGCACCTGCTCGGCCAGCAGCGCCTGCAACACTTTGAGCAGCTGTGAGAGGCTCAATACGCCCGGTACCAGTTCTTCTGCCAATTTGGGCGAAGACTTGGCCAGCAACTGCATCAATTGCTGCACTTCCTCATGACCGATCAGCTCATGGGAGTGCTTGTACAGAATCTGGTTCAAATGGGTGGCCACGACCGTGCTGGCGTCAACCACGGTGTAACCCAGCGACTGGGCCTGATTGCGCTGGCTGACCTCGATCCACACCGCTTCGAGGCCAAAGGCCGGGTCTTGGGTGGTGATGCCGTTGAGCGTGCCAAACACCTGCCCCGGGTTGATTGCCATTTCTCGATCCGGGTAAATCTCGGCCTCGGCCAGAATCACGCCCATCAAGGTCAAGCGGTAGGCGCTGGGGGCCAGATCAAGGTTGTCGCGAATGTGCACGGTAGGCATCAGAAAGCCCAGATCCTGTGAAAGCTTCTTGCGCACACCCTTGATCCGCGCCAGCAATTGACCACCCTGATTGCGGTCCACCAACGGAATAAGTCGATAACCCACTTCAAGGCCAATCATGTCGATAGGCGTGACGTCATCCCAACCCAGCTCTTTGGTCTCTTGGGCACGGGCCGGGGACGGCAGCAGGTCTTGTTGCAACTTCACTTCCTGCAAGGCTTGAGTTTTGGCTGCGTTTTGCTTCTTCCACATCAAATACGCCACGCCACCGGCGACAGCCGCCAGGCTCAGAAAGGAGAAGTGCGGCATGCCCGGCACGATACCCATGACCGCCATCAAGCCCGCCGACACCGCCAAGGCTTTGGGCGAGGCAAACATCTGCCGGTTGATCTGCTTGCCCATGTCTTCGGAGCCAGAGGCACGGGTAACCATAATCGCCGCAGCGGTGGACAGCAGCAACGAAGGCAGCTGCGCCACCAAACCGTCACCGATGGTCAGCAAGGCGTAAACCTTGCCGGCGTCGGTAAAGGTCATGCCGTGCTGAAAGATACCCACCGCGATGCCGCCGATCAGGTTAATAAACAGGATCAACAGACCGGCGATGGCATCACCGCGCACGAATTTACTGGCGCCGTCCATCGAGCCGTAGAACTCGGCCTCCTGGGCGACTTCCTGACGACGCAGCTTGGCTTGATTCTGATCGATCAGGCCCGCGTTGAGGTCAGCATCAATGGCCATTTGCTTACCGGGCATGGCGTCGAGGGTGAAGCGTGCGCTCACCTCGGAAATGCGCCCGGCACCTTTGGTCACAACCACAAAGTTGATGATCATCAAAATGGCGAAGACCACGATACCAACGACATAATTGCCGCCGATCACCACCTCGCCAAAGGCCTGAATCACCTTGCCGGCCGCGGCATGACCGTCCTGACCGTGGAGCATGACCACTCGGGTGGAAGCCACGTTGAGTGCCAGGCGCATCAACGTCGCGACCAGCAAAATAGTGGGGAATACCGCGAAATCCAACGGGCGCAGCGCGTAGACGCAGACCAGCAGCACAACGATGGAGAGGGCAATGTTGAAGGTAAAGAACACATCGAGGAGAAAAGGCGGAATCGGCAACATCATCATTGCCAGCATCACCAACAGCAGCAACGGCACGCCCAACTGCCCTTGCCCCAAACCGGCCAGGCCATTACGGGCTGTGTTGATTAACTGAGAGCGATCCAATGACATTGCAACAAACCTTTAGCAAACTTTTGACGCTGAATGCGCCGTAAAGCCTGCCTTTGCAAGAAGCCTTCCAACTTTGGCCAATTGCCACATCAGAATCAAAAGCTACCCTCACCCTAACCCTCTCCCAGAGGGAGAGGGGACTAGGTTGTTGGCGTTGCGGATATCCGCTTTTAGCCCCCCTCTACCTCTGCCTCTGCGAGAAAAGGCTTGATGGGTGGCGTTGCGGATATCCTCTTTTAGCCCCCCTCTACCTCTGCCTCTGCGAGAAAGGGCTTGATGGTTGCCATTGCGCACATCTGCTTTTAGTCCCCTCTCCCTCTGGGAGAGGGCTAGGGTGAGGGTATGGGACCCGCCATCAATTCCAGCGCCATTCACCCAAATCAATCACCAGGCACGCGCTGCTGTTGGCACCAAACACCACGTCAATCTTGCGATTAGGCTCGTAACGCTCGCTACCATGCCCACCAATCAAGATGTCGCCACAACGACCATCACGGGTTCGCGGACGATCTTTCCAGACCGGTACGCTGTCCAACTGCAACTGACGCACCAGGTTGCACAGGATAAAACTGCGCACACAACGCCCATTGATGCCTTCAAAGCTCAGAGATTTGCGCAAAAATTGCAGGATGCTGTCACGCTCCTTGAAACACCGATCCATGATCGCGGAGTAATACTCCTCACTGCCCCACCCTTGCGGAGCTGTGGGCAAAGAAATGACTGCCAGCAAGTTGGAGCCTTCGGTGCTAAACCCGACGATGCGTTGATCCGATAATTGATCTATCCAGAAAATCGCAAAAGTACCCTCCAGCGCAGGGAACTTGGGGAATAGCCCATCCAGATCCACATGGGCCGTGGCAAAAGAATCACTCAACGCATAAGTTCGAACAGCACCATCAGGAATCAGGGTTAACTCGATCGACATCGCGCCTCTCCTTGCCTGCACACGAATTAATATGACACCTGCCGTTTCAAGTTAAGCAGATTTGCACGAAGCCTCTACTGACAAAAATGACAGTGAATCGGTCAATCCTGACAGCACCCCGAGAATCGCATGTTGAGACTCCGGTTATTCATCGCGACGTAAATCCGGCGGAATCGGCAAATCGTCAAGGGGATCAGGCCGCTTGCCCTTCCCAGCCTGGTGTTGGCGAATCTGGTACACGTACGCCAGCACCTGCGCCACGGCCAGGTACAACCCCGCCGGGATTTCCTGCTCGAGCTCGGTGGAGTAATAGATTGACCGCGCCAATGCAGGTGATTCCAGCAGCAAAATGTTGTGCTTGGCGCCGATCTCACGAATTTTCAATGCCAGAAAATCACTGCCCTTGGCCAGCAACATCGGCGCCCCACCCTTCTCCGGGTCGTATTTGAGCGCCACCGCGTAATGGGTCGGGTTGGTGATGATCACATCAGCGTCCGGAATGGCCGACATCATGCGTCGCTGGGACATCTCCCTTTGCAACTGGCGAATGCGCTGCTTGACCTCAGGACGACCCTCCTGATCCTTGTGCTCGTCGCGCACTTCCTGCTTGGTCATCAACAGCTTCTTGTGGCTTTCCCACAACTGCACCGGCACGTCCACCGCTGCGATCAGGATCAACCCGCAAGCCATCCACAAAGCGCTCCAGGCCACCACCTGCAGACTGTGAATCACCGCCTGCTCAAGGGGTTCCTGAGCAATACGCAACAAGTCGTCAATATCGGACTTCAAGACCAGCAACGCGACAATCAGGATGATAAAAAACTTGGCCAAGGCTTTGAGCAACTCGACCAGCGCCTTGGCCGAGAACATGCGCTTGAGCCCGGCGGCAGGGTTCATGCGGCTGAATTTTGGCGCCATGCTGCCTGCTGCAAACAACCACCCGCCCAGTGCGATAGGCCCCACCAGCGCGGCGATCAACAAGGTGATCAATACCGGCTGCACGGCGAGCAAGGCGACTTTGCCGGAGTGCAGCAAAAACGCGCCCATCGAGTCGGTGTTAAGCAGGGTCTCGCGGCTGATGCTGAAGTTGTAACGCATCAACTCCATCATGTCCTGGGCCAACGCGCCGCCAAAAATCAGCAAGCCTATAGAGCCGGCCAGCATGATGGCCAAGGTGTTGAGCTCTTTGGAGCGCGCGATTTCACCCTTTTCCCTGGAGTCCTTTTTTCGCTTCTCCGTGGGGTCTTCTGTTTTATCGGCACCACTTTCGCTTTCAGCCACTATTTGGCCCTCGCCAGTTCGCGAAGAAACTGCAACGCCTCGGAGGCCAGCGGCTGATACTGGTTGAGGATGTCAGCCATGCTGATCCACAGAATCACCATGCCCAACACCAGCGTCAGCGGAAAGCCGATGGCGAAGATGTTCAGTTGCGGTGCTGCGCGGGTCATCACACCAAAGGCAATATTGACCACCAGCAAAGCGGTGATCGCCGGCAACACCAGCAACAAGGCTGCGCCCAGCACCCAACCGAGCTTGTTGGCGATTTCCCAATAGTGATTGGTCAGCAGCCCGCCACCCACCGGCAAGGTAGTGAAGCTTTCGGTGAGCACTTCAAACACCACTAAATGTCCGTTCATGGACAAAAACAACAACGTCACCAGCATGGTGAAAAACTGCCCGATGACCGCCACGTTGACGCCGTTGGCCGGGTCGACCATCGAGGCAAAGCCCATGCCCATCTGGATCGCGACAATCTGCCCGGCCACTACAAACGCCTGAAAGAACAGTTGCAGCGAGAAACCCAGCAAGGCACCGATCACGATTTGTTCGGCGATCAGCATCATGCCGCTCAAGTCCAGCGGGTTGACGGTGGGCAGCGGCGGCAAGCTGGGCATAATCGCCAGGGTGATTGCCAGCGACAGAAACAGCTTGATGCGCTTGGGCACCAGGGTTGTGCCAATGATCGGCATAGTCGTCAGCAAAGCACCCACCCGGAACAGCGGCAGCATAAAGCTGGCGACCCAAGTACTGATCTGCGCGTCTGTCAGGGCGAGCAGTGACATTTAGCCGATCAACTGCGGGATGCTGCCGTACAACTGCAGGATGTATTCCATAAAGGTTTGCACCAGCCACGGCCCGGCCACGATCAAGGTCACCAGCATGACCAACAGGCGCGGCAGAAAGCTCAGGGTTTGTTCGTTGATTTGGGTGGCCGCCTGAAACATTGCCACCAGCAGCCCCACCAGCAAACTGGGGATAACCAGCACCGCGACCATCATCGTGGTCAGCCACAGCGCGCTGCGAAACAGATCAACCGCAACTTCCGGCGTCATGCGCTATACCCCGCCAAAACTGCTGGCCAGGGTGCCAATAATCAGCGCCCAGCCATCGACCAGTACAAACAACATGATTTTGAACGGCAGCGAAATAATCAACGGCGAGAGCATCATCATGCCCATGGCCATCAACACACTGGCCACCACCAGATCGATGATCAGGAACGGGATGAAAATCATAAAGCCGATCTGGAACGCGGTCTTCAGCTCAGACGTTACAAAGGCCGGCACCAGAATGGTCAAGGGCGCAGCATCGGGCGTGGCAATGTCAGTACGCTTGGACAGGCGCATAAACAAGTCGAGATCGCTGGTACGGGTCTGCGCCAGCATAAAGTCCTTGATCGGACCTTCAGCCTTGAGAATAGCGTCCTGCGCGGACAGTTTTTCAGCGAGATAGGGCTGCAGGGCGTCGTTATTCACCTTGTCGAACACGGGCGCCATGATAAACATCGTCAGGAACAGTGCCATGCCGGTGAGGATCTGGTTCGAGGGGGTTTGTTGCAAACCCAGCGCCTGACGCAGGATCGAGAACACGATGATGATCCGGGTAAAGCTGGTCATCAGCATGACGAACGCCGGAATAAAGCTCAGCGCGGTCATGATCAACAGAATTTGCAGGCTGACCGAGTATTCCTGCTGACCGTTGGCACCGGTGCCCAGCGTGATGGCCGGGATGGACAGCGGATCAGCCCCCCACGCCAACGGTGCAAGCAACGCTAAAAACAGCGCGACAACTAAACGCATTACGGCTTGTCCTTTTGCTGACCCAGTACTTCCATCAAGCGTTTGGCAAATTCGGGGGTAGCCTTTTGTGCAGCGTCCGGCACGTGTACGGGCTCTTTAAGCACATGCAAGGGCGTAATGCGCCCCGGCGTCAGACCCAGCAGAATCTGTTCGTCGCCTACCTGTACGAGCACCAGGCGGTCCCGCGCACCCAGCGCCCTTGAGCTGATCAGTTCTATGACCTGCCCCTGCCGTGAACCGGTGTTCTGCACCCGTCGCAGCAACCAGGCCAAGGCAAAAATCAGCCCCAGCACCAGCAACAAGCCCATGACCAACTGCATCAGCTGGCCACCCACGCCTGCACTCACCACAGGCGCCGCCGTCGCCGCTGCGCTGATCACCGGCTCTGCTGCCAGCGCGCCGAGAGGCAGCGCCAATAAACCGCCGAGAAGTCGCTTCACTTAGCGCAGCTTCTTGATGCGTTCGCTTGGGCTGATCACGTCGGTCAGACGGATACCAAACTTTTCGTTGACCACCACCACTTCGCCGTGAGCGATCAGGGTGCCGTTAACCAGCACATCCAGCGGCTCGCCGGCCAGACGATCCAGCTCGATCACCGACCCCTGATTGAGTTGCAGCAGGTTGCGGATGTTGATCTCAGTGCTGCCCACTTCCATGGAAATAGACACCGGAATGTCCAGAATCACATCCAGGTTGGGGCCATCCAGCGTCACCGGATCGTTATTGCGCGGCACGCTCCCGAACTCTTCCATGGCGAGGCGATTGGACACCGGTTTGCTGGCTGCATCGGCCGCCAGCAGCGCATCAATGTCGGCCTGACCGACATCGCCGGTTTCCTCCAGCGCTGCCGCCCATTCATCAGCCAGCGCCTGGTCTGCAGCGGTTGTATCGTGTTCGTTAGCCATGGGTGTCCTCGGCGAGCAGTCAATCGTTAACACAGCATTTTTTAAAAGAGCCGGCGCTTAGCGCCGACCGATAGGCTCAACCACTTGCAAGGCAAGATTGCCTTTGTGCGAGCCCAGCTTGACCTTGAACGAGGGCACGCCGTTGGCGCGCATCACCAGTTCGTCATTCAGCTCTACGGGGATCACATCCCCCGGTTGCATATGCAAAATATCGCGCAGACGCAACTGACGTCTGGCCACGGTGGCACTCAAGGGCACGTTGACGTCCAGTACGTCTTCACGCAGGGCCTTGCTCCAGCGCTCGTCCTGATCGTCAAGGTCGGACTGGAACCCGGCATCGAGCATTTCACGCACCGGTTCAATCATCGAGTACGGCATGGTGACGTGGAGATCGCCGCCGCCTCCATCGAGTTCGATATGAAAGGTCGAGACCACAACGGCTTCGCTGGGGCCGACGATATTGGCCATCGCAGGATTCACTTCCGAGTTGATGTACTCGAAATTGACTTCCATGATCGCCTGCCAGGCTTCCTTCAGGTCGATGAAGGCCTGCTCCAGCACCATGCGCACCACGCGCAACTCGGTAGGCGTAAACTCACGGCCTTCGATCTTGGCGTGACGGCCATCACCGCCAAAGAAGTTGTCCACCAGCTTGAACACCAGCTTGGCATCGAGGATGAACAGCGCCGTGCCGCGCAACGGTTTGATCTTGACCAGGTTAAGACTGGTGGGTACGTACAGCGAATGCACATATTCGCCGAACTTCATCACCTGCACCCCGCCCACCGCCACGTCCGCCGAACGACGCAGCATGTTGAACATGCTGATGCGGGTGTAACGGGCGAAACGTTCATTGATCATTTCCAGGGTCGGCATGCGGCCCCGGACAATCCGGTCCTGACTGGTCAGGTCGTAACTTTTGACACTGCCGGGCTCGGCAGCTACTTCGGCCTGTACCAGACCGTCGTCGACGCCATGTAACAGCGCGTCAATTTCATCCTGGGACAGCAGGTCTTGCACGGCCATGTCGTGGTCCTACTGCAATACAAAGTTAGTAAAGAGCACCTGATCGATAACTACTTTTCCGAGTTCCTTCTGTGCGACTTCCTGCACGCTGGCCGTCGCTTTCTGACGCAGCATTTCCTGGCCGACCGGGGTGGCCAGGTCATCGAACGACTGCCCGGAAAAGAGCATCACCAAATTATTGCGAATGACCGGCATATGCACCTTAAGCGCATTGAG
The DNA here is from genome assembly GCF_022496705.1 of Pseudomonas sp. TMW22091. Classification (NCBI taxonomy): domain Bacteria; kingdom Pseudomonadati; phylum Pseudomonadota; class Gammaproteobacteria; order Pseudomonadales; family Pseudomonadaceae; genus Pseudomonas; species Pseudomonas sp. TMW22091. The sequence continues at coordinate 510,888 of NZ_SCFI01000003.1, forward strand.
GTCGCCCTGATCGCGGGCCTGCAGGCTCATGCTCACTTGCATGTAGCGCTGGCGGCCATTGGCATTGAAATTAACCACAAACGCCGGCGACATGGCCTCGTAAATGGCAGGCAGCTTAGCGCTGGAAGCCTGGGCCACCGTTGCGGAATCCTTGTCGGCGGACTTCATGAAATACCAGGTCGCGCCCACTGACGCGCCCATCGCCAGCAGCACAGCCACCGCGATCAGGATAATCAGTTTGAGTTTGCCTTTATCGGCGGGATCCTTTACTGCGTCGCTCGTCGCCATGCCAATAATCCGTCACTTTTAGGGTTTCACAGGTGCACGCAAAGGCAGAGCAAGTGTTATGCCAGAAGCAGGATCGAGGAGAGATTCAGGCAATCAACAAGGTACTGCGTTGTCGTCAGAGGCAGGTTCATCGTAAAGTCGGTTCACCCTCATGCAGGCTCATGCTCAGGTAAACGCCATGCTGCTTGACGTACCCAGCGCAACCCCCCAGTTCTGGCGCGACCCTCAGTTGCCATTCATCGAGGCACGCTCGATTGCGGACGGCCGCAAGGTCAGCTACGCCCGACACTCCCACACAATTTTTTCCATCGGCGCGATCACTTCGGGGCGCTGTGAGTACTTGCACGAAAAGACCCGCCGTGAAATCTGCGCCGAAACCGTCGTGGTGATGAATCCGGGGGACGTGCACGCCTGCAATCCGGTCGACGATCAGCCTTGGTCTTACGTGATGTTGTATGTAGACGCACAGTGGCTGGCGGGCATTCAGCACGCCTCAGAGTCGATTGAAAACCAGGTTTTTGAACCTGTTGCCGCCACTTACACACTGTCCGCAGAGGTCTTCAAAGGCCTTGTCGACTTCTACGCAACACTGGTCGACCCCAGCGTCGCTGTGCTGGCCAAGCATGAAGCCGCGATTGGTTTTTTCACGCTGATGCAGCAGAAAATTGGCCGCCCCTCTGTGCCTTCGAAAATGACCAGCCCCAAAGTCGAACGGGTAGCGCAATACATCGATGCGCATTACCTGAGCACCCTCCGCTTGCAGGACATGTGTGAAGCAGCGAACTTGTCCGAGGCCTACCTGATACGCGCTTTTGAATTGCGCTATCACATGACACCCCATGCCTACTTGCTCAATCGGCGGATACAACACGCGCAAAAGCAACTGCGCAACGGGGCGTCGATCGCCGACATTGCCCAGCAAGCCGGTTTCTCAGACCAGGCACACTTCCAGCGCGTGTTCAAAAAACACATTGCCGCTACACCCGGCCAATACAAGACTTAAATCATCAGCAACGACGCGGCACAGCCGGCCAGCATGACTGCCATGCTGCGATTGAGTAGACGAATGCGCGGCGCGCTGCGTAAAAATCGAGCCAGAAACGCACCGGCGTAGGCCCAACAGCCGACGGACAGGTAGCAGACCACAAAATAGATCAACGCAAACCAGCCGATCAGCGTCGCTTCGCCACTGGCGACAAACGCCCCCATACCCGCTACAGCCGCCAGCCAGGCTTTAGGGTTAAGCCATTGCATGGCAGCACCCTGCATAAAAGATGGCGGCGGGATGGAGCCCTGAACGTCGAGGCGCCCATCACTGACGGCCAGCTTCCAGGCCAGGTACAGCAAAAATGCCATGCCTGCCCAGCGAATCAACTCGGTCAGTACCGGCCACCGTTCCAGCACTTCGTGCAGGCCAAAACCGGTAAACAACAGCAGCACGACGAAGCCTACCGTGGCGCCCAACACATGACGCAAAGTGGCACCCAGGCCATATTGCATCCCGCAACTCAGGGCCACGACATTGACCGGTCCGGGGGAAATGGACGCGGCTAATGCAAACGCTGCCATTGATAAAAATACACTCATGGTCCCTGCTCTCCGCTCTATGACTGAGCGTCAAGGAGATCACCTTGAGCGGGGCCGTGTATTGAACAAAACTGCTCTGCGCGTGTGAGTGAAAGCATATCTGGAAGGTGAGAAAGCCCTGTAGGAGCTGACGAGCTCCGCGAGGCTGCGATCGGCGGCAAAGCCGTCGCAAGACAGTTCAATCAGACCTAGCAGAATGGCCAAGAACTTTGTTTCAGATACATCGTGCTCATAGCGCTTGCGACGATTGCATCGTCGAACGCAGCCTCGCATTACTCGACAGCTGCTACAAGATTTGCGCCGCGGCTATAAGGCCGGGGCTTACGCGTAGTAATCCACCGCACTGCTACCCAGCACGACACTTGGCGCTAGAGCCTCTGCTACAGCGCCCGCATGATCCTCAGCACTATTGCTCTCAAGCCTTTGGCCCCCAGAGCTATTCTGTGCCTGACGCTCCTGCCCCTGACCTTGCCATTGACGCGATTGATCAGAAACATTCACATCGACTTGCCCCATACCCTGCTGGGCAAACATCTCCCGCAGGCGGTGCATTTGGCTGTCCAGCGCCTCACGCACACCCGCATGACCGCTGACAAAATTCACTTGAGCCGCCTGATCGGCGCTGATGTTGACGCGAATATCCAGACGCCCCAATTCCGCAGGCTCTAATTGGATGTCCGCCGATTTGAGGTTGGCACTGGACAGGTACATCACCCGGTTTACCACTTCTTCGGACCAACCGCTCTGATGCATGGCCAAGGGCTGGTTGATCGGCAGCGCGTTGGCTGTTTTGGGCACCGCCGCCTGAGTCAATGCCGCAAGACGGTTGGCGAAGTCATCGACCCGCGTGTCACTGGACGCGCTTTTGAGGTCTTTAAGGCCTTCATCGACCAGACCTTTAAACGCTTTGTCGCCACCTTCGCCAGGTTCAGAGGCATCGGCTTGCGTGTCGATCAACAGGGCCGCTGTCGCGACAGGCCCTTGAGCGTTCGCCGCAAGGGTGTCAGCGCCACCCGATTTGGCAGGTGACTTGCTACCGGCAGATATATGACCGCCCTGCTCCATCGCCAGACGCAATGCCGGCAGATTGTCCAACGGGTCGGCGGGCGGCTCAGCGGTTTCGTCCACTACCGGGTCAGGCTGAACCTGGGCGGCGGCGATCAATGCCACGTTGAGCAGTGGTGGCGCCTGAGCATCGACCTGAGTCGTCTCGACTGTGGGCTGAGTCTCGGTTAAGTCGACCACCGGGACCACGGCAACCGGCTCAGGCGCAGAGGCCGTGTCGCCCGGGGAGGTGTTGTTCAGGTCAGTGTCAGCAGTGTCCTTGGCCTTGCCGGCAGGCAAGGATTTGCCGCTATCGGCAACGGTCGATGATGTGTCGGCGCCCGCCACACCCTTGGCAACCGGCTCCGGTGCTTTGTTAAACACTGGATCGGACGCCTTGGCATACACCCTGGAAAATTTTTGGTCGCCAGCTTCAACAGGCTGCGCAGCCTTGCTGGCAGCGGCCTTGGACGCTGAGGCGGCAGGTGATGATAGAAGCGGGTTGGCAGCAAATGGCATTGATGAGTCTCCGCTGCACGGCAGGCGTAGGTGCAGGTCAGAGATTCAGAGCAAGGTTCGGGCCAGTTTGGCCCGATTAGTTCGAGGCCGACTCGGATGCGGCGTAACGCTGTCGCTCGGCGCCGTAAAGTCGACGTACCATTTGGTACTCATCGCTGATTTCGATGACGAGTTTCTCGACTCCGGCCAACTGCTTTTTATGTGCACGCTCTTCAAGCTGACCACACAGGTGCGCCAAACGAATGGCACCCATGTTGCTGCTGCTGCCTTTGAAGCTGTGCGCAACCAATGTCAGGTCGCTGGCGAGATGGGCGGACTTGAGCTGGTCAAGGCGCTCTTGCGAGTCGGAAAGAAAGGTATCGAGCAGGTCGGCAAACCCACCCTCCATCATGTCGCGTAAAGCACTGACCACGTTGGGGTCCATATGAATGTCAGACACTTGCTCACTCCTTGATCAAGAATGGACAGATTATGCCTGAGCCTCCCATGAAAACTCTACGGTGGCGCTTCGACCATCGTCGGACCAATGCACCTGTGGGCACATTTGCCGGATCAAACTGACCCCGCGACCCGATAAACGGTCTCTGTCCAGCGGTCTGGCCAGTATGCTGGCGACATCAAAGCCAGCACCGCTGTCTTCCACGCAAAGCACCGCCCTACCGCCTTCGCGCAGGGGGATTACGTGTAATTTCACACGCACATAACCGTCTTGCAGGACTGCCAGGCGCTCTTTGCGTAGCTCGTAATATTTTGTAAACCCTTGAGGGTCGCGTTTGAGGCTTGAGTCCAGCCCCAGCACGCCATGCTCCAGAGCATTGCTGTAAAGCTCGGACAGCACTGCATGAATAACCGCCCCTTGGGGTCGCAACCCATGAACTTCCATCAACAATTGCAGCAGATAGGGGAGCGGGTTGAACTGTTGCAGTGAAAGGGCACGAAACTCAAAGCTGGCCGACCAGTCCAGGGGACTGCACTGGCCACTGTCGGAATAAAGCATGGCCGGCGCACCCAACTTCTGCGGTAACTGTGAGGTGATGTGTACCATGCTGACGTCATCACGGCTGCTCCCTTGAAAATCGCGAAGCGCCTGTTCAACCTCGGCAATCAACTGGTGCGGGTCGCGGTTGTTGGCCATCACCCGCTGCAAGCGCTCGACCCCAAACAGCTGATCATCGGGACCACTGGTCTCGACCACCCCATCCGTCAATAAAAACAGCTGATCACCGGGCAGCATCGGCCACACCTGCGTGCCATGGTCGAAGCGCTGCGCAGGCAATACCCCCAAAGGCAAATGCTGCGAAGTCAGGATCGCGTCATGACCCGCCCGACTCAGGAGATAGCCATCGGGCATACCGCCATTCCAGACTTCTACACTGCGCCGCAGCGCGCTTACACAGGCCAATGTGGCGCAGCAAAACATGTCTGTGGGCAAGATGCGCTTGAGCTTGGCATTCATTTCGCGAAGTATTTCGCCCAGCCTGTAGCCCTTGGCCGTCATGCTGTAGAACACTTCAGCCAGCGGCATCGCGCCAATCGCAGCGGGCAACCCATGCCCGGTAAAGTCGGCAAGCAGCAGGTGTGTATCGCCGGTCGGGGTGTAGGCAGCCAGCAATAAGTCGCCGTTGAAGAGCGCATAGGGTGACTGCAAATAATGAATATTGGGCGCACTCAAACAGCCCGAGTGCGCCACCCGGTCAAACACCGCTTTGGCCACACGCTGTTCATTGAGCAGATAGAGGTTGTGCCGCACGATCTGATCGCGCTGTTGCAACACCGTGTCTTGCAAGCGCCGCAAGCGATCCATCACGGTGATTTTCGCCGCCAGCACCAACGGGTTGTAAGGCTTGATCAGCACATCATCGCCCCCCGCTTCAAGCGTACGCGCCAACGCATGCGCGTGATCAAGCGAAGTAAGGAAGATCACCGGCACCAGCGCATCCCCGGCCAGCGCCTTGATCTGGCGAGTGGCCTCAAACCCGTCCATCACCGGCATCAAGGCGTCCATCAACACCAGATGTGGACGTTCGCGGACAAAAAGCTCGACCGCCTCAGCACCGTTGGCCGCTAACAGCACCTGATGCCCCTGCCTCTGCACGATCCGTGACAGCAATAGACGATCGACCGCATTGTCTTCGGCAATCAGTATCGTCAGCGGGCTGTTCACGGGATATCGAACAGCTTGTTGAAGTTAGAAATCTCCAGGGTTTTGCACACAACCGAATTACTGTTGATGACCCGGATGTCCGAGTCATCTCCGCCTGCATAGTCGCGCAACATCAACAACATCCCCAGCGCCGAACTGTCGAGGTAGGTGGCTTCCTTCAAGTCCACCACGATCGACTTAGGCTTGGGTTGAAGTTTTTCGTAAGCGTCACGAAATTCTTGGTGCTTGGCAAAATCGAACCGGCCTTTGATCGCGATTGTCAGTTTGCTGCCGTCTTCCGAGATTACGGACGTAACCGCCATAAGCTTGCTCCCGTGTCAGGTGTCGGTTTGACAGGGAGACTATAGACGGTCTAAAAACGGAGCACGTGCAACCTTCGCTGCTCGCCAGTGGTTACTCGATTGGCGTTATACGCACCAGACGCTGAGACAATTCGTCCATCAGCTTTTGTTCGCGCTTGTCTTCGAGCTGGCGGGCTTCATCGGCGTAGCGCTGCACCAGCTTGCGCAACCCTTCTACACGGGCGTAGGCCTGCTGCCAGGTTTCGCGAGCCTTGTTGAGGTTGTTCTCATGCCACACCAGACTTTGCCGTTGCTGGGTAACCGCGGTTTCCAGCTGATTAAGAAAGTACTGGTAGTTGCGCATCCATTGCCCACTCACACCCTGACTGCCGCGCTCGACCCATTGCGCCTGGTAGTCGCCACGAAAGTTTTCGAGATCGCCGAGCTTGCTGTTGGCCAGGTTGACCTGCCCCTGAAAGTGCCCAAGGCGCATGGCCGCCGCTTTTTCGGTTTTCTCGGCCATGTCGACCACAGGCGCAAGGCGCGCTGCTCTTCCATCCTTGGCCACGAATGGTTACCCGCCTGCTGCTGGAGCAAAAAGGGAGCCCAGATGACCTTCGCTTTCAGCCATGCCGATCTTGTCGTTAAGGCCTTGACGCAAGTAGCTCACCATCGCGGGCTGCAAGGCGATGGCCGTATCGGTTTCGCGGTCACCGCCCGGCACGTAGGCACCCACACTGATCAAGTCCCGCGCTTGCTGGAAGCGCGACCACAGTTGCTTGAACTGCTGAGCGCGGCGCATGTGCTCTACCGTCACCACCGCAGGCATGACCCGGCTGATAGAGGCTTCAATATCGATCGCCGGGTAATGGCCCTCTTCGGCCAAGCGCCGGGATAGCACGATATGACCGTCGAGCACGCCCCGCGCCGAGTCTGCAATCGGGTCTTGCTGGTCATCACCTTCGGACAGCACGGTGTAAAAGGCAGTAATGGAGCCGCCCCCTGCTTCGGCATTACCGGCGCGCTCGACCAGCTTGGGCAATTTGGCAAATACGGAGGGCGGATAACCCTTGGTGGCAGGGGGCTCGCCAATGGCCAGCGCGATTTCTCGCTGAGCCTGGGCGAATCGGGTGAGCGAGTCCATCAGCAACAGGACATTCTTGCCCTTGTCGCGAAAGTATTCAGCAATCCGCGTGCAGTACATCGCCGCACGCAAGCGCATCAACGGCGCATCATCGGCAGGCGAGGCGACCACCACCGAACGCTTGAGACCTTCTTCACCCAGACTGTGCTCGATGAACTCCTTCACCTCGCGGCCCCGCTCACCGATCAGGCCCACCACGATAATGTCGGCCTCGGTGAAGCGCGTCATCATCCCCAGCAGCACACTCTTGCCCACACCCGTACCGGCAAACAGGCCAAGCCGCTGACCGCGACCCACCGTCAATAGCCCGTTGATGCTGCGAATACCCACGTCCAGTGGCACGCTGATGGGATCGCGGTTGAGCGGGTTGATGGTTGGGCCGTCCATTGGCACCCAGTCCTCGGCTTTCATCCCGCCTTTGCCGTCCAGCGCCCTGCCCGCCCCGTCCAGCACACGCCCGAGCATGCTCATGCCCATGGGCAAGCGCCCGGTATCGGCTAACGGCACCACGCGGGCGCCCGGCGCGATCCCGGCGACACTGCCCACGGGCATCAGAAAAATCTTGCTGCCGGAAAAACCCATCACTTCAGCTTCGACTTCGACCGGATGAAAACTGTCGTCGTTGATCACCAGGCAACGGCTGCCCATCGCGGCACGCAGGCCTTCAGCTTCGAGGGTGAGACCGACCATGCGCAGCAGGCGACCTTCGACCACCGGCTGGGCAGGCAATGATACGGCCGGCGCATAGGTGCTCAGGCGCTTGGCAAAACTGGTTCGCTCAAGGCGCATCAGGGGTGTCCAGATTGACAGCGATGTCTGGCGCGGCCGGGTGCAGCGCTTGCTCGTGAAGCTGATCGAACAGTTGGCTCATCGCCCGCTTGATGCGCGTCTCGATACTGGCGTCGATACGACTGTGTTCAGTTTCAATGCGGCAACCACCGGGTTGCAGCGTGTCGTCTTCAACAATTCGCCAGCGCTCTTCATGGCGCTCGCGCAGGGCTTTGATCTGCTCAAAATCCTGGGGGTTGATAAACAGGCGGATATTGTCAGCCCCCATCGGCAACAGTTTCAGGCCTTCGCGCAGCACCTGTTCGATGAGCCGTGAGTCGGTTTTCATTTCGCGCTGGATGACCTGACGCGTCATGTGCTCCACCAGTCCGACCATGGCTTTTTCAAGCTGCATGTCCTGCTCGGCCAACGGCGCCATGAGGTTGTTCATCAAACGTTCGAGACTGGCCACCTTGGCCGTCAGTGCGGCCTCGGCCTCTTGACGCACCTTGAGCTGGGTACTGTGAAAACCTTCTTTTTCGCCGGTCGCGAAGCCATCGTTATAAGCCTCCTGACGGATGCTTTCGAGCTCTTCGAGGGTCAGTGGCTGGACTTCATCCAGTGGCACTTCTTCAACCTCGTCGACCACTTCTTCAACGGGCTCAGGCTCAGGCTCGACCGGCTCACGCCACGGGTCGAAGCTGGGCAGGCCCCACAGATCAAAAGCACCCACATCCTTGGCGCGAATCACATCTCCCGGAGAGTCACCGTTACTCACTTAGATCATCTCTTCGCCGCCCTTCCCGCCGAGAACGATTTCTCCGGCTTCGGCCATACGGCGGGCGATGGTGAGGATTTCCTTTTGCGCCGTCTCGACGTCACTGACGCGAACAGGGCCCTTGGCTTCGAGATCGTCGCGCAGCAGTTCGGCCGCACGCTTGGACATGTTCTTGAAGATTTTCTCCTGCACGTTGTCGTCAGACCCTTTGAGTGCCAGCACCAGCACATCGGAGGAGACTTCGCGCAGCAGCGCCTGAATACCGCGGTCGTCAACATCGGCCAGGTTGTTGAACACAAACATGAGGTCTTCGATCTGACCGGACAGGGTCTCGTCGATATCGCGAATCGAATCCATCAACTGCGCTTCTATCGAACTGTCGAGGAAGTTCATGATGTCAGCCGCACGCTTGATCCCGCCCAAAGAGGTGCGGGCCGAATTGGAGTTGCCGGAGAACTGTTTTTCGAGGATCTGGTTCAGTTCTTTGAGCGCTGCCGGCTGCACGGTATTGAGCGACGACACGCGCAGGATGATGTCCAGACGCGCTTTTTGATCAAAGTGGCCGAGCACTTCACCCGCCTGATCCGGGTCGAGGTACGCCACCACGATGGCTTGAATTTGCGGATGCTCGTAACGAATGACATCCGCCACCGCACGCGGCTCCATCCATTTCAGGCTGTCGAGGCCGCTGGTGTTGCCACCCAGCAAAATCCGGTCGATCAAGCCGTTGGCCTTGTCTTCGCCCAGCGCCGAGGTCAACATTTTGCGGATGTAGCTGTCGGAGCCAACGCCAAGGCTGGTTTGATCGCCGACAATCTCGACGAACTCGCTCATCACCTGCTCGACCTGCTCGCGGTGTACGTTGCGCATTTGCGCCATCGCCACACCCACCCGCTGGACCTCTTTGGGGCCCATATGTCGCAGCACCTGGGCCGCATCGGCTTCACCGAGTGACAGCAACAGGATCGCGGCCTTGTCGACGCGGCTCAGCTTGGCGTTCGCGGCGGCGCGGTTATCACTCATCGGCATTGATCCACTCTTTAACGACCTGAGCCACACGGCCCGGGTCTTCTGCTACCAGACTCTTGATGGCATTCAACTGTGCGTCATAGCCTTCGCTCGGGCTAGGCAACAGGATGCTTTTAGGCCCGCCCAGGCTGACCCGGTCGTTGGCCAGTTCGCCATCCAGACCGCCCATGCCGGCCAGCTCGGCGTCGCTGCCAATACCCGCCACTTGCTTGTTGCGACCATTGCCGGTGAGGTTATTGAGCACCGGGCGCAACACGCCAAACACCAGCACCAGAATAAACAGCACACCCAACCCTTGTTTCAGCACATCCCAGAACCAGGGTTGCGAATAAAACGGGATATCGGCTATGACTTCTGCGCGTTCGGCGGAGAACGGCACGTTGATCACACTGACGCTGTCACCCCGGCTGGCATCGAAACCCACGGCGTCCTGTACCAGACGGGTAAAGCGCGCCAGTTGGTCGCTGGTCCATGGCACCTGGGTAATTTCACCGTTAGCGGGGTTGACGTTGACCTTGTCGTCGATCACCACGGCCACCGACAGGCGATTGACCTTGCCCTGCTGCTGCTTGGTGTGACTGATGGAGCGGTCGAGCTCAAAGTTGCGCGTCGACTGCGTGCGTTTGTCCGCCGGGTACGGCGCGAGCATGGGCTGGCCGGTGGCCGGGTCCATGATCTGCTGACCGTTGGCATCAAGCAAAGGCTGGCCGGGCTGAACCATGCCAGCGCCCGCACCGGCGGCTTGCCCCGTTTGCTGCGGTGCCGTGGCCGGGCCAGGCGGCTGATTGCTCAACGCCCCCGGGACGCCTTGCGGACCATTGCTGGCAGTGCGCTGCTCGTTGGTCGATTGCTCGCTGCGCAGCGCCGGTTGATCCGGGTTGAACTGTTCGGAAGTGGACTCGACTGCGCTGAAATCGACATCGGCGGATACTTCAGCCTTGTAGCGGTCGTTGCCCAGCACCGGTTGCAGGATGTTGTGCACGCGCTGGGTGAGCAGGCCTTCCATGCGGCGGCTGTAATCGAACTGCTTGCCGGCCATGGTCAATTCGGAGTTTTCCGATTGATCAGACAGCAGATTGCCCTTTTGGTCGACAACCGTGATCTGCGACTTGCTCAGTTCAGGAACACTGGTGGCCACCAGATTGATAATGGCCAATACCTGCCCCGGCTCAAGCGAACGCCCGGCGTACAGCTCGACCAGCACCGAGGCGCTGGGCTTGCGTTCGTCACGGACAAAGACCGAGCTTTTGGGGATGGCCAGGTGCACGCGGGCAGCCTTGACGTTGTTCAGGCTGGAAATGGTGCGAGCCAGTTCGCCTTCAAGACCGCGGCGGTAGCGCGTGGCTTCCATGAACTGGCTGGTGCCCAGGCCTTGATCCTTGTCGAGGATTTCAAAGCCGATATTGCTGTCGGTCGGCGTGACTCCGGCGGCGGCGAGCTTGAGGCGCGCACGGGCAACGTCATCGGCCTTGACCAGCAAGGCTCCCGAGTTTGGCTCAACGGTGTAGGCAATGTCGGCGGCGGCCAGGGTTTCGGTGACCTGCTTGGCGTCCATACCGGCCAGACTGCCGTATAGCGGCCGGTAGTCGGGCTGTTGCGACCACAGGACTACAGCAAAGCCGATTGCCACGCTTGCTGCCAGACCGACCATAAGGCCGACCTGACGCAACATGGTCATATCGGCCAGGTTGTCCAGAAAGGAAAGACCAAACAGCGGGGGCTTGCCGCCCGCCGGGCCGGTATTGGCCGGAACGTTATCCGTGAGTGCATCTGCCATGACTTGATATCGCCCTTAAACCGGCATCTGCATGATGTCTTGGTACGATTGAACCAGCTTGTTTCGTACCTGAGTCAAAGCCTGGAATGAAACGCTGGCCTTTTGCGAGGCGATCATCACATCCGTCAGGTCGACACCACTCTTGCCGATCTCAAAAGCGTTAGAGAGTTGAGTCGACGCCTGCTGAGTATCGCTGACCTTATTGATCGCGTTACCGAGCATGTCGGAGAAGCTGCTGGCACCCGCTTCAGGCGCGGCTTGCACAGACGATTTCGATTGCGCCATAGCGTCCATTTGCATGGCCCGCATATCCAACATCAATCGATTAAATTCAATACCTTGGCTCATGGACCACTGCCTCCGACAACCCGCATTTTTTTGACGCTGGGACAACGCTTACTGGGTTAAAGCAACAAAGATGCCAGCTCTATGCCACATAGTGTGATTAACGTAACAAAACGTCGCGTCTGCGGATTGAAATCAAGATCAACCCTCACCCCAACCCTCTCCCAAAAGGAGAGGGAGCTTTACCGAGCTGAATTCGGATTCAGTGTCTGCGCATAAGATGAATGATCCCCCGATCAGCCCCTCTTCTTCCGGGAGAGAGAGCTTTACCGAGCCGCATTCGGATTCAGTGCCTGCGCTCAAGGTGAATGATCGCTAGAACATCCCCCAATCAGTCCCCTCTCCCTCCGGGAGAGGGTTAGGGCAACTAGCTCGACGCAAACAGATACGCCTCTACATCCATCCCGGCGTCACGCATTTGCGCCAGCTTGTAGCGCAAGGTACGCGGGCTAATACCCAGTCGCTCAGCAGCTTCCTTGCGCCGCCCGCGCTCGTTGCGCAGGGTATCGATAATCATCTGAAACTCACGACGGCGCAGGTCTTCACCCAACGCCCCGGCGCCATCACCCGCATCAACCGGCAAGGTTTCGACCAGCACCGGCAACGGCGCACAAGCCACCGGCCCGGCCAGGCAAAAATCGGCCGCCTCGATCAAACCACCCTGCTGCAAAATCAGCGCGCGCTGGAGCGCATTGTCCAGCTCACGCACATTGCCCGGCCACGGGTAGCCGGTCAGGGTCGCTTTGGCCTGAGACGAGAAACGTACCGTGGTGTGCTTCATTTTGCTGATGTGCCTGGCCAGCATGCGCTCGGCCAACGGCAGAATATCCGCGGTGCGCTCGCGCAAGGGACGCCAGGCCAGCGGAAATACCGAAAGCCGGTAAAACAAATCTTCACGAAAGCGCCCCGCTGCCACTTCGGCGGCAAGATCCCGGTTGGTCGTGGCGACCACCCGAATATCCAGCGCAATCGGCTTGCGCCCGCCCACCCGCTCCACTTCGCGCTCTTGCAACACCCGCAGTAATTTGGCCTGCAAACTCAGGGGCATTTCGGAAATCTCGTCGAGCAACAACGTACCGCCGTCCGCTTGCTCGAACTTGCCAGCCTGCGCCGCGATGGCGCCGGTAAAGGAACCCTTCTCATGACCAAACAAGGTGGCTTCAAGCATGTTGTCGGGAATGGCTGCGCAGTTGATCGCGACAAAGGGCTGCTCGGCACGGCTCGAATGCTGATGGATGTAGCGGGCCAGCACTTCTTTACCCGTGCCCGACTCGCCCGAAATCAATACCGTCGAATCACTGCGCGCCACCCGAGCGGCCAACTCCAGCAGTTGCACACTGGCCGGCTCAACCGCCACCGGGCCAAGCGTGTCGACCACACCCAGACTGCCCAGTGCGTGGCGAGCCACCAGATCCAGCAACGCCTTGGGCTCAAACGGCTTTACCAGATAATCGGCCGCCCCTTGACGCATCGCGTCAACAGCACGCTCAACGGCACCGTGCGCCGTCATCAATAACACCGGCAACTGTGGCTGAGTCGCACGTAAACGGCCGAGCAGTTGATGACCATCCATGCCGGGCATATTGACGTCGCTGACCACCAGACTGAATGGCTGCTCGGCCACTGCCAGCAACGCCTCTTCTGCCGAAGCCACAGCATAAAAACCATGACCAGCCAGCATCAGCGTGTCCACCAGGGCTTCACGCAAAGCGTGATCGTCTTCGACCAACAGGACTTTGATTCGCATGACCATCAGTTGTGCTCCGGCGCGGCGTGGATCAACGGCAAGCTCATCAGCACACAGGTGCCGCGCTCCAGTCGCGAACGCATGTGCAATTGCCCTTGATGCGCCCGCACCACCGCATTGACCACCGCCAACCCCAACCCGGTGCCCGTGGCTTTGGTGGTGAAAAAAGGCTCGCCCAGTCGCTCCAGCACGCCGGGCGCAATGCCACTGCCACTGTCACTCACGCACAGGCGCAACGCCGCGCCCCGCGCATACAGGTGCACTTTAAGGCGCACCTGAGGCGTGCCGGCTTGCAGAGCGTTTTCAATCAGATTCAGCAACGCCCCGACCAGCGTGTCTCGATTGCACAACAGTTGCCCCTCATGAGCATCACACTGCCAGCGGATGGCCACACCCTGAACATGAACCTGGGCGGCCGACTGCAGTGCTTGCATCAAGGCAGCGGGCGACACCCTGTCCGCCAATGGCAGTTCACCACGGGCAAACACCAGCATGTCACGCACCTGATGCTCCAGCTCATGCAGCCGCTCTTTAAGGCGACCGGCAAAACGCTGCTGGGTCTGCACCGGCAGCTCCTGCTCAGTCAAATGACTGGCGTAGATCAACGCGGCGGACAACGGCGTGCGAATCTGGTGGGCCAACGAGGCCACCATGCGGCCCAGTGATGACAGGCGCTCATGGCGCGCGAGCTGGTCCTGCAAACGACGGGTTTGTGTCAGATCATTGAGCAGCACTAACTGCCCGGGCTCTGCATCCAGCGAACGGGTGGCAATCGACAGACGCCGACCATCCGTGAGCGACACTTCGTGACCATCATCCTCACGAGGCGCAAAGCAGCGAGTAATCACCTGCCGCCACAACTCGCCTTGCAGCGGCTCACCCAGCAGTTCAATGGCGGCCGGATTGGCCTCGCGCACATGACCGCGATCATCGATAACGATGACCCCGCCTGGCAACAGATCAAGGAGGTTTTGCAGCCGGTTGGCCAGCCGTTCTTTCTCGGCCAGCTCAGTCATGCGCTGGGCACTGACCACGGCCAGCTCACCTTTAAGCTCAGCCACACGGGCTTCGAGCAGGCTGTAGGAATCGCTCAACTGAGTCGACATTTCATTGAACAGCGAGAACGCTTGCTCCAGTCCTTCGCGACGGGCTGGCTGCGTTGCAAGCGGGAGGCCCTGCCCTGCAAGATCAGGGGCCGAGGCGTGTTGGGCAGTATGGGGCATGAGGCATTCTCGCTTGGCTGACCGTCATAAAACGGTTCGTTACACCAAGCAAAGCAATACCCGTGCCTGAAACTCTGATGCAGACCTGCAGCCACTGCCGAAGCCCACGAAGGGCTGCGCTGCGGCCCGGATTTAAACGCGAAGGGTCAATCGTCCAACTGCTCTTCGCCTTCGCGACGGCTCATGCCGTATTTGCGCATTTTTTCGACCAGGGTGGTACGTCGAATGCGCAGGCGTTCGGCCGCCCGTGCAACGATGCCGTTGGCATCGTCCAGCGCTTGCTGGATCAACCCCTGCTCCAGGCCGCCCAGGTAATCCTTGAGGTCAAGCCCTTCGGGCGGCAGCATCGCAGAGGAACTGAAGTCAGGCACGCTGTTATTGATCGCTACCCGCTCCTCCATTTCACTGAACATCGGGTCCGGAGCCTGCTCGTCATCGTCGTCTACATAGCGGAATTTCTTCGGCAGCTCAGCAACCCCAATCACACCATACGGATGCATGATCGCCATACGCTCGACCAGGTTGGCCAACTCTCGGACGTTGCCCGGCCAGGCGTGTCGGCACAACGACATGATCGAGACAGAGTTAAAGCGAATCGAACCGCGCTTTTCATGCTCCATGCGCGAAATCAACTCGTTCATCAACAACGGGATGTCTTCGACACGCTCACGCAACGGCGCCATTTCGATCGGGAAAACATTGAGGCGGTAATACAAGTCTTCGCGAAAAGCGCCGACTTCAATCATGCTTTCGAGGTTTTTGTGCGTAGCGGCAATAATGCGCACATCCGCGCTCTGGGTCTTGTTGCTACCCACACGCTCAAAGGTGCGCTCCTGCAATACACGCAGCAGTTTGACCTGCATCGGCAGTGGCATATCACCGATTTCATCAAGAAACAGCGTGCCGCCATTGGCCAGCTCAAAACGCCCGGCACGGCTGGTGATGGCGCCGGTGAAGGCGCCCTTCTCATGACCAAACAATTCGCTTTCGAGCAACTCGGCAGGAATTGCCCCGCAGTTGACCGGCACAAACGGTGCGTCGCGGCGCTTGGAGTGGTAGTGCAAATTGCGCGCGACCACTTCCTTGCCCGTGCCGGATTCACCGAGGATCAATACGCTGGCGTCGGTATCGGCCACCTGCTGCATCATTTGACGCACGTGCTGAATGGCACGGCTGGTACCGACCAGGCTACGAAACAGGTTGGGTTCACGGTGACGGCCGCGCTCGCGAGCCTTGTCGTACATCTCGCGATAGACTTGGGCGCGGTGCAGGGAATCAAGCAATTTGCTGTAGCTGGGGGGCATTTCAAGGCTGGACAGAACACGGCGACGTTGGTCTTCAGGCAACTCTGCCGAAGAAATTTCACCTAAAAGCATAATGGGAAGGAACTCATCCCACTCTGCCACTGTCTTAAGCAAGCTCGAAATGCCGCCAGCGATGTTTACAGCGCCTACCAGCACACACAGCACCTCGCGACTGGAGGTCAGCAGACTGACATCTTGTTCCCATGCGTGGCTGGTGCTGGCTAAATTTTCTTCGCCCAGAAAATTTAGAATCACCGCCAGATCACGGCGGCGTACGCTATCGTCATCGATAAGCAGAATTTTGGTTTCACGCCACATGCAATAGCAACTTCCCTAGTCAGCTCAATACCCGGATGGCAGGGCATTATTTAGCCGCCCTACCCTGTTGGATGCTTAGGACGACTGAAACAGGATACAGCACTAGTTAAGTCATAAACCTACATACAGTCAAATTTATGGCGCACTGCGTCAATAAACCACACATTTTTTATGCCTTAACCGAATAGATGGTAAACCTTTGATGCATTTTTTGCTTGGTTGATCTGAGACATCTGATCGACCAACTGCTGCCGCTCGCCTGTCGCAGCCTCCAACAGCATGCGATAAACCACCAACAACCCCTCCAGATTCTCGCGCAGTACAGCCTCGTCCACCGGCGCTTCATCCAGAACGCTCTCGACCGACTGGCGACAGGCCAAATCCAACTCGCCAATAGCCTCCCAATTGCGCTCTGCCAGGGCATTGACCAGCGCATCACGGGTTTCTTGAATTCGTTGCAATTGGCTCATAACGCACTCCTCGGCTACTCAGGCGGTTTTACTCAGGCGCGATCTCATCCCAACCACTTTTAACCGTAATCAACAAACGAGCGACTTCGTCGATGATTTCGGGATCGTTTTTCAGGTTGGCTTGAAGCAGGCGCGAGCCCATGTATTCGTACAGATCATCCAGCTGACGAATCGAAGCCGGGTCTTCGGCCTTTTTTTCATCCAGCCCCTGACGCAGCCCGACAATGATGTCGATGGCCTTGCCGAGCAATTCGCCTTTTTGCGCAATATCTCCGCGCTCCATTGCCCCTTTGGCCTGAGCCATGCGATCAAGCCCACCCTGCATCAGCATTTGCACCAACCGATGCGGGCTGGCCTCGGAGATCTGAGCGTGGGAATTGACCTTCTGGTACTGGCGAAGGGCTCTCATGGGATTCATGTTTCTACCTCGTAACAGGGACCGCTGGAAATATAAGCGCTTGAAATAAACGACTGAAAAGACGCCACTGTGTTGTATGTCGACGTGACGACACAGAACTTGAGCGCGGCTTATCAGGTCGATTTAGGATTGTTCAGCGAGTTCAGCGTAGTCATCATGCTGGTGGCCGATGCCGTGATCTGAGCGACCAGCGTGTCCATCGCGTTGTATTTGGCCATCAACGACAGCTGCAGGCTGTCCATGCGTGTTTCCAGCGCTGTCTGCTGCTTGGTCAGGTCATTGAGACTGGTGGTCAAACTGGCGGAACGCGCCGCGAGGATGCCGGTATTGCTTCGCGCATAGTCAGCCGTCGAGTTTTGCAGGCGCATCAGCAAGCCTTTGTCACCGGTGAAAATGGTTTTGAGATCTGACGCATTGGTGGCTACCGCGGCATCCCACTTCTTGTCGTTGATCTCGAGCAAACCCGAGGTCTGGTTGGTGCTCACACCAAACTGCGCCAGCGACTTCAATTCACCGGTGCCCGACATGGCATTGAGTTCATTGCGCAAGGTTGATGTCAGGGTGCGCATGGTGGCATCCCCGGTCAACGCACCTGCGGTCTGCGTGCCGTCTTCGCTCTTGGTGACTTTGGTCTCGGCATTGATTGCCGTCAGCAAGGCGTTGTACGTATCTACAAAGCCCTTGACCGCCGACTTGAGCTGAGTCGAGCTGGTGGACACCGACACCGTGGTCGCAGCGGCGCCGCTGGCGGTTGGCGCAATCAACTGAAGACTGACACCACTGATCGCGTCGGCAATGTTATTGGTCCTGGACACCATTTCGATGCCGTCGATGCTGTACAGGGCGTTTTGTGGCGGGTCGATCACCTTGAAGGCGTCTTCCAGGCCACTGTCACCTTCCAGACTGAGGTCGCTGCCCTCGCCCATGGTAGTCGTGGTCAAGACCATGCGCGACCCATTGGCGTCGGTCAGGATGTTGGCACTGATGCCCTTGGCGCCGTACTGGCTGTTGATCGAGTCGCGCACCTGCTGCAAGGTCGCCCCGGCCGGTACGCTGACATCAAACTTGGTATCGCCCTGTTTGATGATCAGATTGCTCGGCGTGGAGCCTTTATTGACGACTGAACTGGCGCCCTTGTCGTAAACCTTGGTGGAGATTTTAGACGCGGTAGCCAATTGCTCGACTTTAAGCGCGAAGCTGCCGTTGGACGCACTGCCGCTCAAGGTCACCTTGGCGGTTTTCTCATCCGACGAGGTGGCGGTCAAACCGCCGAAAATGGTGGTGGTGTTCATCGTGGCCAGGGCCGAGCGGAAATTGCTCAAGGCCGACTGCACCTTACCGATGGACGACAGCGTGGTGGTTGCTTTCAGTGATTGGTTGTTGATTTGTGTTTGCTTGGGCGCTTTTTCAGCCGCAACCAACGACTTTACAATCGCCTGAGTATCGACGTTCGAACCGATACCGCTAACCGTAGTACCTGCCATCATCCTTCTCCTTATCCAGTGGCTGCTGTTTTGTTGACGAACAACGCCTCAAGACAAACAGCAACAAATTTCGTGCCAGCTCAGGCCTTGCTTTCAAACAGCAGGCTGTTGGCATTGGTCAAACTTTGCGCCAGTTTCAGCGCGGCTTCCGAGGGAAGCTGACGGATCACTTCACCACTGTCAGTGGCAATCACCTTGACCACCACCACGCCGGTGGAGTCATCGATGGAGAAATCCAGATTGCGCTGAGTCGATTGCACAAACTCGCGAATATCCGTGACGGCTTTCTCCAGCTCATCGCGCTGGGGGATGCGGTCCGCTTCAACGCTTTCAGCCTTGGGCTGAGCGTTGGCAGCCGATGGGTTCAGCACCTGCACTGGTGCGGAGTAAGCGTGGTTCAGCTTGACACTCATGTCCATGACGCTGCCCTCTTCACTGAAAACACAAAAGGGCGCGTAAACGCGCCCCTCCGTTTGTTACCAAGCGCTGGAATTACTGAAGCAGTTTCAGTACAGCGGAAGGCAGCTGGTTAGCCTGGGACAGGATTGCAGTGGAAGCCTGTTGCAGGGTTTGTTGCTTGGTCAGCTGAGCGGTTTCCGATGCGAAGTCAACGTCCTGGATCGCGCCACGTGCCGCAGTGGAGTTGTCCGAGATGCTGCGCAGGTTGGAAACAGTGCTGTCGAAACGGTTTTGCACGGCACCCAGGTCAGCACGCTGGGAGTCGATGTTGGCGATCGCTTGAGTGATAACAGCGATGGCGTCTTGTGCGCCGGCAGCGGTGGTTACGCTGGTGTCGGCGATGGTGGTTTTTTTGGAAGCTGCAGTTCCATCAGCGCCAAGAGTTCCTGCAGCAAAAAGGCCGCCAACGCCAGTTCCGCTCAGCGAATAACCTTTAGAAGAATCCAGTGCAATAGCACCAGTAGCAATGGTCTTCGCAGTACCAGCTGCCAACGCTGTCGCATCGTCAGCATATTTGCCAGCACCATCTTTGGTGTTAACCGAAATGCCCGCAGCGCCTGTAGCACTGGTAAATTCGAAGTTTTCACCCGAGTCGGATTTGATAGACAATGTGCCAGCAGAGCTATCGTAGTTAACACTGATACCCAGCTTGGCAGCGTTGGAGTTCAACTGATCTGCCAAACTATCAAGGTCGGTTACACCAACAAAATCAACGTCTTGAGTACCAACTTTCAAGTTGAAGCTTGCTGGCGCGGTGGCACTCGCACCGGCAGTAGCAGAAATCGACAATTGCGCTTCGGTGCTCGCAGTGGCAGCCAGGCCACCTACAGCACCGTTCAGCAATTTAGCAACTTCTTTGGCAGAAGCCCCGTCAGTCTTCATCTCTACTTCAGTCGTTGTACCGGCACCTGTAACGTTGATTTTGCCAGCTTTCAAGCCAGTGGCATCCGGCACAATAGCAAGACTTTTGATCTGCTGTGAACCGATGTTGTTAGCCGACACATCACCCATGGTCATGTTGATGGTCTGGTTGGCGTTGGCACCGATCTGGAAAGCGGTGGTACCGAACGAGCCGTCCAGCAGGTTCTTGCCACCGAAGGTGGTGGTGGTTGCAATACGGGTCAGTTCCGAAGTCAGGGCCGCGTACTGGGCGTTGTTCGACTTGCGGTCTTCTGCACTCAGGGAACCGTTGGCAGACGACAGAGCCAGGGTACGCATGGTTTGCAGAATGTTGGTGGATTCCTGCATTGCGCCTTCAGCGGTTTGCGCAATGGAGATACCGTCACCGGCGTTCTTGATCGCTGTGCCCAGGCCGTTGATCTGGCTGGTCAGACGGTTGGAGATTTGCAGGCCGGCCGCATCGTCTTTAGCGCTGTTGATACGCAGGCCGGAAGACAGGCGCTGCATGGAAGTCGACAGAGCAGTCGAGGATTTGTTCAGGTTGTTCTGAACATTCAGCGATGCAAGGTTGGTGTTTACGGTTAAAGCCATGACGAAATCCTCACTGGGTAATTACTGCGGCTTCCGGCCCTGGCAACCGCCGGGTGTGGCCTAGAGAACCTTCGTAATAGTTATCGTCGTCAATGCACGTTGCTTGAGGGCTTTTTTCGATTTTTTTAATGGCCGTGGGCCATCCCTTGTATTTCAGGGGGTTAGCGGGGTTTTTAGACCGGGGTAAGCCTGGGACACAGCCCTCACCCTAGCCCTCTCCCAGAGGGAGAGGGAACTTGATCGGTGTCGTTGCGCACACCTGCTTTTGCTTTTAGTCCCTCTCCCTCCGGGAGTGTATGGACCGGGGACATCGCGAACACTTTGTTCGGAGACATAGCGAACAGTTAGCGAAGCGATTTCCCTGATATTACAACCTTGGTCACTCTGTCAATTTGAGCAATACGATGGCTTCCCCAGAA